>JBQTGV010000139.1:0-4280 GCA_052390515.1 Candidatus Eiseniibacteriota bacterium | reverse complement strand
CAGCCCTCCGCACACGATGAGCAGCTGGCTCTCCTGCGCGAGACGGAGCGCTCCGCGGGCGATCGCCTCCTCGTCGTCGTGGACGACGAGCACCGTGGCGAGCGTGACGCCCCTCGGGCCGAGCGCGCGCGCGGCGTGCGCGACGTTCTTGTCGGAGACGACGCCGCCGAGCAGCTCGTCCCCGACGAGCAGCACCGCAGCGTTCACGAGAGCCCCGGCACGAGGAGCAGCAGGAGGCGCAGGACGATGGCCGAGTACACCCCGGCGATCACGTCGTCGGCGAGGATGCCCCAGCCGCCGGGCAGCCGCTGGCTTCGTCCTGCCGGGAACGGCTTGAACACGTCGAAGAAGCGGAAGAGCAGGAAGCCGAGGATGACGCTCGCCGGCCCGGGCGCGAGGCCGGCCACGGTGATCCACTGCCCGACCACCTCGTCCACGACGATGGGTCCGCCGTCGTGACCGAACTCCCGCTCGGCGCGGCCGGCCGCCGCCACGGCGAGCAGCGTCACGGCCACGAGGAAGACGACGGCGACGAGGTCCGGCCGGCCCTCGCTCCCGAGAGGCAGCGGCAGCCAGCACCACAAGGCGAGCGCGAGCAGGCTGCCGGTCGTGCCCGGGGCCACCGGGAAGAACCCTGTCCACAGCCCCGTGGCCCAGATGCGGCCGAGCGCGCTCATCCGCCTCCCTTGAGCAGCGCGCGGTTCTTCCAGAAGTAGTCGAGACCGGAGAGCAGAGTCACCAGGGTGGTCAGCACCAGCGCGCCGGTCAGCAGCGCGCCGGCCAGCGGATCGCCCGGATGCTTCCAGTGGTCCGGCGCGGGGTTCGAGGCCGCACGGATCGACATGAGCAGCAGCAGCCCGATCACCACCGCCATCTGCAGCGTCGTCTTCCACTTCGCGAGGCCGCTGGAGTGGATCGTCACGCCGCGCCGCCCCGCGAAGGAACGGAATCCGGTGACGAGAACCTCGCGCGCGAGGATGCAGGCCACCATCCAGCCCTTCACGCTGGGCAGCTCCAGCCACAGGAACAGCACGTACGCGAGCGCCACGAGGAGCTTGTCGGCCAGCGGATCGAGGATGCGGCCGATGCGCGTGACCGTGCCGGTACGGCGCGCGAGGTAGCCGTCCACGGTGTCGGTCAGCGCGGCGAGCAGGAAGATGACGGAAGCGGTCCACAGCGAGTGCGCGGTCTGTCGCAGCAGGAATGCGGCGAAGAGCGGCGCGGCGAGCAGTCGCCCGATGGTGAGCCCGGTGGCAACGGTCACGCCAGCATCCTCTCGCGGCCCTGGATCGCGCGGCCGAGCGTCACCGCATCGGCGAACTCCAGATCGCCGCCCACTGGGATCCCCCGCGCGATCCGCGATATCTCGCAGCCCAGGGGGTGGAGCAGCTTCTGTAAGTAGAACGCGGTGGCGTCGCCCTCGGTGTCCGGGTTCAGCGCCAGGATGACCTCCTTCGGCGTCCGCTCGCGCACCCTGGCCAGAAGCTCCTTGATGCGCAGCTCGTCCGGTCCGATCCCGTCCAGCGGCGACAGCACGCCGTGCAGCACGTGGTACACCCCGCGGAACTCCGCGGTGGCCTCGATGGCCAGGACGTCGCTCGGCTCCTCCACCACGCAGACGAGATCTTGCGCGCGGCGCGGATCCACGCAGAGCGGACACGGCGACGCCTCGGTGACGTTGTGGCAGGTGGCGCAGAAGGTGACGCGGCTCTTCACGTCGCGCAGCGCGTCGGCGAAGCGGCGCACGGACTCCTCGTCGGTCTTGAGCACGTGGAAGGCGAGCCGGCGCGCCGTCTTCCGGCCGATCCCCGGGAGCCGGGCGAACTCCTCGACCAGGCGGGACAGCGTATCGGAGCCGAACTCCACCGCGGTCAGAGGATCCCGGGGGGAAGCCCGAGGGCTCCGGCGGCCTTCTGCATCTCGCGCGCGGCCAGCTCCGAGGCGCGTCGCTTGCCCTCGTTGACGGCCGCGACGATCAGGTCCTGCAGCATCTCCACGTCGTCCTTGTCCACCACCTCGCGATCGATGAGGAGCTGCTTCACCGTGCCGTCGCCGCCGAGGACGACCCGGACCATGCCGCCGCCGGAACTCGCCTCCACCTGCTGCGCGGCGAGCTGCTCCTGCACCTCGGCCATGCGCTGCTGAGCCTGCTGCACCTGCTTCATCATCTTGTTGATGTTCATCCCTCGCCTCCCCCGAAGGAGCCGCCGTCGGGCACCACCTGCCCGCCCAGCTCGTGCACGATGCGCGAGAGCCCCGGGTTCTCCGCCAGCAGATCCCGCCCGCGCGCCTTCCTCGGCTCCTCCTCGACGCGCTTGCCCGGAATGACGCCCCTCCGGACGCGCAGCGAACGCGGCCCGCCGAGAATCGCGGCGAGCTCCTCGGAGATGACCGCGATGTTCTCGCGGCGGCCGACCATGCCCTCGTAGTAGGTGTTGTCGAACACGGCGACCAGCGCGTCGTCCTCCAGCGCCTCCGGCGATCCGTGCTCCAGGAACGACGCCAGCATCACCTTGCGCACGCGGACGCGCTCCAGCAGCTCGGACCACACCTCTCCGACGCGGCCGGTGGCGGCGGGACGCCGCGGCTCGACCGCGGTCGCGACCGGCGGCTCGGCATCCTCGTCGGCGAAGGAGGCGCGCGGCTCCTCCGGATCGGGCCCGCGCGACGGACCCGGACGGGGCGCTCGCGGCGCGCTGCCACGGCCGCGCGGGGTGGGTGGCACTGTCGGAGGCGCGCCGCCGGCCGGCCTTCGCACGGCGCTCGATTCGCCGGAGCCGCCGAGGCCCTCCAGGCGAAGCGCGAGATCGGCGATCTCGCCCGGATCGGCGAGCCGGCTCATGCGTGCCAGCGCGACCTCGAGGGAGAGCCGCGGCCTCGAGCTTCGCCGCAGCTCCGCCACGGTGCGGCTGGCCAACGTGAGCAGCGCGGTGAGCTTCGCCGCGGAGATGCCACCACCCACCCGCGCCAGCTCGCCGACGAGATCCGCACGCACACCGAGCGCGGTCGCGTCGTCGGGAGCGGCCTGAACGACCAGGAGATCGCGCAGGACCTGGGTGAGGGACACCGCGATGCGCCCCGGATCCATGCCGCGCTCGAGCAGCGCGGCGAGCGCGCGTAGGGCGCCGCCGGCGTCGCCACCGGCGGCGCGCTCCACGATCTCGAGGTACGCGGCGTCGGCCGCTTCGCCCAGGAGACGGCGCAGGCCCTCCGAGGTGACCGTCCCCTCGCCCACCGCGGCCGCCGGGTCGAGCAGGCTCTCCGCGTCGCGGAGCCCGCCGGCGGCGTGGCGCGCCAGCTCGAGCAGGGCCGCGGGATCCACCGAGAGCTTCTCCCGTTCGGCGAGCTTCGCCAGCGTCTCCGCGATCGTCGCGTCGGAGATGCGGTGGAAGTCGTACTGCTGGCAGCGGGAGCGGATCGTCGCCGGGACCTTGTGCGCCTCGGTCGTCGCGAAGACGAAGTAGACACCGTCGGGCGGCTCCTCCAGGGTCTTGAGCAGCGCGTTGAACGCTTCCTTGGTCAGCATGTGGACTTCGTCGATGATGTACACCTTCGCCCGGCCCGCGCTCGGCGCGTAGCGCACGTTCTCGCGCAGGTCGCGGATCTCGTCGATGCCGCGGTTGGAAGCGCCGTCGATCTCGAGCACGTCCAGGCTGCGTCCCGCGGCGATCTCCTCGCAGGCGGTGCAGGTGTTGCAGGGCTCCGCGACCGGACCGTCCTTCGCGGTCTCGCAGTTGAGGCACTTGGCGAGGATGCGCGCGGTGGTGGTCTTGCCGACGCCGCGGGGACCGGCGAAGAGGAACGCGTGCGCCAGGCGGCGCTTCTTGATGGCGTTCCGGAGCGTCCGGGTGACGTGATCCTGGCCAACGACCTCGTCGAAGCGGCGGGGTCGCCAGCGGCGGGCCAGTACCTGATACGCCACGGCCCCTCCCCTCCTCCGTCCGCTCCCTCGGGGCGCCGGCCAGGTTACCTGCGGCACCCGGGAAGGCCTGCTGAGCGCTGCTGCCTTCCGGCCCTGACGCGGTTCACAGATTCCCGCTGCACAGGACCCGGCACGGCGCCCCGAAGGGCGGACCGGAGCGAGCGTTGGTGGAGATGAGCGGGATCGAACCGCCGACCTCCTCGTTGCGAACGAGGCGCTCTCCCAGCTGAGCTACATCCCCACCTTGTGTCGCGTGCCGCCGGCCACCGCGAGCACCGGCCTTGCTGGCGGAGAGAGAGGGATTCGAACCCCCGAGGACGTTCCCGCCCTACGCGATTTCCAGTCGCGCCGATTCAAC
>JBQTGV010000138.1:0-27230 GCA_052390515.1 Candidatus Eiseniibacteriota bacterium | reverse complement strand
CCTGCTCCCGGCCGGCGTGACCTACGTCTCCGATGTCCCCAGTCAGGGCACCTACACCAGCGGCACCGGCCTCTGGGTCGTCGGCTCCCTGGCGAACGCCGCTTCCGAGACGCTCGACATCACCGCGACGGTCGACCTCGGCACCTCCGGCTCCCTCATCACCAACACCGCGAGCGTCACCGCCTCCGATCAGGCCGATCCGAATGCCGCCAACTACTCAGACTCCGCCGACATCAACGTGCAGGAGACGGCCGATCTCTCCGTGGCGAAGATCGTCGACGACGTCTCGCCCTCCGAGGGTGGAACCATCGTCTACACCGTCACGGTGAGCAACGGCGGTCCGGATGCCGCCACTGGCATCGAAGTCACCGACCTGCTCCCGGCCGGCGTGACCTACGTCTCCGATGTCCCCAGTCAGGGCACCTACACCAGCGGCACCGGCCTCTGGGTCGTCGGCTCCCTGGCGAACGCCGCTTCCGCGACGCTCGACATCACCGCGACGGTCGACCTCGGCACCTCCGGCTCCCTCATCACCAACACCGCGAGCGTCACCGCTTCCGATCAGGCCGATGCGAATGCCGCCAACGACTCCGACTCCGCCGACATCACCGTGGAGGGAATCGCGGATCTGGCGGTGACCAAGTTGGTGGACGATCCCGCGCCGTCGGAAGGCGGAACCGTCGTCTACACCGTGACCGTCACCAATGGCGGCCCGAACGGCGCCACCGGCGTCGAGGTCACGGACCTGCTCCCGGCCGGCGTGACCTACGTCTCCGATGTCCCCAGTCAGGGCACCTACACGAGCGGCACCGGCCTCTGGGTCGTCGGCTCCCTGGCGAACGCCGCCTCCGCCACGCTGGACATCACCGCCACGGTGGACCTGGGTACCGGCAGCTCCACCATCACCAACACAGCGAGCGTCACCGCTTCCGATCAGGCAGATCCGAATGCCGCCAACGACTCCGACTCCGCCGACATCACCGTGACAACGCTGGTCTCGGCCGGACCGATCGCCCTCGTACCCACGTCCTTCGCCCTGTCCACCGGACGGCCGAACCCCTTCCACGAGAGCACGACGATCGAGTTCGATCTGCCCGTGGCCGAGACGGTGAGTCTCGTGGTGTTCGACACGACGGGACGGCTGGTGAGGAGCTTGGTGAGTGGCACCATGGCACCAGGCCGCTTCGTGATCACCTGGGACGGCCGGAACGAGTCCAACCAGCGGGTCTCCGCGGGCCTCTATCTCGTCCGCCTGCAGGCCGGCTCGTTCGCCGCCACACAGAAGTCCATCCGCCTCGAGTGAGGTGGACGCGAGGGAGAGAGAGCACGATGCCGCCGAGGCGGATCGACTGGCTTCACCACCGCCGCGGCTGAACGAGCTGCGGCAGGGCGCAGGAGTTCCTGACGCGGGCGAAGATCGAGGCGGTCGAGGTGACCGATGCCAAGCGGACCCCGCTGGGCCGGAAGGAGGCTCTGGCGGCGGCGCGAAACGTACGCGAGATCTTCGTGGCGAAGGGCAAGACCGTCATCCGCGTCGATCTCGTGAAGGACCGGCCCGATGACGGCGCGCTGGCGGCACTGCTCCTCGGCCCGACCGGCAATCTCCGCGCGCCCACGGTTCGGATGGGGCGAACGCTGCTCGTGGGGTTCCATCCGGAGATGTACGGGCGCTTCTTCGCCTGATCCGCCGCTGCTCAGCGCCCGCACCTCGGCGATCCGCCCGATCCCCTTGCGGCGGCCGATCGCGCCTTGCCACCGAACGAGGTCGCGGTCTAGATTCCCCACCATGACTCGCGGCACGGCATCCATCGCCATCCTTGGCGCCGGCAACCTGGGGCAGGCCCTGGCGCGCGGCTGGGCGGGGAGCGGGACGGTCGACGCTGCCCGGATCCATGTGACGCGCCGCGACGCCGAGAAGCTCGCACCGCTCGCCGCCGATGGATTCGGCACCGGAACGGACAACCTCGCCGCGGTCCGCGGGGCGCACATCCTCGTGCTCGCAGTGCAGCCCCAGCAGCTCCAGTCTCTCGTCGACGGCATCCGGGACGCGCTCGAGCCGCGCTGGCATCGCGTCATCTCCACCGTCTCCGGCGTGTCTCTGGAGCAGCTGCGGGATCTGCTCCGCATCAAGCTGCCGATCGTGCGCGCCATGCCCAACACCGCGGTCGCCGTGCGCGAGTCGATGACTTGCCTCACCGCGGAGAGCGAAGATGCCGACGCGCTCGCCGAGGCCGCGGCGCTATTCGACGGCGTGGGGCGCACGCTGGTGATTCGGGAAGCGCTCATGATCCCGGCCACGGCGCTCTGCGCGTGCGGCATCGCGTTCTTCCTCCGTTCCATCCGGGCCGCTTCCCAGGGCGGGATCGAGATCGGCTTCCATCCCGAGGAGGCGCTCCTGCTCGCGGCGCACACGGCCAAGGGCGCCGCCGCGCTCCTCGTGGAGGAGGACCGCCACCCCGAGTCCGAGATCGACCGCGTGACCACGCCTCGTGGTTGCACCATCGCCGGACTGAACGAGATGGAGCACCAGGGCTTCAGCTCGGCCCTCATCAAGGGTATCCTCACCTCCGCGCACAAGGCCGCCGGCCTCTACGGATAGGCGCAAGCGGGAGCGAGAGGGCGCAAGTTCCAGCCAGATCGGCGCGGTCTCCGCTCAAGGCTGCCCCTCGAGCGCGCCGAAACGAGGGAAGTGGACTCGCGCCCGCTCGGGTGCCAGAATGTCCGCGCACGACCCCCGTGGGAGATCCGATGAGCATCGCGCTGACGCGCCGTACGCTGCGGCGGACCGCCGTCGCCCTGGCCATGCTCTTCGCCTCCGGCTGCGGTGACGACAACCCCGCCGGCAACGTCCCCGGCCCGGGCACGGTCTCGCTCTCCCGATCCGTCGTGACCGTCTTTCCCGAGTCGATCGCGCCGGGTGCCTTCTCCACGCTCACGCTGCACGCGCGGGACGATGCGGGGTCCGCGATCACGAGCGGAGGACGCGCCGTGACCTTCGCCGCGTCCGGTGGAAGCAGCCAGGGGGCGATCGGCGCCACGACGGATCACGGCGACGGCACCTACACGGCGCGCTTCACCGGGGCGACGGAAGGCACGCCCACGACGATCAGCGCGACCGTCGACGGGGCTGCGGTCACGTCCACTCTCCCCAGCCTCACCGTGTCCGCGCAGCCGGTGCTCACCGACACCACCGCGTCCATCGCGTTGATCGACATGCAGGGGTACACCTACAGGAGCTTCCCCGGCCTGCTCTACCCCGGGAGCAACGACTGCCCGGCGGCGCACGTCGCGCGGCAGCCGCAGGTGGACACGAGCCAGCCGTTCGTCCTGCTCTCGATCGGGTTCTCCAACTGCAAGATGGAGTTCTGCGATCCCATCAATCAGCGCGACGTGTCCTTCGGCGGCCAGATCGGACCGCAGGGTTGCGCGAACTACTCGTTCATCGGCCAGGCGTGGGGCGACGCGATCCTCAACGACAACCTCGTGCTGGTGAACGGCGGCATCGGCGGACGCGTGGCGACGGACTGGGACTCGCCTTCCGATCCGGCATACGGCTTCGTTCAGGGCTGGCTGCAGCAGGCCGGCCGGACCGAGGCGGACGTCGAGGTGATCTGGTGCAAGATGGCGAATCTGGATCCCACGGTCGGGCTGCCCAACGTGAACGCCGACGCATTCGACCTGCTCGGCAAGTGGGGCGACGTAGCCCGCGCGCTCAAGAGCACGTATCCGAACGTGAAGCAGGTGTACCTGGCCACTCGCATCTGGAGCTGCTCGCAGGGCGGCCCGAGCGACGAGCCCTTCGCCTACGAGACCGGCTTCGCGGTCAAATGGCTGATCGAGGCGCAGATCGAGCAGCTGGCCACCGGCAGCATCGATCCGATCGCGGGGGATCTCGGACTCGACGTCGCGCCGTGGCTCGCCTGGGGTCCGTACATGTGGGCCGACGGCGGCAACGCGAACTCCCAGGGCCTCACCTGGTCTCCGTCGGAGCTGAATCCGGACTGCGCGCATCCCGCCGTACCGGCGCGGACGAAGATCGGGACGATGCTCTACGACTTCTTCCGGACGTCGCCGCTCACCACGGCGTGGTTCCTGGACTGATCAGGCCTCGCTCAGCGTCAGCGCGGCGAACACCCGGCGGCCGGTGACGCACCACCGCCCGGAGAGTCCCCGCCCCGCGACCGCCGCGCGCACCGACTCACGGATCGGCGTCACGCGGAACGTCCCGGCGTCCTGGACCTCGACACGCACGTCGTGGAAGCCGACCCAGGTCTCGTGCACGGCCGCGAGGCTCTTGTAGAACGCCTCCTTCGCGCTGAAGATCACCGTGCCCCATCGCCGCGGCTCGTCGCGGCCGTGGATCCACTCCCGTTCCTCCGGCGTGGCGATGCGGGCGAAGATCCTCTCCGTCACGGCGCCCTCGACCTCCACGTCGAGTCCGACGCCCAGGATCGGTCCGCGCCGCGCCACGGCGACCGCGCAGCAGCCGTCCGCGTGCGAGATCGACCCGACGATTCCCTCCGGCCAGAGCGGCCGTCGCTCCTTCGCCAGGATCGGCACCTCGGCCACGCCGAGCCGCGAGAGCGCCCGCCGCGCGAGGATGCGGCCTGCGCGGAACTCGCTCCTGCGCTTCTCCACGGCGCGGGCGATGAGCGCCTCCTCCTCGGGGAAGAGCCGGCCCAGGATCCCCGCCGGAACGCCGGCGTCGACTTCCACCGCCGCCGGGAAAAGCGGGCGCAACGCGTCCGTCAGGCTATCCGACACGACCGAACCGCTCCTCCATCCAGCCTGCGAGGCACTCGATCAGGACGTTCTGGCTCCAGCGCATCGTGAACGTGTGATCCGCGCCCTCGATCACCTCGAAGCGGAACGCCGGCGAAGCGCGCAGCGCGCCGAGATCCCGGCCCGCCAGAGCGTACAGGTGGTCCAGCCCCTCGTCCGCCTCGGAGTGCAGGCAATAGATGGGCGTGCCCGCATCGAGCAGCGGGGCGAGGCCGTGCGAGCCCACGGCCGACGGTGTCGAGAGGCGCGGCAGCTGCGACCCGAGCGCGCGGAGCACGGCGCCCCACCGCATCCGCCCGAGCGAGAGCTTCGCCAAGCTCTTCCCCCCGAAGGAGCCGCTCGTCGCGATGCGACGGTAGTGCTTCGCCACGGCGCGCTCTCGGACGGCGGCGAAGGTCTCGTCGGACGCGGCGAAGCGTCGCGCGTTGACGGCCGCGACACCGGCGACACGTCGGTCCGCTCCCGCCGTCACCAGCGCGACGTCGGCGCCCGAGCAGATCCCGGCTAGCACGAAGCGGTCCGTGCCCGTCGTGTCGCACAGGTGATCCATCGCCGCGCGGGTCTCCTCGACCGAGCTCTCCTCGAACGGCAGATGATCGACCCGCGCCGGCGAGTCGCCCACGCCGGAGAAGTCGAATCGCAACACCGGGTATCCGGCCGCGGCGAGGCGCCGCGCGATCGCCACGTGGACACGATTCGGTCCGACCCGATGCACGATGCCCGAGTTCAGCAGCAGCACCGCGGGAAGTCCCCGGGCGCCGGACGCCGGTTCGGTCAGGACACCGACCAGAGACCCCTCCGGCCCGAACCGCCGCACCGACTCCCTCACGGGCACCGTGCCCGGACCCACGAAGTGATCTCCCGCACCACCCTCACCGGAAGCACCGCGCGAGCCACGTCCTCCATCCACATCCAGGGCGATTCGCTCTCCGGGAACGATGTCGTCGCCACCTGCAGCACCGCGGGCGAATCTCCGGCCGGCACGGCGACCTCCATCGCCTCGAGCTCCCGGCGAAACGAGGCGGACAGCTCGAATCCGAGAAACTCCATGTCGCCGCTCGCCCCCGCTCGAGCCTTCCGGCTCACGTGCGCCGTGCTCACCACCCGGCGGTGCTCCGCGGCGAGCTCCGCGAGAGCATCTCTTCCCGAGAACAGAGAGTCCCAGAGGACGAGTGCCGCCACGTCGCGCCGCCGATCCGCCGCGCGCACGGCGAGCGCCGCACCGAGCCGGCCGCCGACCAGGCAGAGCGACGACGCGCCGGAGCCGCGCCGCAGGACCTCGTCCATCGCGTCGACCACGTCGGCGGTCCACGTCTCCAGGCCCCAGAGCTCTTCTCCTCCGGCCGAGTCGCCCGTGCCGGTGAGATCGAAGCGCAGGACCGCGTGCCCTGCCGCAGCGAGCTCGCCCGCGAGCCGCCGGTATGCCCGGTGCGAGCGGATGGTCTCGTGCCCCAGCGGCGGACACAGAACGACGGCAGTCCGCCGCGACGCCGCGCCGACCTCGGGCCGGTGGAAGCAGCCCAGCTTCGGCGACGCCGACGACCCGAAGCGGAAGACGTCGAGTCCGCCGTCAGGCATCGCCGCCCCCGCGCCCGGCGAGACGTCGCGCCGCACCGAGGAGCTTTCGGCCGAGCGTCGGTGCGCGCGCCGACCTCTCCCGCTCCCGTTGCTCGCAGCGCCGCGCGACCTGGCCGAGGGTCTGCAGCAGGAGATCGCGCGGTGGGAGCCGGATGCCGCTGCGCTCGCGCAGCTTCTCGACTACGCGGACCGCGAGCAGCGAGTGTCCACCGACGTCGTAGAAGTTGTCCGCGGTGCGCACCGCGGCGATGCCGATCTCCTCCCGCCAGATCTCCGCGAGGAGCTGCTCGAAGGGCGTCCGCGGCACGTCGCCTGCTGCGGGTCCCGCGGCTGCCTCCGGCAGCGTGAGCTTCGCGCGGTCCGCCTTGCCGCTCGGGGTGCGCGGCACATCGGCGACTCGGACGAAGAGGCTCGGCACCAGGAACGCCGGCAGCTTCGCCGCGAGGAACGCGCGCAGCTCCTCGGACACCGGCGCCGGATCGCGGTCGGTCACGAACCAAGCTACGAGATCCGGGTCCCCGGACCTACGCTCCCGTGCGCCGACGACGACCTCTCGCACGGCAGGGTGCTCGAGGAGCGCCGCCTCGGTCTCGCCCGGCTCGATGCGCACACCGCGGATCTTGAGCTGGTGGTCGCTCCGGCCAAGATACTCGAGGTTCCCGTCGGCGCGGATCCGGCCACGATCCCCGGTGCGGTAGAGCCGCTCTCCGGGACGCCCGGCGAAGGGGTCGGCGACGAAACGCTCCGCGGTGAGCTCGGGACGGCCGAGGTACCCCCGCGCGAGACCTGCGCCCCCGACCACGATCTCGCCGGGCACGCCGATCGGCGCGGAACGCCCGCGCTCGTCCAGCACGTGGATGCGCGCGTTGGCGATGGGCCTCCCGAGCAGCGCGTCGCCGGTGCCGCCGCGGGCCGGTGCGTCCCATGCGGTCACGTCCGCGGACACCTCGGAGGATCCGTAGAGGTTGACCAGCCGCGTGCCCGGAAGCCTGCGCTGGAACCCGTCGATGAGGTCCGCGGTCAGGCGCTCCCCGCTGCTGATGACGAGGGCCAGTGCCGGCAGCTTCGCCCGCAGATCCCCCGGCAGGTCGAGCAGCGCGCGCAGCAGCGACGGCACGACGACGAGCCGGCTCACCGAGTGCCGCGCCATCGCCTCCACGAGCGCGCGCGGATCGCGGGCCGTGTCGTCCCGCGCGACCACCACCGGCACGCCCGCGAGCAGCGGGCCGAGGACCTCCTGCACCGAGTCCACGAACCCGAGCGGCGTCTTGTGGCAGGCGACCTCGCCCGGTCGAAAGGGGTGCTCCCGCCAGCCCCAGACGATGCGGTTCACCGCACCCCGGTGCAGTCCGAGCACACCCTTCGGCGTGCCCGTCGAGCCGGAGGTGTACAGCACCCAGGCCACGTCGTCCGCCGTCGTCGTTCGCGGGGGGTTCGTCGCCGGCTCGCCGATGGAGTCCTCCTCGTCGTCTCCGAGCACTACCCGCGGCTTCGCGTCCCGCAGCATGAACTCGACGCGCTCCGCCGGGAAGGAAGGATCGACCGGAAGCCACGCGGCGCCCGCCTTCATGGCGGCGAGCAGGGCGATCACTGCGCCGGCCGATCGCTCGCGCCGCACCGCGACCACGTCTCCGCCGGCGACACCTTCCCTCCGCAGCCGGAGCGCCAGGCGATTCGCCCGTGCGTTCAGCTCGGCAAAGGTCAGACGCTCGTCCCCGTCCACGAGCGCCGGCGCCTCCGGCGTGCGCGCCGCCTGCGCCTCGAAGAGATCCGCCAGGGTGACCTCGGGATACTCCGCCTCCGTCCGGTTCAGCTCGTCCAACAGGCGCCGTTCGTCTGCGCCGAGGAGATCGAGGTCGCCGATGCGCTGATCCGGTTCGGCGCAGGCGCGGTCCAGCACACGCCGGAACCGGGCGAGCAGCCGCTCGATCGTCGCCTCGTCGAACAGGTCCGCGTCGTAGTCGGCCAGCAGCGCGAGCTCGTCCGCTTCCCGCCGCGCGAATAGCGACAGGTCGAAGCGCGCCGTCCCGCACTCGACCTCCAGGTACTCGAGGCGCAGCCCGCCTCCCTCGAGCCGCGGCAGCGGCACGTTCTGGACGAGCAGCATCACCTGGAAGAGCGGCGTGCGGCTCGGATCGCGCGGCGGGCGCAGCTCCTCGACCAGACGCTCGAAGGGCAGATCCTGACGATCGAAGGCGTCGATCGCCGTGGCGCGCACGCGGGCCAGCAACTCGCGGAAGGTGGGATCCCGGGCGAGGTCGACGCGCAGCGCCAGCGTGTTCACGAAGAACCCGATGAGCTCCTCGACGTCCGCCCAGTTCCGGTTGGCGATGGGCGTTCCGAGGACGACGTCGGTGGCAGCAGTGTGACGGTGCACCACCAGCGCGACCGCGGTGAGCAGCACCATGAAAGGCGTCACGCCCTCGGCGCGCGCCAGCCGGTCGAGCGCCGCGACTTCCGCCGCCGGGATCCTCCCGGTCACTACCCCCGCGCGGTGCCCCTGCGACGGAGGGCGCGGCCGGTCGGTGGGAAGATCGGTGGAAGCGGGCGCGCCGGCCAGCTGCCTCGTCCACCAGGAGAGCTGCTCGTCGAGAGCGCCACTCTCGATCTCGCCCCGCTGGCGTGCGGCGTGCTCCGAGTACGTCAACGGCAGCGCTCGCAACGGGGACGGCCGCCCCTCGGAGAGCGCCGCGTTCAGGTCGACCAGCTCCCGGGCGAAGAGGCCCATCGACCATCCGTCGGCGACGAGATGATGCACGACGATCAGCAACACGTGCTTCCGCGCGTCACACCGGTACAGCACGACGCGCAGGAGCGGGCCTTCCCCGAGGTCGAACGGGCGGCGCACCTCGCGGGTCATCCGGAGCTGCAGCTCCGTCTCCTGGTCCGCCGCGTTCACGCCGGTCAGGTCGTCCAGCAGAATGCGATGCTCGACCGACTCGTGGATCACCTGTACCGGCTCGCCGCCTTCCGACGCGAACGTCGTACGCAACGGCTCGTGGCGTCTCACGATCTCGGCGACGCTTCGCTCGAGGCGGTGGACGTCGATCTCGCCGTGCACGCGGAACGCCGCTCGCATGTGGTACGCGCGGCTTTCCGGCTCGAGCTGCTCGAGCAGCCATAGCCGCTGCTGGGCGAGCGAGAGCGGCGCTCGGCGAGCCGTCACGCGGGCAGCTCGTAGCCGAGAGCGGCGGCGAGCGACCGCGTCCGCGTCCCGACGGCCGACGCGGACGCCGTCTTCCATGCGTCCGCGCGCGAGGGGTCGATTCCGGCGTGCGCGCGCAGGCCGGGATCACCGGGACCTTCGAACATGCGCCCGCGCTCATAGGGCCGGAGCACGTCCTCGTCGAAGGGCACGTCGAGGAACGCGCAGACTTCCTGCATCACGGCCACCGGCGTGCGAACGAGCGCTTCGTAGCGGACCAGCAGGTGCCGCCCTGGAGGCAGCGCCGCGCGGAACTCGAGCGCGTTCCCGTTGCCGTCGGCCCAGGTGCGCTCCGCGATCTCCCGCGGATCGCCGCGCTCCTCGAGGAACCGGTCGAAGCGGGAGCGCACGAACGACTCGATGGACGCGAGCGGATGCCTGACGAGATGCACGTAGCGCGCCTCGTGGAAGACCCGCTCGGCCTGTGCGAGAGCGGCCCGATCGAGGACGTACCCGGGCGTCTTGTCGATCAGCATGCGTCCGCCGGATCGCTCGCGGAGCATCCGGTACACGTCGGCCACCGGCATCCCGCGGCGGACGAGCTCTTCGACCAGCTCCTGCGGCGCCGGCTCCCGTCCGCCGTCCAGACCGGCGAAGGCGCGAACCAAGCCGTCCCGGTACACGACGGAGAACGGATCCCGGCTCCACTCCGACAGCGTCGCGTGGCCGAGAAGCCAGAGCTCCGGCGGACAGAAGAGCTGTGGGTGGCCCGACAGCATGAGCCGGAAGAGCGTCGAGCCGGAGCGCGGCGTGCACAGCACGAGGACCACGCCCCGGATGCCCGCTGCCTCGCCGGCGGGCGCCCGGCTCGGCGAAGGTGCGGACTTCGCCGCGGACCCTGCCGCCGCCTCCGCCGCCTCGATCCGAGCCGCGAGTCCCGCCACGGTCGGCGCGCGGAACACGTCCTCGAGCTTGACGTCCACGCCGGGCAGCCTCCTTCGCAGACGATTGAGCATCTGCGTGGCGAGGAGGGAGTGACCGCCGAGCGCGAAGAAGTCGTCCTGCGGACCGATGCGGTCGACGCCGAGCAGCTCGCGCCACACTTCGCCGACGACCCGTTCCCGGCCGGCGAGTTCCACGCCGGGATCCGGCGCGGTCGGCGCTGGACCGGACGCGCGCCGAGACTCGTCCGGCGGCATCGTGCCCTCGAATCCCGCGGTGAGATCGCGGGTGGACACGAGCACGTGGCCGTGCCCGGCGCGGAGGATCCGCGCGAAGGCCTCGACGCCCTCCGCCGGCGTGAGCGCGCCGCGGAGCCGCTCGGCATGCCCCTCCTCCGACGAGAACGGCCCCGCGACCGTCCCCATGCCGACGCCTGACCAGGCGTCCCAGCCGACGACCGTCACCGCGCACGACGATCGGCGCGCCGCCGCCGCTCCGATGGCCTCGAGGACGGCGTTCGCGGCGGCGTAGTCGCCCTGCCCCACGCCGCCGAAGCGGGACGCGAGCGAAGAGAAGAGCACGAGGCGCTCGCAGCCCTCGCGCTCGCAGGCCGCCACCAGGAGCTTCGCGCCGGCGATCTTCGGCAGAAGCACGGGGGCGGCCGTCGTGCGCGTCGTCTCCTCGAGCGCGTGCGCGCCGGCGACGCCTGCCGCATGGATCACGCCGTGGACCTTGCCGAAGCGAGCACGCGCGCGCGCGAGTGTCGCCGCAATGTCGTCCGCGCGCGACACGTCCCCGCGCACGATCTCGACCTCGCCGCCGAGCGATTCGATTTCGGCCACGCGGCGAAGTCGCTCGGCGTCGGGACCCCGGCGAGACACGAGCACGAGCTTGGCCCGCTGCTTGCGCGCCAGGTGCGCGGCGATCTCCAGGCCGAGGCCGCCCAGGCCGCCGGTCACGATCCACGCGCCGAGCGGAGGAGCCGACCCGGCCGCCTCTCCCGCCTCGATGCGCACCGGTTCGAGCGCGGGCAACCAGCGGTAGCCACCCCGGTGAGCGACGAGCGGATCCGTCTCGCCGGAGAGTGCCTCGGCGACCAGCGCGTCGATGCGCTCCGGCGAATCGAGCCGACCGTTCTCGACGTCGATGCATCGGGCAGCGATGTCCGGCATCTCCCGGGAGATCACGCGACACGCGGCGGCCGCGGCGGCCCGCTCCGGCACGAGCTCCTCCGTCCCCCACACGTCCTGCGCTCCGTGCGTCACGACGACGAGGCGGACGTGCTCTCCCGATCCGGCCAGCGCGCGCGCGAGCAGCACGGGACCGAAGAACGCGAGCTCGAGCTCCTCGTCCTCGCTCCCGGCCGCCACGCCCTCACCCGGCGCGCTCCGGGTCCAGAGCACGTTCGGTGCGCGCCCCTCTCCGGCGATCACCTCGCAGCCTCGGCCGGCGAGAGCGCCGGTCAATCGCCGGGTGAGCTCGTCGTCGCCGCCGATCACCAGCCAGCGTTCCGCGACGCGCGCGGGCGCGGGGGGCACCGACGACCGCCTCCACGACGGAATCCAGAAGCGACCCGCCGCGTCGTCGCTTCGCGGCGTCGAGCTTCGCCCCGTCCCGCGACGCGGCTCCACCCAGTGCCGCTCGCGCTCGAAGGGATACCCCGGGAGCGGAATGCGCCGGCGCCGCTCGCCGCCGCGAAAGGCGCGCCAGTCGATCTCGACGCCCGCTTCCCAGAGCCGTCCCGCAGCATCCAGCAGGCACTCGACGTCGGAACGAGGGTCGCGTGCGTCACGCAGGGACGGGACCGCCGCGACGGCTGGGACTGCCGCGCTCCGATGATGTCCGGCGAGTGCGCCGAGCGCGCGACCCGGCCCGACTTCCAGCAGGAGATGAACCGGACGGTGTAGCAGCTCGGCCACTCCTTCGGAGAAGCGAACCGTCTGCCGCAGATGCGTGGCCCAGTACGCCGGATCCGTCGCCTCCTCCGGCCGGACCCACCGTCCGGTCACGTTGGACACGTAGGGGATGCGCGGAGCGTCCAGCTTCGCGCGGCGCACTTCCCGGGCGAAGTCCTCGAGGATCGGGTCCATCATCGCCGAGTGGAACGCGTGCGACGTGTGCAGCCGGCGCCCGGCGATGCCCTCCTCGCGCAGGCGCACCTCGAGCGCTTCGACCGCGGGGATCGGCCCGGACACGACGGACAGCTCCGGCGCGTTGCTCGCGGCCAGCGCGAGCCCGCCGTCCAGCCGACTCGACGCCGCCTCCGGCGAGAGCGGCACCGCGAGCATGGCGCCGCGCGGCAGCCGCTGCATCAGCTTCCCGCGGGCAGCGATGAGCGAGAGAGCGTCGCTCGGCGACATCACGCCGGAGAGGCACGCCGCGACGTATTCGCCCACGCTGTGCCCGATCATCGCCGCCGGGTGCACTCCCCACTTCATCCACGTTCGTGCGAGCGCGTACTCGACGGTGAAGAGCGCCGGCTGGGCGAGCTCCGTGTCGGTGAGGCGACCGCCGTCGAGCATCGCCTCGCGGATGTCGAGACCGAGCAGCGGCTCGAGAACCGCCGCGCACTCGTCGACGTGCCTCCGGAACTCGGGCTCCGCGTCTCGGAGCCCTTGCCCCATCCCCGCGTACTGCGCGCCCTGCCCGGGGAAGAGGAAGGCCACGTCCGGACGATCCGTCGCCTCCGCCGCCGGCGCGCCGCGGCGGGCCGCACGAAGCGCACGCTCCGAGTCCTGCGCGTCGCGACAGACGTGCGCACGACGCCGGGCGAATCCCCGCCGTCCGGTCTGCAGCGTGTGCGCCACGTCGGCCAGCGCGACGTCCGGTGCCGCGGCGAGACGGCCGGCCAGGCTCTCGGCTTGCGCGGCGAGCGCCGCCTCGGTTTTCGCGGAGACGACCAGCAGCTCGAACGGCCGCGAGGGCGGATCGACCGCGGCGGCCGGCGGCGCCTCCTCGAGGACGACGTGCGCGTTCGTCCCGCCGATGCCGAAGGAGCTCACACCCGCGCGGCGCGGCGCTCCGAGGTCCGGCCACGCCGCGAGCCTCCCGTTGACGAAGAAGGGGCCCGCGCCGAAGTCGATGTTCGGGTTGGGCCGCTCGAAGTGCAGGCTCGGCGGGATCCGGCCGTGCTTCAAGGAGAGCACCGTCTTGAGGAAGCCGGCCACGCCCGCCGCGGCGTCGAGATGTCCGAAGTTGCTCTTGACCGACCCCAGCGCGCAGGTGCCGCGCCGGTTGCTTCGCCCGCGAAACGCGCGCGTCAGCGCGGCCACCTCGATGGGATCGCCAAGTGCGGTGGCGGTGCCGTGCGCCTCGACGCAGCCGATCGTGGCCGGATCCACGCCGGCCAGCTCCTGCGCCATCGCGATCACCGCGGCCTGACCTTCGACGCTCGGCGCCGTGTAGCCGACCTTCGACGCGCCGTCGTTGTTCACCGCCCACCCGCGGATCACCGCGTGGATCGAATCGCCGTCCGCGAGCGCGTCCTCCAGCCGCCGCAGCACGACGGCGCCGACTCCGTTGCTGAAGTACGTGCCCGCGGCGCGCGCGTCGAACGGGCGGCAGCGTCCGTCCGGCGAGAGGATTCCCCCGGGCTGGTACAGGTAACCGCGCCGCTCCGGGACGCGCACCGAGACGCCGCCCGCCACCGCGAGGTCGCTACCGTACTGCAGCAGGCTCTGGCACGCCTGACAGATGGCCAGCAGCGACGTCGAGCAGGTGCTCTGCACGACCACGGCCGGCCCGGTCAAGTTGCGGTGGTAGGCCACGCGCGTCGCGAGGAAGGCGCCGTCGACGCTCATGAGCGCCTGCAGATCCTCCATCGAGGCGACGAAGTCGCGGTCCGGGTAGAGGTTGTTCCGCGCGTAGGTGTCGAGGCTCTCGCCGGCGAAGACCGCGACCGGGCCCGCGTCCTCCTCCGCGCCGTGGCCGGCATCCTCGAGCGCGTGCCACGCCGCTTCCAGAAACAGGCGGTGCTGCGGGTCCATCGTGGCCGCCTCGCGGGGCGTGTAGCCGAAGAATCGCGCGTCGAAGCGGTCGATCCCGTCGAGGAGGGCCGCGCGCTTCACGTAGGCGGGATCGGCGAGCAGCGCGGGATCGACTCCAGCCGCCAGGAGCTCGGCGTCGCTCAGCTCGACGGACGGCTCCCTGCCGTCGCGGAGCAGGATCCAGAGCTCGTCGATCCCCGGAGCTCCCGGGAAGCGGCCGGCCATGCCCACGACCGCGATCCTGGGAGTACCCGCCTCACTCATGGCGCCGCCCCTCCCTGTCCTGCCGCGCACGCGTGAACGCCTCCCGCTGGCGGCCGGCACGCTCCGCCACGCTCTCCAAAGCGGAGTCCGGACGCGCGCCGTCGAGGAAGGCCGCCAGCGCCTCGACCGTCGGGTGGTGGAACAGGTCCACCACGGAGACCTGTCGCGGCGCGAATGGGCGAAGGGCGTCGTGCACTTCCACCAGGAGCAGCGAGTGGCCGCCGAGATCGAAGAAGTTGTCGCGAAGCCCGACGCGGTCGACGCCGAGCACGCTTCGCCAAATTCCGGCGATGGTCCGCTCCAGGGACGTCGCCGGCGCGACGTACGCGGACTCGAGCTCGGGCCGGGCTCCGTCCGGCTCCGGCAGGGCGAGCCGATCCACCTTCCCGTTCGGGGTCACCGGCAGCGCGTCCAGCACGACGAACGCCGACGGCACCATCGGTTCGGGAAGCCGCTCCTCGAGCCAGCGGCGCAGGCGCAGCGGTAGCTTGGCGTCGGCCTCGCCGCGCGGAACGACCCAGGCCAGAAGACGGGGCTCGCCGCCGTTCGCCCTGGCGAGCGCCGCTGCCTGCTCGACGTCGGGGTGCGCGGCCAGCACCGACTCGATCTCCCCGAGCTCGATGCGGTATCCCCGGAGCTTGATCTGGTGATCGCGCCGGCCGAGGAAGGCGATGGATCCGTCCTCGTTCCAGCGCGCGAGATCGCCCGTCTTGTAGAGCCGCGCTCCCGCCTCCCCGCGGAACAGATCCGGCACGAAGCGCTCCGCGGTCAGCTCCGGCCGCCGGACGTACCCCTCCGCGACCTGTGCGCCGCCGATCCAGAGCTCGCCCGTGACTCCCACGGGCACGGGACGGAGCGCGTCGTCGAGCACGTACGCTTCCGTGTTGGCGATGGGGCGGCCGATCGACGGGAGCAGAGGCCATTCGGAGGGCGCGCCCTCGACGTGCCCGGCGGTCACGATGTGCGTCTCCGACGGTCCGTACTGGTTGGTGAGCGAGCAACCCGGAAGCCGCTCGAAGAACCTGCGCACCGCCGGAGTGATCTGCAGCTGCTCGCCGGCGGTGATCACCTCGCGGAGCCGGCGCGGAACGATCCCGGTGCGGTCCGCAGCCTCGGCGATCCGCTGGAACGGCGTGAAGATGATGAAGAGCCGCTCGACGCGCTGCTCTTCGATCCATCGAAGCGTCGCTTCCGGATCCCGCCGCGTCTCCTCCGGGATCAGGACGAGCGTCCCTCCCGCCGCCCACGTCGAGAGCATCTCCTGCATGGACACGTCGAAGGTCAGCGGCGTGAATTGCAGCGTGCGCGGGGCGGCGAGCGGCGTCGGTTGCCGGACCTGCCACCGCACGAGGTTGACCAGCGCGCGGCAGCTCATCGCCACGCCCTTGGGCTTGCCGGTCGAGCCGGAAGTGTAGATGACGTAGGCCAGGTCGGAGAGCACGAGGCTGCGCTCTGCCGGATCGTCGGGAAGCCCCTGCAGGTCGAGCCGGTCGAGCACCACCGTTTCGGGACGCGAAGCGGGGAGAAGGCCGAGCCAGCGCTCTTGCGTGAGCAGGATCCGGGACGCACTGTCCTCGAGCAGGAACGCGATGCGCTCCCGCGGATAGGTCGGATCGATGGGCACGTGGGCGGCGCCGCACTTCCACACGGCGAGCAGGCCGACGACGGACTCCACGGAGCGCTCGACGCAGCTGGCCACGCACACGCCGGGCGCGGCGCCACGCTCGCGGAGGAACCGTGCGAGCCGGCTCGCCGCGCGGTCCAGCTCCGCGTAGGTCCACGCGCCGTCGCCGAAGACCAGCGCCTCGCGCTCCGGCGTCTTCGCGGCCTGCTGCTCGAACAGGTCGGCGACCTCGCCGGGCGGGTACTCCTCCCCCGTGCGATTGAACCCCCGCACAACGAGCTCCCGCTCGGCGTCGCCGAGCAGATCCAGCCGTTCGACGAGCTGGTCCGGGTCCTCGATGAGGCGATCGATCGCGGCCGCGAGATGGCCGGCGGCCCTCTCGGCCAGCTCCCCGGCGAAGATCCCCGCGTTCGCGTCGAAGTGCAGGACGAGCTCGTCCCTGCCGTCGAAGTCATGGATCTGCACGAAGAGGCTGCGCTGACCGTCGCCGAACCCCGGATGGATCCAGCGCGCGTGCACCGGCAGCCCGTCGAGCTCGGCGAAGGTCACCGCGGGATAGTTGAGCAGGATCTCGTAGCGGCTCGTGCCGCCGGCCGGGGCAGCGCCGGCACGGACCCGGCGCAGCGACCTCCAGATCTCCGCGTCCACCTTCGCGGCGAGCGAGCGCAGGGTCTCGCCCTCGGCCAGCACGAGATCGAGGGGGATCATCTCCTGCAGGAGCCCGCAGACCTCGCGCTCCTCGGGCGTGGAGCGGTGGGCGAAGGGGATGCCGAGCGCGATCCGGCGCGCGCCGGTGACGCGGTGCACGTACGCCGTGGTCGCCGCGGCGAGAAGCTCGAGCACGGTCAGCTCCGATCCGAGCGAGCGGAACGCGGGATCCGCCGCCAGCCTGCGCAGCCCCCGCGTCCGCCGGGCGCCCAGCGCGCGGGTGACTCGCCGCTCGGCGAGGGACTTCACGGCGTCGGTGCGCCCGTACCATTCGAGCGGGGCATTCGGAGGCTCCGCGCCGGCTGTGCCGCTCTTCGCCCGGAGCGGGCGGCCGGCCCTCTCCTTCGCCAGGTACGCCGCGAAAGACGGCAGCTCCGCGGCACCGGCGAGCCGACCCTCCCGCGAGAGGCCGTAGTACTCCCCCACCCGCCGCAGCATCAGCCCGTAGGACCATCCGTCCGCGGTGAGATGATGCTGGTTCCAGTACCAGACGAACCGATCCGGAGCCATCCTCACCAGCGCCGTGTCGAAGAGCCGCTCGTCGAGACGGAACGCGCGCGACACGCGCTCCGCGAGCCACGCCTCGAGCCGTGCGTCCGCGTTCCGGTCGCCGGAGAAGTCCTGGCGTTCGAGGTGAAGATCGAGCGCGCGGACGCGCTGCCGCGGTCTACCGTCGACCTCCTCGAAGATCATGCGGGCGGCGTCGCAGCGCTCGACGAAGGCACGCACCGCGTTCTCGAAGTGCACGGGGTCCAGCTCGCCGCGGATCTCGAACGCGAACGGCAGGCTGTACCCCGGCGCTTCGGGCGCGAGGGTTTGCCCGAGCCACAGCAGGAGCTGCAGATCGCGAAGGTCGCTCTCGGAGCGAAGCTCGTGCGCGGGGGAGTTCATGCCGCGACCTTCCTGCACACGAGCAGATCGAGCCGTGGATCGGGCACGGACCGCTCGACTGCGCGCAGGCCGGCGGCGAGAAGCCGCGCGTCCAGCTCGTCGGCCTGCGGCGTCCACTCCACGAGCCTCTTGCAGTCCGGCTCGTCGTAGATCGCGAGGAGCCGGCCGCTCTCGAGCGCGGTCCGGGACCAGCTGCTCAGCACGAGCAGGCCGTCCGGGGAGAGCAAGCCGGCGAAGCGCCTCATCACGGCCTGCAACGGATCGCCGAAATCGGCCCGCCGGCCGCGCCCGAAGTGCGAGACGGTGCTCATCATGCACGTGACCAGATCGAACGGCGCGCCCGGAAGCGTCAGGTCCCGCGCGGCGAAGTCGGCACGCACCAGGACGATCCGGGAGTCCCCGGGCGCGGCGCGGGCCACGTTCTCCCGCGCGAACTGCACGCAGTCCGGATCGTCGTCCACGCCGACGATCGTGCCGTCGTCCCGGACCGCGGGACGCAGGAGCAAGGGGTACCGTGCCGTGCACGTGCCGACGTCGAGCACCGAGCCGACGCCGCCCCAGAACCCGTGCGCGCGCAGCGCTTCCTCCAGCCGCTCGGCCTCCGCCTGCTTCAACGCCGCGTCGCCCTCGTCGAGAGCGAACTCGTAGCGCGCGAGCCAGTTCGCCCTGTAGTGGATCCGGCCTTTCGCGGATTCGAGCGCCGCGCTCAGATCGCGGAGGAAGTCGTCCATGACTGCGGCGCCGTTCCACAGTTCGAGGAAGAACCGCTCGGCGGCCTGCAGGTGCTCCGGGAAGCGGCGCATGGCCGGCGTGAATCCCTGGACGCGGCGGATCGCGCCGGCGCGCCCTCCCTCGAAGACGTCCACGCGGAAGTCGTCGTATACGGCGATCTCCGAGTCGTCCTGCCTCCAGCCCAGCTCCGCTGGGAGCCGGGCCGACGCCGCCGTTCCATCGAAGGCCACCCGGAGCTCGCAGCCCTCCGCCACGAGCGCGGCGACGTTACGGATCAGCGTGTCGGTCTCCTCGTCGAACGCCGCGACGTCTCCCGCGTTGCCCGTCCGATCGAGGAGGATGCGCCGTTCGCGGTAGGCGGCCACGACCTGCTCCGCCGGGCGGTCCAGCAGGAAGAGGCGTCGGGCGCCGGCACCGCCGGCGAGCCTTCGCATCATGCGCCGGTTCGCGTCGAGGACGGCGTCGACGCGGTGCGTCCAGAAACCCGACGTGAGGACGGTGGTCGTCCAGAAGCGTCGCTGCACGAGATCCAGAGCATCGGCGTAGGCCGACACGCACGCGCCGGCCGAATCGAGGACGACGGGATGCTCCGCGCGGCCGTCGCACCCCGCGCCGCGCAGCTCGGAGAGAGCCCGTTCCGCCGAGCGGCGCGCGCGCTCCAGCGTTCCGCCGAAGCCGAGGGACGCGCCGGAAGAGCCGTGGACGAACGAGCGAATGCGCTCCAGACATCGGTCGACATCCGCACCGTCGTCGAGCTCTACCACGAGCGCATCGAACAGGCCGTCCGGAAACCCGCCGCCCCCGTCCCGGGCCCGCACGAAACACACGCGGTCCTCGCCGAGGCTCCCGACGAGACGCCCACATCCGGCGAGCAGGGAATCTCGGGTGCCGTCGCCGGAGGCGAGCACCACGACGGCCGCATCCGCCTCGGCCGAGCGGCGCGCCACCTCGCCCGGGTCCCGGCAGATGATTCCCGACTCGCTCGCGAGGCGCGCGACCAGCTCTGCCGACGACCCCTCCGGATTCCCCGCGATCCAGAGCAGAGTGCGCCGCGTCACTTCGCCGGCTCCCGCGCCTCGAGGTGCGGATCGGCTCGGTGCGCGCGCCAGCGGTACAGCGTCTCCGCCGTGCCGAACAGGTCGCGGCTCGTCGGGTTGGCCAGCGCCCAGCGGTATCCCTCGCGCGCGAAACGCATGCTCCGCTCGCTGATCTCCTCCCCCTCCTTCAGCCAGCCGGCCCGGCGCATGGCCGGAACGTTCAGCAGGATGGGGAATTCGTAGTCCGCCTGCAGGGCGAACAGCCGCGTCGCCGTCTCCGCGGCCGGCACCGTTCCCGCCTCGCACGCATCCATCAGTTCCACCGCGCGGCGGAAGAACGCGTGGTAGTCGGGATCCTCCAGGTTGGAGAACGCGGGATCGGTCAAGTTCCCGTTCAGATGGGACACATCGCCCGTGGCGGTGTACTCGGAGAGCGCGCGCATCACGCGGAACTCCGTCACGATCGTGCCGAAGGCCCACACACGTACCCACGCGTTCCACAGGTCGAAGTCGCGCCAGCTGGCGAAGGATCCGTTCACGAGGCGATCGTTGTACCGGATCATCCGACGGTGCAGCGTCTCGATCGACTCGAAACGCTCCAGGTCGAAGTCGTCGTCCGCGAGCGCCGCCAGCAGCCTGGGCACGAGCGCGGTGATCACCTCCACCGTGTTGATCAAGCCCCGCGAGTAGAGCGGATCCACGAACCCGGACGCGTGCGACATCAGCGTGAAGCGGTATCCGGTGGTCCGCTTCGACGAGTACTGCACGCGCCCGGTCGAGACCCAGGGGCGCACCGCCTTCGCGTTCTCGAACTGCGGGATCACGCTGGGAAACCGGCGCACGAACTCGCCGAACTCCGCCGCGCCGGAGGAGGCCGGCTTGGGGTGGCTGCGCGGATCGACGGTGAGTCCCACGCTGACGACCGGATTCGTGGAGCCCTTCTGGTTGTCGAACGGGATGACCCAGAACCAGCCGCGATCGAAGACGTGATGCAGCGTGCTCGTGTGCCATCCCTGCCGGAACGGCGTGTCCGTCTCGTCGAACGGCTTCACGTCGATCATGTGCGTGAACAGGGTGCGGGACTGGTGCCGGATCGACGTCGGCTTCTCCCGCAGGTCCAGGGCGTCCGCCACCACGGAGCGGAAGCCGGTCGCGTCGGCGACGTAGCGCGCGCGCACCTCCTCGCCGGAGCGGAGCGCGACACGCACGCCGCCCGCGTCGATCGTCACCCCGGCGATCTCCACTTCCTCGCGGACCTTCGCCCCGTAGCGGAGCGCCGTGTAGAAGAGGTACGCGTCCACGTCCTGCCGGAAGAGGTGGTTCTCGTCCTTGGATGCGGTCCCGAAGAGCAGCGCCGCGCGGCGGTCGTGTTCCTCCCCTTCCCGGTGCCAGGCGAAGCCGAAGGAACGCTTGATGCCGCAGGTCGTGCAGACGTGTTTCTGGATGCGGTCCGGGAAGGCGAGGTGGTCGATCTCCGGCACGTCCCAGCGCGCGGCCAGCATCGACAGCAGCAGCGAGGTGTGCGGGATGGTGGACTCGCCCACGGCGAACTTGGGGTGCGTGCCCTTGTCGAGCAGGATCACGTCGACCCCCTGCCGCGCCAAGATCGCCGCGAGCAGGGTGCCGGACCAGCCGGTGCCGATGATCACCACGTCGTGCGTTTTCGCCGCGTCGCCGGTCATGCCGCCCTCAATGCCGGACCACGGCCGCGCCCCAGGCGAAGCCGGCCCCGTTCGTCGTGACCATCACCAGGTCCCCCTCCGCGAACCGCCCCTCTCGGGCGGCGTCCACGTAGTTCATCACCATGTCGTTCTCCTGCAGGTGGCCGTGTCGGGCCAGCCCGTCGGTGTAAACCTTCTCCGGGGGAATGCCGAGCCCGCGGGCAAAGCTGCTCTGATCCCAGGTGGAGAACGTCGGATAAACGTAGCAGGCGATGTCCTCCGCCGTGACGCCGGCGCTCTTCATCGCCGCCTTGATGACCTTGCGGAACATGAACAGGTTGACGGTGATCACGCTCTCGTTGAAGCGCTTCATGTCGCTGCGCATGTAGAGCATCTCTTCTCCGAACGGCTCCCCCGGGGGCACCGCCGAAGGCCCCGGCACGTACCACACGTCGTGAAGCTCCCCGACGGTGACGACCTCCACGGCGAGCAGCGTGCGACGGGCGTGGCCGCGGCGCAAGACGACCGCGCTGCCGCCGTCGCAGGTGACGGTGATCGGGTAGTACGTCTTGTTGAGCGCGGGCGTCTTGTCCCCGGCGAAGAGCAGCGCGGTGCGGAAGCGCTCGTCGCCGAGCATCCAGCTCCGCGCGGCGCGCAGGGCGACGTGGTAGCTCGTGCAGCCGCCGGTGTTCACTGCTGTGGCGAAGGCGTTGCGCGCGCCGAGCTGCTCCTGCACGCGCCCTGCCGCCGCCCAGGTCGGCGCGACGTAGTCCTCCGGGATGCTGGTGAAGTCGATGATCAGGTCGAGGTCCGCGGCGTCGATGTCGGCCTCCGCGAGCGCCCGCCGCGACGCCTCCAGTCCGATGTCGGAGGGGGACTCCGCGCCGCCCAGGTGCACCGCCTCGATCCCGATGTCCCGCTGGAAGTCGATGCCGGCCGCGAACGGTGTGGTCGGGATCCGCTCGT
This sequence comes from Candidatus Eiseniibacteriota bacterium, assembly GCA_052390515.1. GTDB lineage: Bacteria > ARS69 > ARS69 > ARS69 > ARS69 > JBQTGV01. The sequence continues at coordinate 4,914 of JBQTGV010000138.1, read as the reverse complement.
CGCGGAACACGTCGGCGATCCGCTTCGTCAGTGGCGGCAGGTAGTACGCCGCGGACAGCATCCCGATCGTCGCATCGTCCATGGTCGATCCTCAGTGGCGAAGAAGGGAGACGCCGGAGGTGAAGCCGAAGCCGTGGGAGACGGCCAGGATCCAGTCGCCCTCGCGGAGGCTTCCGCCGTCCGCGGCGGAGAGCCAGTTGACCACGAAGTCGTTCGCCTGCAGGTGGCCGTGATCGGCCAGGTTCCCGCACGCGGCGCCGCTCCCGGACACGCCGAACGCGGCATCGAGCTCGGCTCGCTCCGGCGCGGAGAGGTTCGGGTGCAGATGCACCGCGACATCCGAGATCGCGAGGCCGTGGCGGTGCAGGATCCGCTCGGCCAGTGCGCGGAGCGGCCCGACCCGCGACGCGGCGCGGTACGCCGCCCGGTCCAGCCGAAGCCGGAAGAGATCGCGGCGGTCGGGATGAGTCATCGCGCCGCCGGGGATGTAGCACACGTCGTGCAGCGCGCCGTCCGAGGCGAGCGCCGTGTCCACCACGACGTCGCGGTCGGCACCTCGACCGAGGAGCACCGCGCTCGCCGCGTCCCCGAGCACGGTGACCGGGTCCTCCGGGGCGAGCACGCGGTTCCCGGGGATAGACAGGTCGGCCGCGAGCCACAGCACGTGCCGGATCCGCGGGTCGGATCGGACGAGGCAGGCGGCGAAGTGCAGTCCGACCTGGAATCCCGTGGCGCCGGCGCCGCTGAACCCGATGGTGAACGCCTTCTTCGCCCCGAGCTCGTGCTGCAGCTTGTTGCTCATGGACCAGGCCGGTACGAGGTACTCCTGAGGAAGCGCGGTCGCGTCGACGATCACGTCCACGTCGGCGGCGGCCACGCCCGCGCGTTCGAGGGCTTCGCGCGCGGCGGCGAGCGCCAGCTCCGAACCGCGCTCGCCGTCGGCGACGGGGACGCGCTCGATACCGAGCAGCCGCGCCACACGTTCGCCCTCCGGCAGGCCCTCCTCGGCGAAGATCTCCGGGACGGGGCGGGTTCGTCGCGGCAGACGGACGGCCGCGGACAGGATGCCCAGTCTCGGATCCATCGATTTCGTCCCGCTGGCCGGCGCGTCAGGCCTGCTGGCCGGCCTTGCTCTCGACGACTCGCACGATACCGGCGATGGTGGTGAACTGCCGAATGTCCTCGGGCTCGAGCTCGATCGAGCAGGTCTCCTCGACGAAGTCCACCAGCTTGAGGACGTTGATCGAGTCGACGATCCCGGTCTCCACCAGCTCGGTCGTCGACGTGAGATCCGCCGACTCCTCGCCCTGGAGCATCTCCCGGACGATGAGGTCCCGCACGCGGGCCTCCAGGTTCCCGTTCAGCTGCATGGGCCAGAAGCCTCCGCGCGACGCTCGCCCGCCCGATTCTAGCAGACCGCGCGGCCCGATTCTCCGCGAAGAACCGGCGAGCGGGCGGGCGCGGGACGTGGTAGAGGATCGCCCATGCGCATCGGGATCCTCTCCGACAGCCACGACCACGTCTGGAACCTGCGAGCGGCCCTCGGCCGGCTGCGGGAGGAGGCCGACCTGCTGATCCACTGCGGGGACCTGTGCTCCCCGTTCATCGTGCCGATCCTCGCCCGGGAGTTCCCCGGTCCCGTCCACGCCGTCTTCGGGAATAACGACGCCGACCGCTGGCGGCTCCAGTTGAATGCGGCGAAGACCGATCGCGTGCACCTCCACGGCGAGTCCTTCCTCGGTGAGTTCGACGGGCTCCGATTCGCCGTGCAGCACTTCGACGACGTGGCCCGACCGCTCGCCGCGTCGGGTCGGTTCGACTTGGTGTGCTTCGGGCACGATCACCGGCCGCTCCTGGAGCGGGTCGGAGACGCCTGGCTCGTCAACCCGGGGTCGATCCTGGGCTACCAGCCGGTCGGGGCGGAGGATGTCGATCCCACGTTCGCCGTGTTCGAGACCGATTCCCGGCGGGCCGACCTCTGGCGGATCCGGCGCGGGACTGCCGAGCGGGATCGCCAAGCTTGAAGTCGGCCCGGCCGGGCCGCTACATTCGAGTTCCTGCCGCAAGGAGGCGTGCGATGCCCCGATCCACGCTCGGCGTCCCGTTCGCCCCGCTGGCTCTGGCGGGCCTGCTCGGAGTCTTCGACCCAGCGGTCGTGTCGGCCGCCGTGACCCTGGTGCGAGGCGTGGTGTCCGGCGGCGCGGTCGACACCGCGGCCGGCTCCTATGCGCTCCGCGCCACGGTCGCGGAGGCCGGCGTCGTGGGAGGAGCCTCGGGCGGGAGCTTCAGCCTGGGACAGGGCTTCTGGTCCCCGGTCTTCTTCCTGAACGCGACCGACGCTCCGGAGGGCGAGGCTCCCGAGATCCGCTACGCGAACCTCATGCACCCGAGCTTCCCGAATCCCTTCCGGAACTCGACGACGCTGACCTTCAGCGTGGAGAGACCTTCGCACGTCCGTCTGTCGATCTACGACGTCGGCGGGCGAAGGATGGCCGTGCTCCTGGACGAGAACCGTCCTGCCGGCAGGTACGCCGAGCAGTGGGACGGTCGCGATCAGGACGGGCGCTTCGTCGCGACCGGCGTGTACTTCAGCCGACTCGAGATCGGATCCTGGTCCGACTCCAAGCGGATGCTCAGGATCCGCTGAGCGGCCCGCCCCCCTCGGAATCCCCCACAAGGCGGAGAACCATGCTTTCGCTGTCCGCTCTGCGCCCCCCGTGGGGGGCGGGCGCCACCGGGCGCCTGTGGCCCGCGCGCGCGGCGCCGGCGGCGGAACGGTCTCCCTCCCACGCCGCTCCGGCGAGTGCCGCTCCGACGGGTACCGCTCCGACGCGAGAGCCTGTTCACGCCGTCGCCCCCGCAGCGACCTCGGCGACGCGGAAGGATGCGGGCGCCTCGGTGCGGTCCGTGCCGACGGCTATCGCGTTCCAGGGCTTCCTTGCCGACAGCGGCGGTACGCCCCTCGACGGCAGCGTGGATCTCGACGTCGCGCTCTACGACGCGCCCGCCGGCGGCAACAGGGTGTGGCCGATCGCGGCGCCGGAGGCTCACGCCGCTGTGCCGGTGAACGACGGCGTGTTCCAGATCGCGATCGGCGGGATCGATCCGCTCGTGCCCGACGACTTCGATGGCAGCCCGCTCTACCTGGGAATCGCCGTGAACTCCGAGCCGGAGCTGCCGCGCACGCAGCTCCTCTCGACGCCGTTCGCCATCCGGGCGGAGCGCGCCGACCAGGCCGATGCGCTCGTGACCGGGGCGGACCTCACGACCTCCGGCACCGCGACGGTCGGCGACGGTTCCTCCTCCGCGCTCACCGTGAACGGCAGCGTGCAGATCAACCTGCCCGACGGACCGGGTCCGTTCGGGACCGGCGGGATCACCATCTCCCATCCGCACGATCCCGCATCGCCCTTCATCAAGCTCGGACACGCCACACACACCTGGACGATCCTGCACACGGGGAACTCCGGAAACGACCTGAAGATCGACGATGGGTCGTCCGGAACGGCGGACCTGCTCATCGGCGACGACGGCAGCCTGACCGTCGGCGGGACGACGGCGACGGCCGGGTTCCAGATGTCGACCGGCGCCGTCGCCGGCCGCGTCCTCACCTCCGACGCCACGGGCAGCGGAACGTGGCAACTGCCCGGCGGCGACACCGACTGGACCCTCAGCTCGGGCATCCTGTCCGCGAACGCCGGCGCGCAGACCGTGGGCGTCGGGACGACCACCCCGGCGGCGAAGCTGCACGTCGAGGGATCGACCACCACCGTCGACGCGGTCCTGGGCGTCTCGAACTACACGGGATCCCTGCTTCACTCGGGCGGCCACTTCGAGGCCCTGTCCGGAGGAACCGGAATCCGCGCCGGAGTCGTGGCGGAAGTGACGGGGAACGCGGGCGCCAGCGTCCAGGCAATGGGCGTCCACACAACCGTGAACCGCAACTCCAGCCACTCCTCCGCCTGCTACTACGGCGTCACGACCGGGGCGATGGGTGCCGGCGGCCACTACGGGATCTTCCTCATCGGCGAGGCGTACAACTACATCTTCGGTCCCGTGGGGATCAATCACGACTTCCAGACCGCGGGACCGCCTCAGGTGTATCTGGACGTCAACGGCGACGCGCGGATCCAGGCCAATCTCGGTGTCGGCGTCCTGCCCACCGAGCGGCTGCACGTCGCCGGAAACGTCTTCGCCTCCGGCGGCGACTTCTACGCCGCGGCGGGCAACGGCGTCATCAACTGCGGCGGCGGCATCATGAGCGCGACCGCGAACATCATCGCCGACACGACGCCGACTCCCACCGTCGCCACCGGCGACGAGGACCTCTTCATCGGAGACGACCTCGAGGTCGTCGGCAACGGCTTCAAGACCGGAGGCGGATCCTGGGCGACGATCTCCGACGCGCGGCTCAAGCGGGACGTGCAGCCCTTCGAGGAGGGGCTCGAGTCGGTCCTGCGGATCGCGCCCGTGCGCTTCCGGTATTCCCACGAGTCCGGCTTGGACGACGGCCGGGAGTACGTCGGCGTCACCGCTCAGGACATGCTGAAGGTGGCGCCCTTCATGGTGGAAGAGCGGGCGCTCTGGCAGACGGTCGTCGAGGACGAGGCCGGCAAGGAGTCGGTCGTCGATCCCGGGAAGGCGTACTACACCTTCGATCCCAGCGCGCTCGACTACATGCTGATCAACGCGGTGAAAGAGCAGCAGGCGCTGATCGAGAAGCAGCGCGAGGTGATCGAGGCGCTGCAGCGGCGCGTGGCGGCGCTGGAGGCGGCCCGCTGACGGGGTGTTGGGGGGGGGAAAAAGCTAGGGTGGGGAGGGCGTCGGGCGGGCCCGGCGCGCCGCGCGCGCGGCGGGGGGTGGCCCCCCCCCCCCCCCCCCGGGGGCGGGGCCCCGGGCCCGGCGCCCAGCGCC
>JBQTGV010000137.1:0-16295 GCA_052390515.1 Candidatus Eiseniibacteriota bacterium | reverse complement strand
GCGCAGCGCTTCGTCCGTGAACGTGAGCTCGACCTTCTCCATGCGGAAGAACTTCTGGTACTGCTTGCACAGCGCGTTCTTCGGCTTGGTGAGGATCTCCACCATCTGATCCTCGGTGAGCTCGTCCAGCGTGCACACGACCGGCAGCCGCCCGATCAGCTCCGGGATGAGGCCGTACTTGAGCAGGTCCTCGGGTTGGACCTCCGACAGGATGTTCTCGCGCGCGGCGGAACCGGCCCGGAGGTCGGAGCCGAACCCGACGATCTTGTGTCCCGTGCGCCGCGCCACGATCTTCTCCAGCCCGGCGAACGCACCGCCGCAGTTGAACAGGATGTTGCGCGTGTTGACTTCCAGGTACTTCTGCTGCGGGTGCTTGCGGCCGCCCTGCGGAGGCACGTTGGCGATCGTTCCTTCCAGCATCTTGAGCAGCGCCTGCTGCACGCCTTCGCCGGACACGTCCCGGGTGATCGAGGGGTTGTCCGACTTGCGCGAAACCTTGTCGATCTCGTCGACGTAGACGATGCCGCGCTCCGCGCTCGCCAGGTTGAAGTCCGCGGCCTGCAGCAGCTTGACCAGGATGTTCTCGACGTCCTCTCCGACGTAGCCCGCTTCGGTCAGCGTCGTCGCGTCGACGATGGCGAACGGCACCTTGAGCAGCCGGGCCAGCGTCTCGGCCAGCAGCGTCTTGCCCGTGCCGGTCGGCCCGATCAGGAGGACGTTGGACTTGTCCAGCTCGGTCGGGTCGTCGTCGAGATCCGAGTTGATGCGCTTGTAGTGGTTGTACACGGCGACGGAGAGCGCCTTCTTGGCGCGTTCCTGCCCGATCACATACTCGTCCAGCGTGGTCTTGACGTCCATCGGCTTGGGCAGGTCGACGGTGACGGCCGTGGACTCCCGGCCCATCTCCTCTTCGAGGATGTCGTTGCACAGCTTGATGCACTCGTTGCAGATGTACACCGACGGACCGGAGACGAGCTTGGTCACCTCGTCCTGGCCGCGGCCGCAGAACGAGCACTTGATCGCGTGGGGAGAGTCCATTCCCTTTTTCATGGGGCCTGCGCTCCGCGATGCCTCTTCAAGGCCTCTTGTCGATCACCTCGTCGACGATCCCGTACTCCTTCGCCTCGTGCGCCGACATGAAGTAGTTCCGGTCCGTGTCGTGCTCGATCGCCTTGATGTCCTTCTTGGTGTGCTTGGCCAGCAACCCGTTGAGCCGCTCCCGCAGCGAGAGGATCTCCCGCGCGTAGATCTCGATGTCCGAGGCCTGACCCTGGCTGCCGCCGAGCGGCTGGTGGATCATGATGCGCGCGTTGGGCAGCGCCGAGCGCTTGCCGGCCGCGCCGGCGGCCAGCAGCATGGCACCCATGCTCGCGGCCATTCCCATGCAGATGGTGACCACGTCGGGTTTGATGTACTGCATCGTGTCGTAGATGCCGAGTCCGGCCGACACCGAGCCGCCGGGACTGTTGATGTACAGGAAGATGTCCCGCTCCGGGTCCTCGGCCTCGAGGAACAGGAGCTGGGCGATCACCAAGCTGGCGATGTGATCGTCGATCGGCGTTCCCAGAAAGACGATGCGGTCCTTCAGGAGGCGCGAGTAGATGTCGTACGCGCGCTCCCCCCTCCCATCCTGCTCCACCACCATGGGAACGAGAGCCATCTCTCCCCTCTCCATCACGTTCTCGGGGCGCCCCTCCGGAGAAGCGCCCCTCAGTTCGTTTCGCGCGTCCCCGCTGGGACTTTCTTCACCGTAATCTCGGCATTCTGCACGAGAAACGCAAGGACCTTTTTGTCCCGCAACTCGCGTGAAAGCCGCTTCACAAAGCGGTTTCCGCCCATCCGCTCGACGAACGGGCGAGGCGCCATGCCGCCGAGGCGCGCCATCACGGCGATGCGCTCGCCGAGCTCCTGGTCTTCCACCTCGATCTTTTCCTTCCGCGCGATGGCGTCGAGCAGGAGCATTCGCCGCACCTGCCTCCCCGCGGCGGGGCGCGCCTCGCCGCGCAGCTGCTCCCAGTCCACCGCGTCCGCGTCCCGGCCTTCCGCGGCGGCCTCCCGCCGCGAGCGCTCCACGAGATCCTCCAGCAGCCCTTCCACGAGCACGGTCGGCGGGTCGAACGGATTCGCGTCCACGACCCGATCCAGCAGGATCTGCTCGAGGCGTTCCACACCGGCGCGGTCCGCCTGTTCCTCGAGGTTCTCGCGGACCTTGGCCCGCAGCTCCTCGACGGTCTGCTGCTCGGTGTGCGCTTTCACCAGGTCGTCAGTGAGCGAGGGGAAGCGCTTCTCCTGCACCTTGCCGACACGGATCCGGTAACGCGCGGTGCTCCCGGCAAGGCTCGGGTCGTCGTGGTCGGCGGGATACGGCACCTCGGCGACGCGCACGTCCCCGGGCCCGGCCTCGCGAAGCACGCTCTCGAACGCTTCGACCACGCGGCCGGCCCCGAGCTCGACGGGGTAGCCCTTGACCTGCCGGTTCTTGAGGGGACGGTCCTCCGAGTCCACCGCTTGGTAATCCACGACGACCACGTCGCCGTCGATCGCCTTGCGCTGCACCTCCTCGAGCGACGCGTGACTCTTGCGGAAGCTCTCCAGCACGCGGTCCACGTGCTCGTCGGTGACCTCGGGGACTTCCTTCTCCGCGGCGAGGCCCTGGAACCCCTGGGGATCGAGCTCCGGGCGGCACTCGAAGTCCGCGCGGAACGAAAGCGGGCGCTCCGCGCCGAAGGACAGGTCCTCGAACTTCGGCTCGGTGATCGGATCGAGCCCGGTCTCCTGCAGCGCCTTGTCGAACGCGCGCGGGACGACCGTCTCCAGGAATTCCTGGTCGAGCTCCGGCTTGAACGTCTTGCGCACCATCGTGACCGGGACCTTCCCCTTGCGGAAGCCCTTCACGCGGACGCGCTTGGCTACGCGCGCGGCGACCTTCTCGTACTCGCGCTCGACGTCCTCCAGCGGAACCTCGATGGCCAGCACGCGGCGCCACGCCTCCTGCCGCTCGATCTGCACCTTGACGTTCAAACTACCTCCATCGTCGCGTTCGGGCGACGTCACAGTACAGGATGCGAGAGAGGGGATTCGAACCCCTACGAGTCACCTCACCGGATCCTAAATCCGGCGCGTCTGCCAGTTCCGCCACTCTCGCAACCGGTCCGGGGGTTCCCCCGGGCTCGCGGTGCCTCGGCGCGTCAGTCCTCGATGACCTCGCTCAACGGCCATCGCGGACGTTCTTCCGAGGCACGGTCACTGCACCGTCTCGATGATCATGGCGATCCCCTGCCCGCCGCCGATGCACGCGGACGCGCAGCCGACTCCCCCGCCGCGCCGCTCCAGCTCGTAGATCAGCGTGAGCAGCAGCCGCGCGCCGGTCGCGCCCAGCGGGTGCCCCAGCGCGATCGCCCCGCCGTTCACGTTGACCTTCGCCCGGTCCAGCGCCAGGTCGTGCTCGACGGCGAGATACTGCGCGGAGAACGCCTCGTTGATCTCGAAGAGATCGACGTCGGAGAGCTGCATCTTCGCGCGGGCCAGCGCCTGCCGGATGGCCGGCACCGGGCCGATGCCCATCGTCGCCGGCTCCACTCCGACCACCGCCCAGGAGCGGATCCGCGCGCGGGCCTTCCGTCCGTCGGCCTTCGCCGCGTCCTCGTCGGCCACCACCAGTGCGGCGGCACCGTCCACGATGCCGCTCGCGTTGCCCGCGGTGACCGTGCCGTCCTTCCCGAACGCGGGCGGTAGTTTGCCGAGCCCTTCCATGGTCGTGTCGGGCTTCAGGTGGTCGTCCTCGGAGACGGTGTACGGCCGCCCGCCGTCGACCGTCACCGGCACGATCTCCTTCGCGAACACGCCGCGCTGCTTCGCCGCGGCCGCACGCTGCTGCGAGAACTGCGCGTACTCGTCCTGGGTGACACGGGCGATCTTGCGCTGGTTCGCGATCTGCTCCGCGGTCTGCGCCATGAAGAGCCCGCAGTACGAGTCCCGCAGCGCGACCATCAGCAGGTCCTCGAGTTGGCCCTGCCCGAGCTTGAAGCCGCTGCGCGCGCCCCAGATGACGTGCGGCGCTTGGCTCATGTTCTCCATGCCGCCGGCCAGGCAGGTGCGAGCCTCTCCGAAGCCGATGGCGTGGGCCGCGCTCACCACCGCCTGGATGCCCGAGCCGCACAGGCGGTTCACCGTGAGCGCCGGACGATCGATCGGGACGCCGGCCTTCAGCTCGACGTGGCGCGCCCCGTAGATGGCGTCGCCGGAGGTCTGCAGCGCGTTGCCGAAGAACGTCGCGTCGATGTCGCCGGGCGTCACCTCCGCGCGGCGAAACGCCTCCTTGGCCGCGGCAGCGCCCAGATCGTTCGCCGAGATGCTCTTGAGGGCACCTCCGGGCTTGCCGGCCCCGTTCTTGCCGCCTTCCCACTCGGCCATCGGCGTGCGGGCACCGTCGAGGATCACCACGCTCTTCGTCATGCATCTCCCTTTCGGAGTCTCATTCGGGAATCCGCAGGCACCGCGCCTGAGCCCTGGCCACGATACGGCCCTGCCGCAGAGCCTCCGCCTCCATCACGTGGAGGCGACCCTTGCAGCTCTCCTCCCACGCGTGGACCACGAGCTCCTCGCCGATCCGCACCGGTGCGTGGTACCGCACGGTCAGCTCGGCCGTTGCGGCATGGGTTCCGTGCCGGTAGAGATACGCCAGCATGGCCTCGTCGAGAAGAGTCGCCAGCAGCCCCCCGTGGAACACGCCTTCCCAGCCTCCGTGGATTTCCCGCGGAGTGAAGCGCGTTTCGAGCCGCCCGTCGGACGCCTCCGCGAACGCCAGACGAAGCCCGGCGTCGTTCTCCGGTCCGCAGCCGAAGCAGAGGCGGCTGTTCCTGAGCGACCTGAGCTCGGCCATGCCCGGCACCGATCCGGCAAGTTATCTCACTTTGAGTCAATCGGTTACGCTACCTGCAGCGGAAGCCGGTGTCAAGGCGGCGGTGCGCGGCACGAAGCTCCGCAGCCGGAAACGGCGTGCCGCTGCGCAAAGGCCGCAGCCCCGGCGTGGAACGGAACGTCGCGGGCGCCGCCCGGGACTGGTACGATCCCCGGCGCGGAAACCCGAGGCAGGATACCCCACAGGAAGAGGAGTCAGCGTATGAGCATGCTCGCCCGGACCGCCGCCGGGGTCGCCGGAGTCCTTTGTCTCGCTCCGGCCGCTCTGGCCGGCGATGGCCACGACCACGAGCACGGCCACGATGCGATGACGGAAGCCTGGATGAAGGCCGCCGTCCCCGGAACGCAGCACCAGTTTCTCGCCCGGATGGCCGGCGAATGGAAGACGGTCACGACCCACTATCAGGACGGCACCGCCGCCGAGCCCAGCGGAGGGACGGCGTCCTTCGCCTCGGTGATGGGCGGCCGCTACCTCCGCGGGCACTACGCCGGCACGATGATGGGTCAGCCCTTCGAGGGAATGAGCCTCGAGGGTTACGACAACATCTCCGGGAAGTACTGGAGCACCTGGATCGACAACATGGGCACCTCGCTCTTCGTGAGCCACGGCGAGATGACAGAGGACGGCAAGACGCTGGAACACTGGGGCTCGATGCCCGATCCGATGGGCGGCCCGGACTGCGGCATGCATTTCGTCACCACGCACGACGGCGCGGACAAGTGCACGATGAAGATGTACATGTCGATGCCCGACTCCGACGACGAGACCCTGACCATGGTGATCACGTTCGCCCGCGCGAGCTCCTGAGTCCAGGGACCCGGCCGGGGAGCACCTCCCCGGCCGGCGCGCCCTCGCGCCGCCCCGCCGCACACTCCGCACCCGAAGGGAAACGATGCGGATCGTACGCTGGACCGACTCCGACGGATCACCGCCGCACTTCGGGCTGTGGATCGACGACATGATCGCCGACGCGGGTCTCGCCGAGGAGGCCGGGCTCGAGCCCGGCGCGGGAGCCGAGGGGTTGTTCGCGCTGGGCAGCGCGGCGCTGATGGGGCTCGAGGCGCGCGCGGTGACGCGCACCCGGCGGCCGCGCAGCGAAGTTCGCCTGCTCTCCCCGATCACGCGTCCGTCCAAGATCGTCTGCCTCGGCCTGAACTACCGAGAGCACGCCGAGGAGCAGAAGAAGGAGCCGCCCAAGCACCCCGTGCTCTTCCTCAAGCCGCCGTCGGCGATCGTCGGCCCGGAAGACGATATCGTGCTGCCGGACGGCTGCGAGCACGGTGATCCGGAGGTTGAGCTCGCCGTCGTCATCGGCAAGCGGGCCAAGGCCGTTCCGCGGGCGAAGGCCCGCCGCTTCGTCGCCGGGTACATGGTCCTGAACGACTTCACCGACCGGAAGGCGCAGAAGCAGGACGTGCAGAACGCGCGCGCGAAGGGCTTCGACACGTTCTGCCCGATCGGTCCGGCCGTGGTCACCAAGGACGAGATGGAACCTTCCGACGTCGGCATCCGGCTCTGGGTCGACGGCGAGCTCCGCCAGGACGCGCGCACCTCGAGCCTGATCCACGGGGTGGATGAAATCCTGGAGTTCGTCACCCGCGGCATGACGCTCGAGCCCGGCGACGTGGTCGCGACCGGGACCCCGTCGGGCGTGGGCATGCACCGCAATCCCCCCGTCTTCGTGCGGGAAGGCAACGTGATCCGCTGCGAGATCGAGGGCATCGGTGCGCTGGAGAACCGGGTGCGGGTGGACGGCGCGGCGGGAGAGGGCGCGTGACCTCCGGCCGCATCGAGGATCTGCTCCGCCGCCGGGAGGAGGCCTTCCGCGCCGGCGGCGAGGAGCGCATCGCCAAGATCCACGAGGCGGGCAAGCTACTCGCCCGCGAGCGCCTGGAGCTGCTGCTCGACCGCGGCTCCTTCGAGGAGCTCGGCTTCTTCGTCACCCATCGAGCCACGGACTTCGGCATGGGCAGCCGCCGCATCGTCGGCGACGGCGTCGTCTCGGGCTTCGGCCGGATCGAGGGTCGCACCGTCTTCGTTTTCGCCCAGGACTTCACCGTGTTCGGCGGCACGATGTCCGAAGCCAACGCGAGGAAGATCTGCCAGATCATGGATCTCGCGGTGGAGTCCGGCGCGCCGGTCATCGGGCTGAACGACTCCGGCGGGGCGCGCATCCAGGAGGGCGTGCTCTCGCTCGGCGGCTACGCGGACATCTTCCTGCGCAACACCCTCGCCTCGGGAGTGGTGCCGCAGATCTCCGCGATCCTCGGCCCGTGCGCCGGGGGCGCCGTCTACTCGCCGGCGATCACCGACTTCATCATCATGGCCGAGGGGACGAGCCACATGTTCATCACCGGTCCGGACGTGATCGAGGCGGTGACGAACGAGAAGGTGTCCTTCGAGGACCTGGGCGGTGCGCGGACGCACACCACCAAGAGCGGCGTCGCGCACCTGCGCGCGCCCTCGGAGAAGGACGCTCTCGCCTTGGTGCGCCGGCTCCTCTCCTTCCTCCCCTCGAACAACACCGAGGATCCGCCGCGCAAAGAACCGACCGACGATCCCGAGCGCGAGGATCCCGCGCTGGACACCCTGGTGCCGGAGGACCCGCACAAGCCGTACGACATGCACGACGTCCTGGCCTCCGTGCTGGACCATGCCGACTTCCTGGAGATCCAGCCGGAGTTCGCGCGCAACCTGCTCGTCGGATTCGGCCGGCTCGACGGACGGGCCGTGGGCGTCGTCGCCAATCAGCCGAAGCACCTGGCCGGCGTGCTGGACATCGACGCCTCCATCAAGGGCGCGCGCTTCGTCCGCTTCTGCGACGCGTTCAACATCCCCCTCGTCACCTTCGAGGACGTCCCCGGATTCCTGCCCGGCACGGCGCAGGAGTGGGGTGGCATCATCAAGCACGGGGCGAAGCTGCTCTACGCCTACTGCGAGGCGACGGTCCCGAAGCTCACCGTGATCACCCGCAAAGCCTACGGCGGTGCCTACGACGTCATGGCCTCCAAGCACATCCGCGCGGACTTCAACCTTGCCTGGCCGACGGCGGAACTCGCGGTGATGGGTGCGGTGGGTGCGGTGCGCATCATCCACCGCCGTGAGATCCAGGAAGCCAAGGACCCGGTGCAGGAGGAGAAGCGGCTCGTCGACGAGTACAACGAGCGCTTCGCGAATCCCTACATCGCCGCGAGCTTCGGGTACATCGACAACGTGATCCTGCCGGCCACCACGCGCCGGCGCCTGATCGCCGCGCTGGAGGTCCTGCGAAACAAGCAGCAGGAACTGCCGGCGAAGAAGCACGGCAACATCCCGCTCTAGGAGCCGGCATGTTCGACAAGGTGCTCGTGGCCAACCGCGGCGAGATCGCGGTGCGCGTGATCCGGGCCCTCCGTGAGATGGGCGTGCGCTCCACGGCGGTGTACTCGCAGGCCGATCGCCGCTCGCTGCACGTGCTGCTGGCGGACGAGGCGGTCTGCATCGGGCCGGCGCCCGCGGCGGAGAGCTACCTGCGCGTCGACCGCATCCTGGAAGCGGCGAAGAAGGTCGGCGCGGCCGCGGTGCACCCCGGGTACGGGTTCCTCTCGGAGAACGCCGCCTTTTCCGCCGCGTGCGACGAGGCCGGCCTTCGCTTCATCGGTCCTCCACCCTCGGCCATCACCGCCATGGGCGACAAGGCCGAGGCGAAGACACGGGCCGCGGCCGCCGGCGTACCCGTCGTACCGGGGAGCAGGGAGCCGGTCGGCGACGCCGAGGCGCGACGTCTGGCCTCCGAGATCGGCTATCCCGTGCTGCTCAAGGCGGCGAAGGGCGGCGGCGGAAAGGGAATGCGCACGGTGCGCTGCGAGAAGGATCTGGACTCCGCGCTGCGCCTCACGCGCGGCGAAGCGCTGTCCTCCTTCGCCTCCGACGAGCTGCTCGTCGAGAGGCTCATCGAGAACCCCCGGCACGTCGAAGCGCAGATCCTCGCGGACGTGCACGGCCGGACGATCTTCGTGGGCGAACGGGAGTGCTCCATCCAGCGGCGCCACCAGAAGGTGATCGAGGAGGCACCCAGCCCTTCGCTCGGGTCCGCCCGCCGCTCCGAGTTCGCCGCGGTAGCGGTCAAGGCGGCACAGTCCGCGGGATACGTGAACGCGGGCACGGTCGAGTTCCTGCTCGCGCCGGACGGGGCTTACTACTTCCTGGAGATGAACACGCGCCTGCAGGTGGAGCACCCCGTCACGGAGATGACCACGGGCACGGACCTCGTGAAGGAGCAGCTGCGTATCGCCGCGGGCGACAAGCTCACGCTGCCGGAACGGATCGAGCCGCGCGGCCACTCCATCGAGTGCCGCATCTACGCCGAGGACGCGTCCAAGAACTTCCGCCCCTCGGTCGGTACGATCCGCTATCTCCGCGAGCCGGCCGGACCCGGCGTGCGCAACGACAGCGGCATCTACCTCGGGTGGGAGGTGCCGATCCACTATGATCCGATGCTGGCGAAGCTCATCACCTGGGGAGCCGGCCGGGACGAGGCCGCCAACCGAATGCGCGCCGCGCTGATCGAGTACCGCATCGAGGGGCCCACCACGAACATCCCCTTCTTGCGCTGGATCATCGAGCACGAGGACTTCCGCGGCAACCGCGTGCACACCCGCTGGCTCGAGTCGGTGCAGGGCCGCTTCGCTCACCCCGGAATCGGCTTCGGGCGGCGCGAGGAGGTGGCGGCGATCGCCGCGGTGCTGTTCACCGCGCGCCGGCGGACCCGTCCCGCGGACGCCGCCTCCGACGGCACGGGGCGTGGCGCCGGTCCGGCTCCCTGGGTGCGAGTGGGTCGCGCGCGGCGGCTGGGGAGGCGCGCGTGAGCGCCGGGCGCCCGGCTCTTCGCTACTTCGTCACCCTGAAGGGGAACGAGCACGTCGTCGAGCTCACCGAGCGCAGCGGGGGCTTCGACGTCGTCTTCGACGGGCGGAAGGTGGACGCGGATCTGGTTCGCCTCGGTGGCGAGTCCCTCCACTCCCTGCTGCTCGACGGACACAGCCGCGAGATGGTGCTCGAACCCGAAGGCGAGAGCACGTTCGTGTCCCTGGACGGCGAGCGGATCGAGGTGCGCGTGCAGGACGAGGTGTCGCGCGCGCTGGCCGCGTTCGGGCGCGCCCGGCCGACCGGCGCCGCGGAGGTGACCGCCCCGATGCCCGGCATCGTCGTCGACGTGAGGGTCGCGCCGGGCGACGAAGTGGTGGCCGGCAGCGCGGTCGTCGTCATGGAAGCGATGAAGATGCAGAACGAGCTCGCCGCCGAGACGGACGGCGTGGTCGAGGCGGTCCTGGTCCGGGCCGGCCAGACC
The DNA here is from genome assembly GCA_052390515.1 of Candidatus Eiseniibacteriota bacterium. Taxonomy (GTDB): domain Bacteria; phylum ARS69; class ARS69; order ARS69; family ARS69; genus JBQTGV01. Next base: position 6,045 of record JBQTGV010000137.1, on the reverse strand, counting down.
GTCGACGGTGGCACCGTGCTCGTACGGCTCAAGCCCCGCGAGGTTCCCGCGTGACGCGCCGCGAGCGCTTCGCCACGAGCTCCGGCATCGAGATCCCCGCGGTGTGGCCGGTCGGCGCGGCCGGCGCCGCGCGCGAGGCGCCCGGCGAGTACCCCTACACGCGCGGCGTCCACCCCGACATGTACCGCAGCCGCTTCTGGACGATGCGGCAGTACTCGGGGTTCGGCACTGCGGAGGAGACGAACAGGCGCTTCCGCTACCTGCTGGAGCAGGGCGTGACCGGCCTGTCGGTGGCGTTTGACCTGCCCACGCAGATGGGTTTCGACTCCGATCATCCGATGGCAGAGGGCGAGGTGGGGCGCACGGGCGTCGCCCTCGACGGCGTCGAGGATCTCGACGTTCTGCTCGACGGCATTCCGCTGGATCGGGTCTCCATCTCCATGACCATCAACTCGACCGCGGCGGTGCTGCTCGGGCTGCTGGTCGTGCTGGCCGAGCGCCGCGGCATCGATCCGAAGACGCTGACCGGCACGATCCAGAACGACCTTCTCAAGGAGTACATCGCCCGCGGGACGTACGTGTTCCCGCCGCGGCCTTCGCTCCGACTCACCGCCGACCTCTTCCGCTGGTGCCGCGTGCACGTGCCCAAGTGGAACACCATCTCCATCTCCGGCTACCACATCCGCGAGGCGGGGTCGACCGCCGTGCAGGAGATCGCCTTCACGTTCGCCAATGCGAAGGAGTACGTGCGCGCGGGGATCGCCGCCGGCCTGGACGTCGACGAGTTCGCTCCCCGGCTCTCGTTCTTCTTCAACGTGCACAACCACTTCTTCGAGGAGGTGGCGAAGTTCCGGGCCGCGCGACGGCTCTGGGCGCGCATCGTGCGCGAGGAGTTCGGCGCGAAGGATCCCAGATCGTGGATGCTTCGCTTCCACTCCCAGACCGCGGGATCCACGCTGACCGCGCAGCAGCCCCTCAACAACGTGGTGAGGACGACGCTGCAGGCCTTCGCCGCGGTGCTCGGCGGAACGCAGAGCCTGCACACCAACTCGTACGACGAGGCGCTGGCGCTGCCCACCGAGGCGGCGGCGCAGCTTGCGCTGCGTACGCAACAGATCATCGCCGAGGAGTGCGGCGCGGCGGACACCGTCGACCCGCTGGGCGGGTCGGCGCTGGTCGAGGGGCTCACCGACGAGATCGAGCGGCGGGCCGATGACTACCTCGCGCGCATCGACGCGATGGGCGGCGCGCTCGTCGCCATCGAGCAGGGCTACCCGCAGCGCGAGATCGAGGACGCCGCGTTCCGCGCGCAGCGCGCCGTCGAGACCGGGGACGCGCACGTCGTCGGCGTCAACGTGCACCGCGAGAACGACGCGGCGGTTTCGCCCCCGCTCTTCCGGGTCGATCCGGCGAGCGAGGAGCGGCAGCGCGAGATCCTCCGCGCGCGCAAGGCGAAGCGGAGCGCGGCGGCGGTCGAGCGCCGACGGGCGGAGCTTCGAGCCGCGGCCGCCGGCGCCGGCCCCGTCGTCGACGTGCTGGTGGACGCTCTCCGCGCCGACGCGACGCTCGGCGAGGTCTGTGACGCGCTGCGAGATGTATGGGGCGTCCATCGCCCGGGGGCGAGGTAAGGCATGGCCCGGCGAGAATGCCCCGATGTTCTGCCCCGCTCGACCAGAACATCGTCGCATTTCGCCGGGGATCGGGAGCCTCGTCCATGACGGAGCGCTGGAAAGGCATCGACCATCTCGGCATCGCCGTCCCGGACCTCGCGGCCGCCCGCGACGTCTTCACGCGAGTCCTCGGCTTCCGCGTCGTCGCGGAGGAGAACGTGCCCGACCAGAAGGTTCGGGTCGTGAAGCTCGACGCCGGCGGGGCACATCTCGAGCTCCTGCAGTCCACGGACCCGGACGGGCCGATCGGGCGGTACGTCGCGAGGAGGGGTGCGGGCATCCATCACGTGACGCTGCGCGTCGCGGATCTCGTCGCCACGCTCCGCGAGCTGGAAGCCGCCGGCGTCGAGCTGATCGACCGGAAACCGCGCATCGGCGCGGGCGGGAAGAGAATCGCCTTCCTCCACCCGCGCTCGACGGCGGGAGTCCTCATCGAGCTTTGCGAGGCGTGACCAGTCGGCAGCGTCGCTTGGCTTCGAGCCAGGCGGAGCGGTATCCTCGGTGACACCACCCACTCGAGGAACCGATGACGCCCCGGTCTCGCGTGCTTCTCTGCTGCGGCCCAGCCGTGCTCGCCGTCACTTCGGCCCCGGTCCTCGCCCAGTTCACCGATGCCACGGGGGTGTCCGGACTCCAGATCCACGGAACCACTTGGGGCGCGGCATTGGGCGACCTCGACGGCGACGGAGACCTGGAGATCTACTGTGGCCGCCACCTGAATGCGCCCGTCATCTTCTGGAACCTCGGCGAAACCTTCAGCACTAGCGCCCATCCCTCGCCCTTCTCCGGGCCGACTGACAGGCACGGCGTGCTCCTCCTACCGATCGATGACGACCCCTTCACCGATCTCCTGATCCTCCACGGCGCCAACGGAGGCACGGGCTCCGAGCCGAACGAACTCTATCTCAACGACGGTGCAGGCACGCTGACGCCGATCCCAGGCGCGGGTGGCATGGATGACCCGAGTGCGCGTGGACGTTGCATCGCCGCTGCCGACTTCGACGGCGACGGCCGCCTGGACGTCTGGGCCGGCAACGCACCCCGCGCCTCCGACCCGAACGCCCTCTTTCGAAACACGGCCCCACTGTCGTTCAGCGATGCCTCGGCCACCGCCGGCCTCGATGAGGGCTTGGGAACCGTCGGCGGCCTCTGGGGCGACTTCGACGACGACGGGGATCCGGACCTGTTCGTCGGAGGGGAGGAGTTCCCGCGGCCCTCGATCCTCTGGCGAAACGACGGCGGTACGTTCGCGGACGCATCCGGGCTGTTCGCACCGCCGCTCCCCGTCGTGTCGGGGGCCGACTGGGGCGACCTCGATGGCGACGGCGACCTGGACCTCGCGGTGTGCGATGGCCGGATCGGCCTCTTCGACACGTGGTCGGAAGGTGACACCGTCTCGTTCCACTTCAATACACGCATGGAAAACGGTGTGGATGGCCTCTCGGTGCCGGCCCCCGGTGACTCGATGCTGGCCACCCTGCGTCTCGACGCCAGCGCGACCGCATCGGACGTGTTCCTGGGTCCGGCAGGGGTGCATCCGCCGAGTGCGTGGAGCGTCGTGCTGACGGACGCCTACGTCGGCGCGCCGGTCTTCACGCCGGGCGTGGACACCGGCATCTTCGTTTGGCGAACGGCGCCGGGCGGCAGTTGGGAGATCCGTTGCAGCTCGCCGTCCTTCCGCTCCCACACGTTCGACGGGCTGCTCACGGGGAACTCTCCGATCGTCGGAACCACGGCGACCGATCTCGAGGATCCGTCGTTCGTTGCGGGCGGACCGCGCGTCTGGCGCAACGACGGTGGCCAGTTCGCCGAGGTCACCGAGGCCCTGGGCCTCCCCGACGCGCTTCTGAACCCGCGCGACATCTCGTGCGTGGACTTCGACAATGACGGGGATCTCGACCTGCACGTGGTCGACATGGGCACGTCGGCCGAGCCCAACGCGCCCGACGCGCTGTTCCGCAACGACGGCGGGGTGCTCCTGGACGTGAGCGCCGCGGAAAACCTCCAGGGCGGCTCCGCGGGCATGGGAGACGGCGGCGTCTGGGGCGATGTCGACGGCGACCTCGACCTCGACCTGTACCTCCAGGAGGGCGCGGGACCCGCGTCGTTCTCCGCGAACGCGCCGAACCGCTTCCTCCGCAACGACGGAGATCGCGGAAACGCCATCCTGCTGGACCTGGTCGGCACCGCATCGGGGACCGCGGCGGTCGGGGCGAAGGTGACGGTGGCGGCGGATCCGCTCCGGGTGCACCGCGTCGCGAGCGCGAACGCCTGGCGTGGGTTTCAGGATCCACTCCGTGTGCACGTCGGGCTCGGAACGGCGGTGCGCGCGGACTCGCTCACGATCGAGTGGCCTTCGGGGGGCACCCGGACTTTCATGAACCCGTTTCCCGGGTCCTACGTAGTCCGGGAGGACGACGTGCTTCTCCCGACCGATCTCGCAGTCACGTGCTCGGTGGACGACGCCGCGCCCGCTCTCGGCGACACGGTCTCGATGAGTGTGACGGTGGCGAACGTCTCGGCGCAACCGGTGTCGGGCGTCGGCGTGACGCACGCACTGCCGGTAGGCCTCTCGTTCGAGGCCGCGGCGGTGACAGCCGGGAGCTACGCTCCGGCCACGGCCGTCTGGACGGTGGGCCCTCTGGCGGCCGGTGCGGACGAGACCCTGGAGATCACAGCCACGGTGGACGAAGACGCGGGAGGGTTGACCCTGGTCGCGGCGGCACGTCTCAGCGCTCTCGCCCTCGATCGTCCGGACACGATGACCGCCAACGACTCCGCTTCCGCGGCGATCATCGCCCAGGGAGTTCTCGCGCTCTCGTCGTCGTCGGACCAGGCCTTCCAGGTCGCGGCGGCCCCCACGGCGATCGCCCCCGTCACGGTTACGGAGCACGCCGCGGCGGCTGGCATCACCGCGGCGAACGACCTGCGCGTTCGGATTCCGGCCGGTTTCCCCATGTCCTGGGATACGGCGGACACGCTGGCGACGATCAGCGGTCCCGCCGCGGCGAAGGTCGCCGGCACGGTGACCTACGACGACGTCCGCACCCTGGTGATGGACGTGATCACGGACTTCGGTCCCAACGATCGGGTCACGATCTCCGGGCTCTCCTTCGCGGACTTCGTCGCGACTGCTCCCGCGGGCCGCCTGGAGCTGCAGATCGGGGACGACGGCGCCGTCACCGCGCTGGATGACAAGACGATCTCGGTCTTCCAACCGACGGCCGCGTCGAACGCGTCACCGGCACCGATGCTGTTTGCGCTCGGTCCCGTCTCGCCGAATCCCTTTCGAGGCGCAACGAGCGTCCAGGTGGACATCCCGATCGTCGCCCCGGTGCGCCTGGGAGTCCACGACGTCTCGGGGCGGCTGATACGAGTCCTGATCGCGTCGACGGTGGACCGGGGACGCCACCACGTGATGTGGGACGGGCGGGACACCGCAGGGCGGCCCGTGGCGACGGGGGTCTACTTCTTTCGCCTGGAGGCCGGCGGCTCTCAGCAATCTCGGAAGGCGGTCGTCCTTCACTGAGTGAACGCCGGAGCCCCGCCTCCGAACCGCGTCCCTCGAGGTGAGGCGATCACGCACCTCCCCCGACGGCCCGCAAGGTGATCGAACCGTCGGTGGTCCGGATGCGCATCTCGCCCTTCGCGTCGCCGAGCTCACCGTAGGCGCGCCCCTCTTGCTGTTCCAACCGTCGGGCCGCGGGCGCCACGATCTCGATCCCACCATCCTCCGTCACGAGGAGGAACGCCGTGGACACGGCACGCACCACCTCGACGTCGACGCTGCCGTCCTCCGCCTCGATGTCGACGTCAGGAACGTCCCCGGCGACGAGCTGCAGGTCCACGTTGCCGTCCACCGAGCGGATCTCGAGCGGGCCCGCCCGATGCTCGCGCAGATCCACGCTGCCGTCCTCCGCGCTGACCGTCCACGAGCCGGCGCACCCTTCCATCCGGACGTCACCGTCCTCGACGGATACGCGCCCCTCCGCCGTCTTCGCGCCGTCGATTTGCACGCTGCCATCCTCGAGATCCACCTGTACGTGCGGTCCCCCCAGCCCGGCGAGGGTCACGTCTCCGTCCTCCAGCCGGCAGCGGACTTCGCCGCGGAGCCCGGTCACGTGTACGTCCCCGTCTTCGCCGTCCGTGTCCACCGCTAGCCAGGCCGGCGCGCGGATGGTGTAGCGGTACTCGGCGATGTCGGTGGAGAGGTAGATCCCGACCATGGCGACGCTGCCCTCGCGGCCGGTGACCCGCAGGACGTTCCCCGTCTGCTCGAACTCGACGGAGAAATCCGGCTCCTTGCCCGCTCCGACCATCGTGAAGCGCGCGCGATAGACCACGTCGACCTCGACCGCGTCCTGATCCCACGTGG
>JBQTGV010000136.1:0-33837 GCA_052390515.1 Candidatus Eiseniibacteriota bacterium | reverse complement strand
GTTGGCGTGGCGTCGTGCTGGCGGCCTTTTGTTTTCTCGAGCGCCGGGCCGGCCGGGCGCTCGCGGCCCTCTCACCGGAGGAGACTGTCACGCGGGCGCTAGCCAAGGACCCGCGCGCAGTGAACCTCCGACGCTACCTGGATCTCGCCGCGAAGCACGATTCGCTCGCCTCCCGCGGGATCCTCGCGGAGGTGCGCTTCCGTCACGGCGAGGAGGCGCGGATCGCGCTCGAGCGGGCCCGCTTGACGCAGCCGCTGGAGCCCGCCGTGGCCCAGAAGAAGAAGCTGCTCGAAGGTGCCCTGACCGAGTACCGGGCGTGCTCGGAATACGCCGTCGCCCCGTGGAACCAGGCCGCGGCGTTTCGCATCGGGGAGTGCCTGGTGGAGTTCGGCGACGCACTCATGGAGAGCGACCGGCCCGCCGATCTGGAGGGGGACGATCTGGCCGCCTACGAGCAGGTCCTGGAAGAGCGCAGCTGGGACTTCTGGGACCGCGGGGAAGAGACCTGGGCGGGGTTGGTTCGACGTGCCGCGGAGGGCGGCGCCGAGGGCGACTGGGTCGAGCGGGCCGAGAGCGAGCTGTGGCCGCGCATCGCGCGACGCTTCGCACATCGCCCCGAGGTCGAGCATCCCTGGATCTCCGCAGCGCCCCCCGAAGAGGAAGACGCGAAGTGAGCACCCGGGCCTCGTTCTCGCGGGCGGCGTTCGCCGTGGCATGCACGCTCTCTCTGGGCGGCTGCTCGACGATTCCATTCCGCTGGATCCCATGGGTCGGCAGCGACCGGGCGGAGCCGGTGGCCGCGGAGAGCGCGCCCGGCGAGATCGCCGAGCTCGGGGCGAAGGCCACGCTGCATCCCGCCGAGCCGTACTGGCCGTTCCGCATCGCCGAGATCCGTCTCGAGGACGGCGACGCCGTTCAGGCCGAAGCGGCTCTGCGTCAAGCGCTCGCGCGGGATCCCGCTCACGCGCCGTCGCTCTCGCTCGCCTCGAAGCTCTGGTACGACGCGGGCCGGCACGACGAGGCCATCGCCGCCCTCGAAGGGGCGCGTCAGCGCGGCCCGCTGCCGGACCTGCTCGGCGTCGCGCTGGCCCTGCACTACGACGCGGCCGGCGACCCGCAGCACGCCGAGCAGATCGTGGCGTCGCTGGAACCGAAGCTGGCGGACTGGGCCGCGGGCGGAGCCGGGCTCGCGTACCTGCGGCTGCGCGGAGAAGGCTTCGAGGCCGCCGAGGAGACGGCGCGGCGCGCGCTGGATGCGGCGCCGACCGCCGTGAATCACAACAACTACGGCATCACCCGGCTCTACGCCGGTGACCCCGAGACTGCGCGAGAGCACTTCATCAAGGCGAACCGCCTGGAACCGGAGCTTCCCGGTCCGCTCTACAACCTGGCGATCGTCGAGCACTTCTACCGCTTCGACACGAAGAGCGCCCGTGACTGGTTCGCCCGTTACCGGGAAGTCGCCAGCGACGATCCCGACGGGCTGGAGCAGGCCCTCTCCGTCGAGCTGGCCCGGCAGAACGGGGAGGAGAAGCAGCCGTGACGTTCCTGACACTCGCCATCGGATTGCTGATGCTGCCGGCGGCGGAGGGCCGGCGCGCGGACGCCGGCGTCAAGACGCTGGACGAGATCACCATCGAGGGCGAGGTGCGCCTGCCGCGCGTGCTCTTCATCACCTCGCGCGAGACGGAACGTCCCCTCGACTTTCTCGAGGAGTACCTGCCCCCGCTCGACGCGGTGGCGAACGAGATCACGCCGTCGGGCCCGGTCCCGATCACGATCCCGGTCCCGATCACGATCCCGGTCACGGTCACGCCCCCGGATTCCCTCAACGCCGCGGATGCCTCCGCCCTGAAGGAGTGAACATGTCCACCGACTTCAACTGGCTCAAGCTGATGGGGACGAGCCCGGTCTTCATCGTCCTCGTCGCCTGCAGCGTGCTCGCCCTCGGGGCGGCGATCGAGCGCTTCCTCTACTTCGCCAAGCGGCGCGGCGATCCCGACGCCACCGTCCGCAAAGCGCTCTCCGAGCTGGAGTCGGGCAACGTGCGCGAGGCGGCGCGGATCTGCCAGGCCACCCAGCACCCCTTCGGCGCCGCAGCCGCCGCGCTCTTCCGCGATGGTCCGGCCGCGGACAACGTTCTCGAGGAGCGCGTGTACATCGCCCTCAGCGAGCAGCGCATGATGCTGGAGCGCAACGTCGGCGTCCTCGGCACGATGGCGGCGATCTCGCCTCTGATCGGTCTCCTCGGAACGGTCTGGGGAATCATGCACGCGTTCAAGGACATGGCCCTGGCCGGCTCGGCCGGACCGTCCGTGGTCGCCGCGGGCATCGCCGAGGCGCTCTTCACGACGGCAGCCGGAATCATCATCGCCGTGCCGTCCCTCGTCACCTACAACCACCTCGTGCGCCGTATGAACACCATGCTCACCGTCGCCGAGAACCACACGCGCCGGATCCGGGCCGCTCTGGCCGGAATGTCGGCTCGCCCGTCGTCGGCGCCCGCACCCGCCCGCGCTCCCGAGACCCGGCCCACCGCCACCACGCCCGCTCGCACGCCCGGGCATGCCGTCGGGAGGTAACCATGCACTCCGACAACTCCGCGAACGGGAACGGAATGCACGAGGTCAACGTCGTGCCCCTGATCGACGTGTCGCTCGTGCTCGTCGTGATCCTGATGCTGCTCACGCCGCTCGCGTCCGAGTCGAACATCGCGGTGCAGCGTACGCATGCGGCCGACGCGGAAGTTGCCGAGGAGCCCGCCGAGCCCGTGGTGATCTCCATTCCGGATGACACCGACGTGTTGCTCAACAGCGCGCGCCTGGCGCGCTCGGAGCTCTCTGCAGCGCTCGCTCCGCTCCTGGCCGTGCCGCAGCCGCCGCCGGTCGTCGTCACCTGCGGAGACGGCGTCTCCCACGGCGCGTTCGTCAACGTTCTCGACCAGGCGAAGCTCAGCGGCGCCGAGGCGATCGCCATCGCGCAAGGGGGGGAGTGATGCGTCGCCCTTTCGTGCCGAACGACTCCGAGAACGTGACCATCAACGTGACGCCGATCATCGACGTGGCTCTCGTGCTGGTGATCATCCTGATGATCACGGCACCCATGCTCGCCGTCCCGCCTCTCGAGCTCGAGCTGCCTCCGGCCAAGAGCAAGACGCTGGGTAACGAGCCGCACGTCAACGTCACCCTGTCCCGGGAGTCGAAGGTGGCCATCGACGACGAGGTCATGCCGCGCACGATGCTCCGGCGCGAGCTCGCCGCCAAGTTCGAGAAGCGCGACGCCGAGGACAGGTTCCTCGTCGTTCGGGCCGACGCCGGGGTGCAGTACGCCGCGGTCCGCGCCCTCCTGGAGGACGCACGTGCCGCGGGGGCTACGCGCATCGCCGTGGCGACCAAGCCGCACACGGAGATCGTTCGATGAGCACGATGATGCTGGCGGTCGAGTTCGACCGGATCCGGGCCCGAACCCGGCAGGCGCTCATCGCGAGCGCCGTCGTGCACGCAGCGCTGCTGCTCTATCTGGGCTTCGCACGCATGGATGTCGCCGAGCCGGACGAGCTCATCGAGGTCACTTGGCTCGAGCCCGAGGCGCCGAAGCCGCCGCCCGTGCGCCCGGAGGCGGAGGCCGCGGCCAAGCCCGCTCCCACCCCGCCTGCGGCGAGGAAGGCCCCGACGCCGGAAGTCGCCAAGGCCGCCGCTCCCGAGCCGAAGCCGAAGCCCGTGGTCGACGCCGGCGCCGCCGGACGGCAACGCGCGAAGGAGGCCACGAAGCAGCTGAACGCCGCCGCCGCCTCGCTCGACGGCATGCTGACCGGACTCGACGCCACGCTCGCTTCGAAGGAGCCGACGACCCCGGCGCGCACGACTCAGCGACGGACGACCCGATCCGGGCGGGGCTCGAACCAGGTCGCCGACATCACCCCGATGTCGGCGGCTGCCGGCGCTTCCGCGGGGCCGAGCGTGGCGATCGCCGGTGCCCGCATCGAGATCGAGGCGCTGCCCGAGTCGGGCTCGGGTGCGCCGCAGGGGCGCGGGGCCGACGGCGCCCCGACGTCCGCCAGCGAGATCCGCACCGATGCGTCACTGCTCGCGGTGGTGCGGAAGTACGCGCCCGGAATCCAGTTCTGCTACGACAACGAGCTGGAGAGGAACCCGTCGCTCGGCGGCAAGCTGATCGTCGCCATCACCGTGGCCGCCTCCGGAAAGGTCACGGAAGCTGCCGTGGTGAAGGACACGCTCCGCTCCGCCGCGCTCACCGCGTGCGCGCTCGCGCAGATCGAGGCCTGGAAGTTCCCGAAGGTCGCCTCCGGAGAGGTCACGTTCCAGGCGCCGTTCGTCTTCACGCCGCCGGAGTAGCGTCCCCCGCTCCCGAGCATCCCGTGATGCCTTGGCGGGCCGCCGCCCTCGGGCAACCTGCGCTGACGCGTGCCGCGGGCCGATCGGCTACACTCCCTTCATGAAGTGTCTCATCTCGATGGCGGTCACGCGGCTTCGATGACGGCGAGGGGGGCGCTGCCGATTCACGCTCGGGAACGTGGCCTCACCTGGGCGCTGCTCGCCGTCTGGCTCTCCGTGTACGTCGCGTTCGCCACCGGAGCCGTCCGCGAGCATCTCCCCTACTACCGCTTCGCCCTGAGTGCCGATCCCGAGACGCTGCGCCGCCACCACTCGAGACTCGATCCGCAGACCGCCGAGTGGTACGAGACCCTGCAGTTCTGCGACGCGCTGCTGCCGCCCGGCGCCGAGCTCCAGATCGTGCTCCCGACCGAACCGACCTACCGCTACGAGTTCCTCCGGGACCGCGCCCGCTACCTCCTCTACCCGCGGAACACGGGCGACGACCGGACCCTGCGCGATCACATCCTCGTGTACGGCGTGCGTGACTTCGAAACGCCTCCCGGATACGTGCAGGTCGAGTTCCTCGGCCCGAACCGCTACCTGCTCTCGCGGCGGTGAGCGACGGCATGGATCTCGTTCGCGTCGCGGCGGCGCTGGCCGTACCGACGTTGGCCGGCTGGCTGCTGCTCGACGCCTGCTTCGGAGCGCGGTCGCTCTTCGGCCGGCTCGATCGGTTGTCCCTCGCGTTCGGCCTCGGATCCGGCGCACTCACCCTGACGATGCTGCTGCTCTCGTTCGCCGGCGTGCACTTCGACACGCGGCTCCTCGCCACCATCCTGCTCTTGCCGGCAGGTATCGTGTTCGCTCTCCGGCGGGGGCGTTCCACACCTCCCGACGCGCCGGCCGCCGTCGCCGCCGTCGCACCGGCATCCCTTCCGCTCCGCGTCGTCCTCGTCGCCTCCATCGTCGTGAGCCTCGCCACCGTCTTCGCCCGGACGATGCTCGTGGAGATCGACCACTGGGACGCGTGGGCCATGTGGGCCTACAAGGCGAAGATCTTCTTCGTGCATCGCATCGTCCCGCTCGACCTCTTCCCGGAGTTCGAGAAGACCTTCGGGCATTGGGACTACCCGCAGCACGTCCCGCTCCTCGAGACGTGGATCCTCCTCTTCCTCGGAGAGTGGAACGATCAGCCCCCGCGCGTCCTCTTCCCGCTCTTCCACGCGGCGCTGTGCGTCAACGCCTTCGCCTTTCTGCGCCGCACCGTGGCCGTCGAGCCGGCGCTGCTCGGCGCGCTCCTCTTCGCGACGCTCTCCGGACTGCAGAGGTGGGTCATCGGCACGATGGTCGAGCCGGTGCTGGTCTGTTACTTCGTGACGAGCCTCGGGCTGCTCTTCCGCTGGATGCACGAGAAGGACGGCCGACTCCTCGTGCTCGCCGGGATCTTCGCGGGGCTCTGCGGCTGGACGAAGAACGACGGTTTCGCGCTCTTCCTGTCGCTGGCGGTGACGCTCGGCTTCTACGTCGTCGTCGAGGGGCGGAGCAGGCCGCGCCGCGCGGCGGCCGCCTTCGCCCGCTTCGCCCTTCCCGGCGCGCTCGTCGTCCTGCCCTGGAGCCTCTTCACGCGGGCCGCCGGACTCGAGAACGACGTCGTCAACGCATCCAATGTCACGTGGGCGACGGTGTGGGGCCACCTGCACCGCGTCGGCGGGCTGCCCGGCATCTTTCTCCACCACTTCACCGACGTGGGTCACTGGAACGTGCTGTGGCCGCTCTTCCTGGTGGTGCTCGTGGCCAGAGCGAAGACGGCGATCCGCAGTCCGCTCCGGTACCTGCTTCTACCGGTCGCAGTGCTGATCGCCGTCGACGTGGCGCTCTATGTCATCTGGCCGCACGAGACCGAGGAGTACCTCTACGACACGTTGCAGCGGCTGCTGCTCGGGCCGGCCTCGATCGCCGTGCTCTTCCTCGTGCTGGCGACGTTCCGTTCCTACTCTCCCCGGCCGAACCACCAGTTCACGCCGAACAGGAACTTGGCCGCGGAGCCTTCTTCCTCGATCGGCACGTCGATCTGAATCTGGCTTCCGCCCGGCTGCGTGAGCGTTGCCGTCGCTTCGTCCCAGTTGATGAAGTCGCCGCGCACCTCGAAGTCGAAGGCGAAGCGCTCGCCGGCGAAGTACACGAGGCCCGCGCCGAGAACGACGCCGGGACCGGTCGTCTCGAAGTCCAGATCGTCGCGGCGGGAGCGCATGGTGAACCCACCGACGCCGCCGAGCACGAAGGGCCGGACGGGCTGCGGATTCCGGAAGAGATACATTGCCTCGAGCGTCCCGCTGTTCAGCCAGAACTCGGTGTCGGGATCGCTGGTGTCGTGCTGGCCGCCGGACGCGTTGAGCCGCAGCGCGAAGGACGGCGTGAAGCCCCAACCGAAGAGCAGGCTCGCGCCGGCGCCGGTGTCCTCGATGAACACGGAGCCCGCGGGTGCGCCGGACGACTCGTCCTGCGCGTCGATGTGACTGGTGCCGAGATCGAGCCCCATCATGAAGCCGCGCGTGTCCGACGCTGCGGCCGGGTCTGCCTGAGCAGCCACGAGGGCGAAGATCGCCGCCGCGGCGCCGATGCCGAGTGACTTCATCTGCCTTCCTCCTCCTTGGCCGCCTCGATCTCGAGGCTCGCCAGCTTCTTGTGCAGGTTCGTGCGGTCGATCCCGAGCAGCCTGGCCGCGTGCGACACGTTTCCCTGCGCGGCTTCGAGGCACTCGCGAATGCAGGCTGCCTCGAACCGCCGCCGCGCCTCGACGAGACCACCCGCGGCCTCGATCTCGCCCGGCGAAAGGCCCCTCGGCCCAGCGGGTCCGGCCGCGCGGTCATCCGCGGTTCCTTCGGCAACTTTCGCAGGCGACGTGAGCCCGAGGTTCGCTGGCCCGATCTCCGCGCCCCGGGCCATGATGGCCAGCCGCTCCACGAAGTTCTGCAGCTCCCGGACGTTCCCGGGCCACGGCGAACGCTCCAGGGCCGCCACCGCCTCGTCCGTGAGCCGCATCGGCCCGCGGTTGTTCTCCGCCCGGAAACGCTCCAGGAAGTGCCGCGCAAGCCTGGCGACGTCGCCGGACCGTTCCCGCAGCGGCGGGACGCGGATCGGCACCACGTTCAGGCGATACCACAGATCCTCGCGGAAGCGGCCGGCGCGGACCTCGTTCTCCAGATCCTTGTTCGTCGCGGCGATGACGCGCACGTCCACCTTCACGACGCCGCTCCCGCCGACGCGCTCGATCTCGCCCTCCTGCAGCGCGCGGAGGACCTTGGCCTGCGCGCGTGCGCTCATGTCGCCGATCTCGTCGAGGAAGATCGTCCCGCCGTCGGCCTGCGCGAACTTGCCGTCGCGGGACGAGTCGGCCCCGGTGTACGCGCCCTTCACCGCGCCGAACAGCTCGCTCTCGATGAGCTCCTCGGGGATCGCCGCGCAGTTCACCTTCACGAAAGGCCCGGCGGCGCGTGCCGACGCCTCGTGCAGCGCTCGCGCGATCAGCTCCTTTCCCGTGCCGCTCTCGCCGAGGATCAGCACGCGTGCGTTCGTCGGCGCCGCGCGCTCGATCTCCTCGCGAAGCCGCCGCACAGCTTCCGAGTCCCCGATCATGGCGTGGCGGCCGCGCTCCCGCTCACGCAGGTCGCGAACGTCCCGCCCCAGGCTCCCCACGCTCGCCGCGTTGCGCACCGCCACGAGCACGCGTTCCCTCGCCAGGGGCTTCTCCAGGAAGTCGAAGGCGCCGGCGCGCGTCGCCTCCACCGCCGTCTGCACGGTCCCCTGTCCGGAGATCATGATCACGGCGCGGTCCGGATCGGTCCGCTTCACCTGGCGGAGCATCTCCAGACCGTCCATCCCCGGGAGGTTCAGGTCGAGCAGCACGACGTCGGCGCCGGACTCTTCCAGCGCGCGCAGGCCGGCTTCGGCCGAATCGGCCTCGATGACGTCGAAGCCCTCCGCGCCGAGCACCATCGCCAGCGTCCGCCGAATGTTCTTCTCGTCGTCGACGACCAGGACGCGCTTCCTCATCGCCCCTTCTCCGAGACCGACGCGCAGCTCTTCATCGCCCCTCCTCGGGCAGCCGGATCGTGAACGTGGCGCCCTCGCCCGGAACGCTCTCCACGCGGATCGTCCCCCCGTGCCCGCGAACGATTCCCTCGACGATGGCGAGCCCCAGGCCCATCCCTTCCTTCTTCGTGGAGAAGTTCGGCTCGAAGATGCGGCGAAGGTCCTGCGCGGCGATTCCCGAGCCTCGGTCGGTGACGCGGATGCGCGCGGCGCCGCCGTCGCGGGTGCAGGACAGCTCGACGCGCTCCGGCCGGCCGGCTGCGCGGCACGCGGCGAGCGCGTTGTCGGCCAGGTTCACCAGCGCGCGCTTGAGCTCGGCGGCGTCGAAGCGCGCCGGCACCGTGGCGTCCCCGCTTCTAGACGCGCGCTCCGCCCCGTAGAGACGCACCACCTCGTCGAGCAGGAGGGCGACGTCGCCGGGCTCGAGCTTCGGCTCCGGCAGCCGCGCGAACTCGGAGAACTCCTTCACGAGCCGGCGAAGACTCGCCACCTCCTCGTCGACGATCTCGACGCACTCGCCGACCAGCGCGCGGTACTCGGCCTCGGCCGCGCCGCCGGTGCCTGCCTTCGGACACTTCTCGCCGAGCTGCTGCACGGCGAGCTGGATCGGTGTCAGCGGGTTCTTGATCTCGTGCGCCAAGTGCCGGGCGAGGTCCCGCCAAGCCGCCACGCGCTCCAGCCGCGCTAGCTCTTCGCGCTGGGCGGCGAGGTCACAGACCATGCGGTTGAACGCGCCGACCAGCTCGCCGACCTCGCCCGACGCGTCCGTCTCGACCCGCGTGTCGAGCGCGCCGGCGCCGACCCGCGCGGCGCCCGCGGCCAGCGCCTCGACCGGCCGGGCGATCCGCCGCGCGAGCATCGTGCCGACGGCGAAGGCGACGGCGAGCAACAGCGCGTACGACAACAGGAACGGCACGACGAAGCTGCGGAGCACGGCGGCACGGTCCTCCCGGAAGGCGCGGAGCAACGCGACCGCGTCGACGACCTGCTCGGCGCGCGCGGCGAGCCCCTCGGGCAGCGGCCGAGCGAGGATTCGCCGCGATCCGTCCGGCGCCGGCACCGACGCCGCGAGCCACTCGCCGACGCGCTCCGGCCCGAAGACGCCGGCAGCGGCGCGGGTGCCTTCCCACGCCGCCAGTTCCGCAGGCACTCGACCCGAGGCCGACGGGTCGAACGCGAGGTCGCCGGACGCGGGCGCCGCCCCCGACGCGATCTCCGCGGCGAAGCGCTCGCGGGCCTCGCGAAGACGTTCCCGCTGATCCTCGAGCGCCGCTTCCAGCGCCGCGGCCGCGTCGGCCGTGAACGGCGGCGCGAAGCTTCGCTCCAGCAGATCCCGCACCAGGAACGCGAGCGGCACGGCCGGCAGCAGCGCGACGACGACGAACGCGAGGACGAGCCTACTGCGGATTCGCTGCATCGCTCTCCTCAGGGGCCGCCAGCGCGTCCGGCACGAACCACGCGGAGAACCGCTCCGACTCCGCCGCCCCCGCGCGTCGCGCCCCACGATAGAAGAAGCGGATCACCTCGCCGAGGCTGACCGACACCTCGCGGCCGTCGGGATCCGCGGTCTCGCCGCTCTCGCCGCTCTCGCCGGCGACCCACTGCCCGAGCCGCTCCGCTTCCTTCGGCGCAACCGGATGCAGCTGCAGCGCCACGCGGATGCGGTGCTGCTTCGCTCCGTCCAGCGGCCCGAGCGCCGCGACAGGCAGCCGCGGAATCCGGCCCAGAAACCCCTCGAGCCCGGCGAGATCCGCGAAGCTGCGCGGCTCGCCCGCGCCCTCCACGCGGAACACCTCTTCCCACAGGTCGAACGCAACGCGTAGGAACACGCGGTTCGTTCCGACGACGCGGTCCCGCCCGTCGAAGAGGTCCAGGTCCATCTCGATCGCCGAGGGCAGCCCGCTCTCGAGCGAGGAGGACAGCCGGTCGCCGGGGAGGTGTGCGGTCTGTACCGTACAGGTCACGTGCGTGGCCGAACGCGCCGGCTCGATGGCGACGAGCTCCGGCTCGGCGGCGCGCGCGGCATCGAGCAGGGCGAACGTCAGCGATACCGACGAGAGCGCCGCCGCCTGCAGGGCTCGACGCATCAGAAGTTCCATCCGAGCGCCGCGTTCCCGTGGAACGCCTCGTCCACTGGCGACTCGGTGATCGGCATGCCGAAGTCGATGCCGAGCGAGTCGAACCACGGAACGCGGATGCGGAAGCCGAAGCCGGCGGAGGCCGCGGCGTCCTCGCCCCCGGCGCTGCCCGCGCCGCTCTGCTGCCAGCCGTCGCCGGCGTCGGCGAAGACGAAGCCGAGCACCCGCGGCCGATCGGGCCGCCCCGCGAGCGGCGCGCGGAACTCGACGGCCGCGGTCCAGAAGCGCGTGTCCCCTTCCGGCGGCGAGAGCGACTGGCTGGGGAAGCCGCGCACGGTGTACAGCCCGCCGAGGTGGTAGCGGTCGTAGAACGCGGCGTCGGTCTGCACGGCGCCGCCCCGCAGGCGAAGCGCGAGCGCGCCGCCGGCCACCGCCCGGTAGGCGCGCAGGTCGGCGGTCACGCCGCTGAAGCTCGGATCGTCGGCGCCGGCGAAGGTCTCCGCGCGCACGCGGCCCCAGACGCCGGCGGCCGGCGTGAACGAGACGCGCCGCCTGGACCGCGAGTCCACCTCGAACTGCGCGTGCAGGACGGTGCGCTCGGATTCGCCGACGCGCGACGCCACGCCGCCGGGCAGATCGGCGAAGGCGAGCTCCTCCCCGCGCTCGATGTCGCGGAAGGGGTCGTCCTGCGCCGCCTCGGCGGAGGAGTCCGGGTCGATCCGCTCGAAGCGCGCGCCGAACTGCACGCGCGTGCGGCCCATCCGCCATCCGGCGAGCGCGCCGGCTTCGCCCTGCTCCACGCGGTGCCGGTACTCCACGCCGTCGACGAAGTAGGGGTGATCGATGGCGTGGCCGGCCAGTTTCGCCTCCCAGAAGCCCGCGCCGCCGGCGAAGCGGCGATCGTCCATCACGAGCTCGAGCCCGCCGATGCGGTAGCCGACGTTGGCCTGCAGTCGAAGGCGTTCGCCGCGGCCGAGTCGGTTGTCGAAGCGGAGCTGCGCGGGAATCAGGTACCAGCCGTCCAGGTCGTGGTAGCCGGTGCCGAAGCGGAAGTCGAGCCCGCGCTCCTCGACGACGAGGACCAGCACGAAGCGCCCGCGCTCGCTGCCGCGCTCGGTGCGGAAGTCCACGGCGGCGAAGATGTCCGCGCGGCGAAGCTCGTCCACCGCGTCGAGGATCTGGTCGGGGGTGACGGCGCTGCCCTCTTGCAGCGGCAGGTCGTCGAGGACGGTGGAACGGCCGGTGCGAGCGGCGCCCTCGATCCGGATGGACTCGAGAACGAGCGCACGGTCGGCACCCGCCACGGGATGCGGGGTGAGAGCGAGATTCAGCACCAGCAGGAGGAGCCAGTCGATCCGGCGGATCCGCCCCGAACCGATCGACGTCGCGCGCTTCATGGGTTCTCCGGGTTGTGGTCGCTCCTGCCATACGCAACCGCCGTTCCCGAATCGGCGAACAGCGGCGGTCGGCGCAAGCGACGGTGCTGCCGGCGCTTCCGCGACTTCGCCCCGCTCCGAACCTATCGGCGGGTGTGAATTATCGCTACAGGAGATTCGGCCGGCGCCGGCCGGCGTGGCGGCGATTCACGGGGTAGACTGCGCCGATGACGCGGCGGCAGGTCCTCGAGCGCGCGGCCTTTCCGGCGGCCCTGGTGGCTGCAATCGGCCTGGCCCTGCTGGTCCGGCCGGAGGCACCGCCGGACGTGGGGCGGCTGGCGCGGGCCGAGCCGCTGCGGGCGCCGGCTGTCTCGCCCGGCGACCTGCCGGCCCTCGGCGACGCGGTCGCGCACTACGAGGCGGGGCGCTGGCGCGAGGCTGCGGCCGGTTTTGCGGGATTGATCGCCCTGGCCGGCGAGGGGTGGCCGAGGCGGGACGAGGCGCGTCTCTTCCTCGGCTCGAGCCTGCTGCTCGATGCG
Source organism: Candidatus Eiseniibacteriota bacterium (assembly GCA_052390515.1). GTDB lineage: Bacteria > ARS69 > ARS69 > ARS69 > ARS69 > JBQTGV01. Next base: position 21,415 of record JBQTGV010000136.1, on the reverse strand, counting down.
CAGCCGCACGCGGCGACCGAGCCGCTCGCGGCGGCGGCGGCGTCCACGGACGCCACCGTCTCGGTCCGGGCGAAGTGGTGCCTGGCGCAGGCGCATCTTGCGCGAGGGGACATCGGCGCCGCCCGGCCGCTGCTCGACGACCTCTCTCGGACGCCGGCCTATGCACGGCCAGCCTCGGAGCTCCTGCTCGAGCTCCGAGGCAAGTGAGCGTCCGGAGACTCTCGAACGCTATTTCATCGAAGCCATTTCGATCACGAAGCGATACTTCACGTCGCTCTTCAGGAGCCGCTCGTAGGCCTCGTTGATCTGCTGGATGCGGATGAGCTCGATGTCGGCGGTGATGCCGTGCTCGGCGCAGAAGTCGAGCATCTCCTGCGTCTCCCGGATGCCGCCGATCAGGGAGCCAGCCAGCTGCCTCCGTTTGAAGATCAACCCGAACGAGGTCAGCGCACTCGGCCTCTCGGGCGCGCCGACCAGGGTCATGGTCCCGTCGCGCTTCAGCAGGTTCAGGTACGCGTTCAAATCGTGCTCGGCCGACACCGTGTCCAGGATGAAGTCGAAGCTCACTGCGTGCTTCTGCATCTCCGCTTCGTTCCTCGATACCACGACCTCGTGCGCGCCGAGGCGCAGGCCATCCGCGGTCTTGCTCGGCGACGTCGTGAACAGCACCACGTGCGCACCGAAGGCCCGAGCGAACTTCACGCCCATGTGCCCGAGGCCGCCCAGCCCGACCACTCCCACCTTCTGACCCTTGCTCACGTTCCAGTGCCGCATCGGCGAGTACGTCGTGATCCCGGCACACAGGAGCGGCGCCACCCCGGGCAGGTTCTTCCCGTCCGACACGCGCAGCACGAATGCTTCGTCCACGACGATGCTGTCCGAATACCCCCCGAACGTGACGCCACCGACATGCTTGTCCGGAGCGTTGTAGGTGAACGTCGCGGGGCCGTCGCAGAATTGCTCCAAGCCCTCGCGGCAGGACGCGCAGGTCCTGCAGGAGTCCACCATGCAGCCGACCGCCGCGAGATCGCCCTCCTTGAAACGCTTCACCGCGCTGCCGGCTTTCACGACGCGTCCCACGATCTCGTGTCCCGGGACACAGGGATACTGCGTGGGCATCGTGGCGTGCCACTCGTCACGGACCTGGTGCAGGTCCGAGTGGCAGACGCCGCAGTAGAGGATCTCGATCTGCACGTCCTGCGGCTCCGGCGCGCGCCGCCGGATCGCGGCCGCCGCGAGCGGAGAGGTGGCGCTCGTTGCCGCGTACGCTCGTGCCGTGAACGTCCCGGCGGACGTGCCTGCCTGCTCCGCCGTCGACGCTGTCGCTTTGCTCATGGGGTGCTCCTTCCAGGTGATACATTCGCCGGCCGAGCGCCCGCCGCATCGGTTCGGTTCTGGTCCACGCCAATGTACCACCGGATGGTCGGGAAGAGACGGCTCGCGGTGAGAGACTCGAGGACCACGCCGGCAGCGCGTCCCCTCACTCCCCGTCACTGAGAATGGTCAGCGGCTGGCCCTCGAACGAGGAGTAGGCCGGCCGCAGCCGCTCGGTGTTGTAGTAGCGCCCCACGTCGAGAATCTTCTTCGCCCCGGCCACGACGGCGATGGGGGCGCTTCCGTAACGCCCGCCGCGCACGGTCACCAGCCGCCCCGTCTCCCCACGGAGCACGAGATCCATGGCGATGTTGCCGAAGGCCATGGGCACGATGGAGTCCAGCGCGTCCGGATCCCCGGAACGCACCAGGTAGCCGAGCCGCTGGTTCACCACGTTGACGCGCTGACCCTGGTTGTACTTCGGCGAAAGCTCCTTCAGCCGGTCGGCCACGACGTCGCCGAAGCCGCCGAGCTTCTTGTGTCCGTACTGGTCGGTCTCGTGATCCTCGTAAGTGCGGTCGTCCTTCGCCGAGAAGGTCGCGCCCTCGGAGACGAGCACCACGGAGTAGCGGCTGGGATTGCGGTTCCGGTCGTAGACGAGCAGCTCAGTCAGCCGCTCGATGTCGAACGGGCTCTCCGGGATGACGCAGCGGTCGGCCGCTCCGGCCATCGTCGGCAGCAGCGCGGTGAAGCCAGCGTAGCGCCCGAACACCTCCAGCACCAGGAAGCGCTCGTGCGATCCGGCCGTCGTACGCAGCCGCCTCGCGATCTCGATCGTTTGCGTCACGCACGTGCTGAACCCGATGCAGTAGTCGGTGCCGGGCACGTCGTTGTCCATCGTCTTGGGGATGGCGACGATCTTCACGCCCTCCTCGTGCAGCCGCCGGCCATAGCTCAACGTGTCGTCGCCGCCGATGGGGATCAGCGTGTCCACGCCCAGGAACTCGAGGTTGCGGAGCACGTCGGGAGTGACGTCGTTGATCTCGGCGGGGTAACGGCTGCGCATGTGCTCGGGCACGCGGATCCGCGGGAGGTGGCTCGGCCGCGTCCGCGAGGTGTGGATCATCGTGCCGCCGGTCCGCGCCGCCCGGTTCACGATGTTCTCGGTCAGCGGGAGCACGTTCGCCGTGTTGTCGGCGGCCTTGTCCGGCACGACGTCGACGAGGCCCGCCCACCCACGGCGGATCCCCAGCACGGAGAAGCCCTCGCGGAGCGCGCGGTTGGTGATGGCGCGGATGGCAGGGTTGAGTCCGGGGACGTCGCCGCCGCCGGTGAGGATGGCGATGGTTCCTTTCGAGCCGCTCATGCCGCCTCCGTGCCGTGCGACGTATGCCGGTCGCCGCGGACCGCGTCAAGGGGCGTTGGCGGCGGCGGAAACCGGACGACCCGCGGGCCGCGAGATTCGTGCACTGCTCCGCCCAGGCGGCGCCTCCGTGGGGCACACGGGTTGCACGGAGCCGCCCCATGCGAAACGCTCGGCGAGGCATCGCCGCGCTCCTGCTTCTCGCTGCGCTCGGCGCGGCCGCGGCCGCGGTCCGGTCGGCGCGCGCGCCGGCCGGCGGTCTCGACGCGCTCGAGGCGGCGCTGGTTGCGGCGCCGCGCGGGACACCGGACCGCTCCGGCGAGCCGGCCCTCGTGCTGCTGATCGACCCCGACTGCGCCGCCTGCCGCGCCGCCGAGGAGGACCTTCGCCTGGACGTGAGACCGGGCGAGTTCGGCGTGCACACGTTCGTTCTCTCCCGCGCGGACCCGCGCTTCGCCCCGGTGTTCGAGGCGCTCGGGCACGGCCTCGTTCCGGCGTACGTCTTCCTGGACGCGCGCGGCCGTCCTCGGGCCGTGCTGCGCGGCCGCCGGCCGCCGCCGCTGGTGCGTGCCTGGCTGGAGGAGGCGCTGGCCGGGAGCTTCGAGCCGCCCGGCCCGAATGTCCCTTGACCGCTCCGCCGGCCCCGCGCGAACGTGCGCGCGGGGAGTGCGCGGAGGTGAGGAGATGTTCGGCGGCGGGAGGTGGGGATGACGATGGGAGTCGGGACGCGCGCCGCCGCCGGCCTCGCCGCGCTCCTCGCGCTGACCGCCCCTGCGCTCGGCGCTGACGCCTCGGTGCTCGGCTGCAACGAGCGCCTCGCCGGAGAGGTGGGCATCCGCGAGCTCCTCGGCGACGTCGGCGACACCGTCGGCGTCGCGGTGACGGTGCACACCACCGGTCCGGTCGACGCCTTCGCCCTGGACGTGTCCTTCCCGGAGAGCGTGCTGTCGTTCGACGGCGTCGCCACGGGCAACCTGACCGCCGGCTGGACCCTCAGCGCCGCGCACCTTCCCGCGCTGCACGTCGTGCGGGTGGGCGGCTTCAGCGCTTCGCCCATCCCGTCGGGTGCCATCGGACGGCTCGCGGTGCTGCGCTTCCGCGTCGACGCCGCCGGTGTCGACTCCTTCGCCACGGGAAGCTACCTGGATGACCTCGCCGGATACACCGCGTGCGAATCGGTGCACGCGCCGACGGCCGTGGCCGCCGCCACGTGGGGTCGCGTCAAGGGCCTCTACCGCTGACGGTCAGGAGGGGCGAACCCGTGAACCGGCGATGTCCGCGGATGCGCCGTTCGCCTTGGACCACGCGGACTCGACGTCCACGAACCCTTCGCGCGCCAGCCGCGCGAGGCTCGTCTCCATCAGCATCATTCCCTTGGAGGCCGACGCCTGGATGATGCTTCGCAGCTGCGCCGTCGTTCCCTGACGGATGCACGAGCGGACGTCCTCCGTGCCGATCAGGATCTCGTGCGCGGGAATCAACCCGCCTCCGCTCCGCGGCAGCAGCACCTGGGAGATGATGCCGGCGATCGTGTCGGCGAGCTGCATGCGCTTCTCCGGCTGGTGCTCGCGGGGGAAGAAATCCACGAGGCGCTCCACGGTGTGCACCACGCCCGGCGTGGGCAGCGTGGCGAGCACGAGATGGTCGGTCTCCGCGGCCGTCAGCGCGAGCGCCAGCGTCTCCGCGTCGCGCATCTCGCCGACGACGATCACGTCCGGGTCCTGGCGGAAGGCATGGCGCAGCGCGGTGGCGAACGTCGGCGTGTCACCGCCGACCTCGCGCTGGTTCACGAAGCTGAGCTGATCCTGGTGGATGAACTCCACCGGGTCCTCGATGGTCAGGATGTGGCCGCGCTCCGAGCGGTTGCGGAAGGCGATCATCGCCGCGACGGTGGTGGACTTCCCGCAGCCGGCCGGCCCGGTGACGAACACCAGCCCGCGGGGCCGCAGCACGAGGTCCTTGCAGATCGGCGGTAGCCCGAGCCGATCGATGTCCGGCGCGTCCACCGGGATGCGGCGGAAGAACATGGAGATGGAGCCGCGCTGCTTCATCGCGTTGACGCGGAAGCGCGCGAGCCCCGGGACGCTGTGCGCCCAGTCGAGGTCGCCGCGCTCCTCGAGCTCGCGGAACTGCTCGGCGGTCAGGAGCTGTTTCGCCAGGGTCATCGTGTCGAGCGGCGTGAGGCGCTCGAGGTTCTTGACCGGCTGGATCGCCCCGTCGATGCGGTAGCCCGGCGGACTGCCGACCTTCACGTGCAGGTCGGAGGCGTTGAACTTGACCATGCCCTCGAGCAGGCTCTCGATCTGCAGAGACAAGGCGGCTCCCGCGGGGAGGACCGGCCGCAACCGCCTGGCAGGCCGGCGAGCGGATGTCCACAGGGGGAGTTTCGGCGGGTCTTGGAGCTGCCTTGAACCGGTCAGCCGTACCGGCCCGGAGACCCTTCGAGCTGCCGGTCCACTCAGCCGTACCGGCCCGGGAACCCCTCGAGCTGCCGGTCCGCGATCTGCATCAGCACCGCGAGCGCGGCGGCGAGTCCGAAGTAGGCAAAGCCCATGACGATCCGCCGCTCCACGGGCACGTCGTAGTAGCCGGGGCCGGTACCGCGGATGGCGCGGCCGAGGCCGAGCAGCCCGAAGATCAGGATGAGCAGCAGCATCGGGTGGAAGGTCACCAGGAACGCGACGATGGCGAGTGCATAGCCGGCGACCCAGATCCAGCGGCTGATCACGCCGACGATGCGGCCACCGTCGAGGGGGCTGATGGGCAGCAGGTTGAAGAGGTTGAGCAGGAAGCCGGTGGATGCCAGCGCGTACCAGATGAGTGAATCGGTCATCCACCCGATGATCAGGCAGACGAGCGCGCCGAGGCTGCCGAGCACCGGGCCGCCGATGCCGACGAGCGCCTCGACCCACGCGTTCCGTGGCATCCCCTTCATGGCGATGACCGCGCCGAGGAACGGGATGAAGACCGGGGCGCCGGCCGGGATGCCCTGCTGTCGCAGCACGAGTGCGTGGCCCAGCTCGTGCACGAGGATGAGCAGCACGAATCCCAGCGCGAAGGGGAAGCCCCAGAAGAGGGCGTACGCCCATACCGCCACGAACATGCTGATGAGCGTGCCGAACTTCGCGAACTTGAGCACCGGGATGATGACCTTGGCCTTGCCGATCAGGAACGCCAGCGCGAGTCCGATGGGACCCCACTTCGCCAAGCGACGACGGCGCGGTGGCGTGGGAGGAGGCGGACGCTGGAGCGGTGGTGGATCCGGCGGCGGATGGGGCGGCCAGCCCGGTGCGTTCGTCATCGTCAGAACGGCAGCGTCGACGTGCCGAAGCCGCGCCCCGAGGTGCGGTCTCCGCGCTCGAGCTGGATGTCGGGAAGGTCGGTGACGTTCACCCGCAGATAGTACTGCCACTCGCCGCCGAGCAGGCGTCTGTCGAACGACAGATCCCAGCAGTGCACCATGCGATGCACCGAGAACGACTGCGCCGTGTTGAGACCCTCCTTCACGTCGTACTGGTAGTCGAAGGACACCTGCCAATGCGCGGTCGGCGACCAGCTCGCGTTCAACACCAGGTTGGACGTCGTGGATCCCGACGACCCGCCTCGGTGCGCGGTGTGGCTCACCGTGGCGTGCCAGTCCCCGCCGGTGTACCGGCCGGTCAGACCGGGGCCGCGGCCTCCGCCGACGGGATCCTCGAACTCGCCGCCCAGCTCGCCCGGATCCTCGGTGAGGGCCGGGTCATCCAGCGTTCCCTCCGCCGCATCCCGCCGCGACGAGATCATCGCTCTCGTGGTGACCGAGCTGCCGAGCAGATCCCAGGAGTACGGATCGTGCGACACCGACCACGTCTGGTTCACCGGCGCCGCGGACAGGACGGTCAGCGAGTTGTTCAGCGAAGACCACGGCTTCGTGTGCCTGTCCTCGGCCAGCAGGTCGTAGCCGATCGAGGTGTTCAGGTTGAAGAGGTCGTAGCGACGTTCCTGCTCCGCCCAGTCCACCTTCGTCTGGATCAGGTTCCCCACGGAGAGGTTCAGTCGGTTCGCCTTGATCGGCGTGCCGCGGATGCTCCCGAACGGAGTGAAGCGGTCCTTCCGCGCTCCCGTCGAGTCCACGAAGAAGTACTCGCGGAAGTCCGGAATCCAGGACCAGGAAACGCTGGGACGCACTACGTGACGGAAGCCTTGCACCGGACCGACGGGGTGCAGGAACGTCCCGTAGAGGTCGGTGCGCGCGGTCAGCGACGCGTCGTAGGTGGAGCGGAACGCATTGTGATCACCCCTCGCGTCCTCGTCGATCCACGTCGTCTCGCCGTTGAGCGCCGGGCTGATCCGCAGGTAGCGGAGCAGATCCTGTGTCGTGGTGAGCCGACCGTCCACGGTGGAGCCCATCCGCTCCACCTCGACGCCGGCCGTGGTGCGCTGGCTCTGGTTCACGGCGCGCCCGTCCACCTTGTAGTAGATCTCGTCGAGCCACCTGGCCTGCGCTTCCTCTCCCGCTCCGGTGCGGGTGTTCCGTCCGGTGATGGGCACGCTCGGCTGGGTGAACGTGATCGACGGCAGCGTCTGCGTGAAGGAACCGTCGTCCAGGTTCTCGTTGCGCCGCGCCTCGACCTGCAAGTTGCGGGACTCGCCGAAGCGCTTCGTGAAGGTCGCGTGGGAGGACAGGTCCCGATCGAGGCGGCGGGAGTCGTCGATGTTCTGGTAGATCGAGTTGGCCGAGATGAAGCTGGCGTTGGCCGTCAGCCGTGACGCCTCCGAGAACTGATGCTGGTGCCGGACCTCCACCGCGGTCTCCCTGCGGCCCGCGGAGACGTCGCGATTGTACTTGAGACCGACGTTGCCCTCGAAGCGATAGCGAAGGTGATAACGCGTGTCCAGGTAGGTCACGAACTGGTCGCGCGCCGGGAAGAAGTCGAACGTGAGCGTCGCGTCGGTGTAGTCGTTCGGTACCCAGTAGTACCCGAAGTTGCGGATGAAGCGGCCGCGCTCGTCGTCCACGCCGAACTCCACGCGCGGCAGCAGGAATCCGGAGTGCCGCTCCTTGCGCAGCGAGGTCATGTAGAACGGCAGGGCGAAGATCGGGATGTGGCGCACCTTGAGGACCACCGGGCGAGCGACCATGCGATTGCCCAGGTAGATCTTCATGTTGCGGCAGGCGAAGTAGTAGTGAGGTTCCTCCAGGTCGCAGCTCGTGTACTCCGCGTGGTCGACCGCCAGCACGTCCTCGCCCATCTTCCACACGTCTCGCCCGCGGTAGTATCCGGCCTCGAACTCCGTCCGCCCGGTGAGGATCTCGCCCTTGCCGCTGGGCAGGTGGTAGTTCATGCGCTCTCCGCGGATCTCGTCCTCGCGGTCGATGAGCACGGGCGGAGGATCCCCCGAGGCGGTCATGATCTCCTTTCTCGCCTCGAAGTCGATCCGGCCGGAAGTGAGCGTCATCGTCTTGTAGTGGACCTCCGCCCCACGGTCGAGGTGCATCGTCTCCTGGCCGCGAATGTAGCGGATGAACGGCGCGTCGTAGTCGACGAGCTTGCCGGCGGCGCGCAGCTCGTCCTCGGACTGCCCCGCGAACTCGCCCGCGGGGAAGCGGTACTGTCCTTCGCCGCTGCCGGCCACGTGGACGCTGTCCACGTCGGACTCCTCGAACCAGACGTAGAGCGTGTCTCCGGTGACGTCGTTCCACTCGGTGAGCTCGCCCTGCGCTTCGCTGGGGAAGAACTTGCTGCGTCCATGGCCGATGACCACGACGTGCTCGACGGCGTTGTCCACGAAGTACATGGTGATGCGATCGCCGAAGAGCAGGTTCTGGACGGGAAGCTCGTCCGACGGCGTCTTCAGCCACGGCGGCACCGGCTCGGCGTCCGTGGTGTCGGCGGCTGCCGTGTCGGCGCCTTCGGCGGTCTCGGCGACCTGAGCGGCCGCGACCGAGTCGGCCGCCGCCCGGACTGCGTCGGAAGCTGCCGCCACCGCGTCGGCCGCCGCCGCCAGAGCCCCCTCCACGATCTGCTCCGCCGGCGCCACCTCCGGAACGTCCGGGACGACGCCCGTCGAGTCCGGCAGCTTCACGCGCTCTCGCACTTGGCCCGCCGCCTGCTCCGAGCGGGCCCGCGCCTCCTCGAGCACGGCGTCCGTCTTCGCCTCTTCGGCCCCGGCCGCGTCCGGTCCGACGGCTTCCGGCTGCTCGCCTTCCCCGTCCGCCGCCTCGGGCTCCGCACCCTCCGGCTCGGCCGCGTCCGGACCAGGGCGGTCGGTCTGGAATTGGTTCGAGACGGACGCAGCGCCGTCCACCTGCACGACGCGCCGCCCCGGCGCGGTGGTCCACATCTCGATCCGCTCCCCGACCACGACGCTCGATCCGTCCACCATGCTGGGCCCCTCCTCCAGCACCGCGCGGTCCTCGTCGCGGAGGAACGTGGCCTTCCCGCACGTCGCCTCCATGCCCTCGCGGCGGATGCGCACCGAGCCTTCCGCCACCGCGCGCCGCACGCTCGGATCGTAGGTCAGCCGCTCCGCGGCCACGTGCACGTCGACGTCCTGTTCATCGGCGAAGACGGCGGTCGGCGCTCCGGTCGCGACCGCCTCCGACTCCGCGCGGGAGTAGCGCAGATTCTGCCCGTTGACGATGACGCCGCTCACGTCGTCGACGAGCCGCGCGTCACCCACGGCCCAGAGCACTTCGCCCGCGGTGTCGTAGGTCATCTGCTCGGCGTCGAGCGTGCCGCTGGTGTCCGCGGCGGAGGCGTCGCCGCGCAGCTCGAAGCGCTTCTCGTTGCGGTGCCAGACGCCGACGTCGGCCACCGCCGTGCCCGTCGGCCGCTCGATCAGCACACCGTATGGAAACGTGGCGACTCCCGAACCGCGGTCGTAGTACGCGAACGGTGCGCGCACGACGGTCGAGTCCTGCTCCATCACCACGCGCCCTTCCAGTAGGACCCGGCGTGGTCCCTCGAGATAACGCGCGTTCTCCGACGTCGCCGTCATGGCACCGTGGGTGATGAGGACGTCGCCGGCGAAACTGATGATGCGCGCGCCGTCCTCGCCGCGCGTGGCGCTGGTCGAGCTGGAGGAGATGTCCCAGGGCTCTTCGACGGCGTCCGCGCCGATGAGCGCGAAGCAGCAGAGCAGGGCGGCCCGCTCGAAGCGCCGGCGCGCCCCGCTACCGCGCAACGGAAGCGAGCACGGGGCGAAGAGCGGCGCCGCTGCCGCCGTCGAAGAAGTGCAGCCGGCGAAGATCCAGCGCGAGGCGCACCGTGTCGCCGGCCCGAACGGGATGGTCCGGACCGATGCGCGCGACCAGCGAGTGGTCGCCGGCCCTGCCGTGCAGGTAGATCTCGCTGCCCAGCGGCTCCACCAGCTCCACCCGGATGGCGATGACACCGGCGGTCTCGCCGTCCGCGGCGAAGCTCAGGTTCTCGGGCCGCACTCCCATCGTCACCGACTCCGGGAACGCGTCGGCGCCGTCCAGACGGCCGAGCTCGATGGAGAGCGCGCCCGACTGCAGGCGGCAGCCGGCGCCGTCCCGTACCAGCGTGCCCTCGAAGAGGTTCATGGACGGACTGCCGATGAATCCCGCCACGAAGCGGTTCGCCGGCTCGCGGTAGAGGCGCAGTGGCTCGTCGATCTGCTGGATCACGCCGTCCTTCATGAGCGTGATGCGCGTGCCCATGGTCATCGCCTCGACCTGATCGTGGGTCACGTAGATCATGGTGGCCCCGAGGCGCTGGTGCAGGCGGGAGATCTCGGCGCGGGTCTGCACGCGCAGCTTCGCGTCCAGGTTGGCGAGTGGCTCGTCGAACAGGAACACCTTGGGATGCCGCACGATGGCGCGCCCCACCGCGACCCGCTGCCGCTGCCCGCCGGAGAGCGCCTTGGGCTTGCGCTGCAGCAGATCGCCGAGGCCGAGGATGTCGGCGGCCTCGCGCACGCGGGCGTCGATCTCCGGCTTCGGGACCTTTCGCATCTTGAGGCCGAAAGCCATGTTGTCGTACACGCTCATGTGCGGATAGAGCGCGTAATTCTGGAAGACCATGGCGATGTCGCGGTCTTTCGGCGCGACCTCGTTCACCACGCGACCATCGATGGAGATTTGGCCTTCGGTCACGTCCTCGAGACCGGCCACCATGCGCAACGTCGTGGACTTCCCGCAACCGGAGGGGCCGACCACCACCATGAACTCGCCGTGCTCGACGGTGAAGGTGGCGTCGCGCACCGCGACCACCCCGCCGGGGTAGGTCTTGCCGACGCCGTCGAAGACCACCTTCGCCATGGCGATGCTCCTTCTACCCCGCCCGGGACGCTCGGTTCGGGGCGGGACGGGGAGATTACCGCAATTCCCCTCGCGCGGCCCCCTGGGACCCCGCTACCCTGACGCGGCGGCCGGCAGCGTTCCCTTCCGGGCGGAGCCACGGCAGTGAGACAGGTCTTCGTCGCTACGGACCCGACCGAGGCGCAGGTGGTGCGCAGCCTGCTGGACGCCCGCGGCATCGAGGCGGAGGTCCATGGCGAAGCGCTGTGGGGGGCCTTCGCCGCCGTACCGATGACGGTGGACACGCCGCCCACGGTGTGGGTGCTGGACGACGCGGACGAGATCGAGGCACTGAAGATCATCGAGGAGTACGCCGCCGCGTCCGAACCGCCCGCGGCGCCGGCGGGAACCTGGAAGTGCGCGGCCTGCGGCGAGGAGCTCGAGCCGCAGTTCGACGAGTGCTGGAAGTGCGGCGCGCGCCGGTCCGACCCGTGAACGTCTTCGAGTACCCGCTCTTCCGCGCGCTCCTGGAGCGGCGTTCGCGCCGCTTCGCGCGTGGACTGCGGCTCGACGGCGGGCCGCTCTCGTTCGAAAGCACGCTTCGCGCCGAACCGCTGACTCCCGACGAGGAGGCGGCTCTCGTCTTCGCCGCGTGCGGGATCACCGGCTGGGCACTGGCGGAGCTGCCCTACGAGCGTGGCACGGAGGACGAAAGCGGCAGCGGCAACATCATGGCGCAGCTCGTCGGACGGACAGTGCCGAGCCCCGACGCGCTGCACGACGTCGTGCTCTTCGTACTGAACGACGGCGGCGCCTGGATGATCCGCCGGCCGCAGGACTTCCCCAGGGCCGAGCTGCCCGCGCTCATCGCCGCGGCGCGGGCCGGCGAGCTGACCTCGCTCTACGAGAAGAGCCGGGTGCGCATCGCCGACGTTCGCCCGGACGTCCCGCGCGAGCTGCCCTACGTTCCGCCCTTCAACAAGTGGTCGGCGAACGTCCCCGGCACGACGTACTTCCTGCCCGTGAACGAGCTCACCGCGCTCACCATCAATATTCTGCTCTCCGCGTTCAACGAGGAGTTCGGCTACTTCCTGCTGGACGACCGCGCGGGGTTCCGGCCGGCGGGCGTGGGTCGGTTCGCGCGGTCCAAGGGCGGCTGGCTGCACGACGATCCGGCGCGCGGGCGCGTCGTCACGCTGAGCTTCCTGGAAGGCTGGCTGTACGAGCTGGCGGCGGTCGAGCACGGCGCGATGATCCAGAACCTCGGACTCATGACGCAGGCGCTCGGACTCGGCGGCTTCCCGCACTTCGCCGCGCATCCGTTCGGCTGGACGAGAGCGCTCGGCTTCCGCATGGAGGAGCAGCGCCTCTCCCGGATCATCGGCAGCGCGCCGGCGGTGCGCGCCCTGATGAAGTTCGCCGGGAAGGACGCGCTCGTGCCCACGGCGATCGGCCTGGAGCGGAACGGCAGCGTGCTCCTTCGCCCCTGGTGCCCGCCGTACTTTCGCAGCATGGAGGAGGCCGTCCTGGCGTTCGTCGACTCGAAGTTCGCGCCGGGCGCGGGGACGATGCGCGACGGCGGCGCAGCGAGCGGCTGGCGAGACGGTGCGAAGGTCCAGACGGCCATCCCGCAGCACTCCGACGGCGCCATCGCCGCGACGATCGCGTGCTGCGAGTACGTCTTCCGCCGCTACGGACGCATCCCGCCCGGCAGCGGCCCGTTCCGCACCGTCCTGGCGCACCAGGCCCACCACCTGGATCCCGGCTTCTACGAGCGTTTTTACCGCGCCGACGTGGTGAGCGAGCTCCCGCGGCCCCGCGATTGACACGGGCTGCGGCTTCGCGCACATTGCACAGCATGCGAAGCCTCGCCGCCGTGCTGCACTGCCTCGCCGCCGCCCTCTTGATCGCCGGTTGCGCCCCCCGGGAGGCCGTGCCGCCGCCGTCGTCGGACCAACCCTTCCGCATCGGAATCATGACGGGAACGGTGTCGCAGAACGAGGAGGAGTTCCGCGCCGGCCAGCAGGTCAGCGCGAAGTACGGGGACCGCGTCGTGCACGTGAGCTATCCCGACAACTTCATGACCGAGCAGGAAACGGTGATTGCGCAGCTCACCGGTCTGGCTTCCGATCCCCGGGTGAAGGTGATCGTGGTCGGGCAGGCAGTTCCCGGCTCCGTCGCCGCGGCGCGCAAGATCCGCGAGCAGCGCCCCGAAATCCTGATCGCGTTCATCGAGCCGCACGAGGATCCCGCGGTCGTGAACGTGGCCTGCGACCTCGCCATCCAGCCCGACCAGCTCGAGCGCGGGCGCACCATCGTGGCCGAGGCCGCGGCCATGGGCGCGAAGCATCTCGTGCACTACTCCTTCCCGCGGCACATGTCCCAGCAGCTTCTCGCCGACCGCCGCGACCGGATGAAGCAGGCCTGCACGGAGATGGGTCTCGACTTCCTGTTCGTCACGGCTCCCGACCCGATGGCCGAAGGCGGCCTTCCCGCGACGCAGCAGTTCGTTCTGGAGGATCAGCCGCGCCAGGTGAAGAAGCTGGGCACCGACACCGCGTTCTTCTCCACGAACTGCGGCATGCAGGAGCCGCTCATCCGCTCGGTCCTGACGAACGGCGGATACGTCCCCGAGCAGTGCTGCCCGAGTCCCACGCACGGCTATCCGACGGCGCTGGGCATCGGCATCCCGCCGGAGAAAGCCGGCGACATCGCCTACATCAACACCGAGAACCGCCGCGTCATCGCCGAGCACGGGATGCAAGGACACTTCGGCACGTGGGTGGCGCCCGAGAGCATGGTCGCCCTGCGCGCCGCGGCGAACCTGCTCGTCGATGCCGTGGACGGCAAGATCGACTACAAGGACCCCGCCGTCGTGCAGAAGTACATCCAGGACGAGGCCGGCGCGCCGGTGCGCATCCGCAAGTACGACGAGACCGCCGGGAACCAGTACCTGATCCTCCTCGATCACCTCGTGTACTGATCGCGCGGGAGGCCGGCCACGCCCCCCATGAGCGCCCCCGCCGTCCTCGAATTGCGCGGCATCTCCAAGTCCTTCGAGGGTCACCGCGTGCTGCGGGACGTTTCCCTCGCCGTCCGTCCGGGAACGATCCACGCCCTCGTCGGCGAGAACGGCGCCGGCAAGTCGACTCTCATGAACGTGCTCTTCGGCATGCAGGTCATCCGCGAGACCGGCGGATTCCAGGGCGACGTCCTGCTCGAGGGGCTCCCGGTGCGGTTCGGCTCGCCGGGGGAGGCGATGGACTCCGGGCTCGGCATGGTCCACCAGGAGTTCATGCTGCTTCCCGGCTTCTCCATCGCCGAGAACATCAAGCTGAACCGCGAGCCGACGCGCCCGACGCCGCTCTCGCGCGTGCTCGGCAGAAAGCTCGAGCGCGTGGACTTCGAGCGCTGCGGCACCGACGCGCGCGCCGCGCTCGACACCGTCGGGCTCGGCGTCGACGAGTGGCTGCCCGTGGCCGGGCTTCCCGTCGGACACATGCAGTTCGTGGAGATCGCCCGCGAGGTGGACAAGGAGCGCGCCCGCCTGCTCATCTTCGACGAGCCGACCGCCGTGCTCACCGAGTCCGAGGCCACGCAGCTCCTCGGCGTCATGCGCGCGCTGGCCGGCAAGGGGCTCGGCATCCTCTTCATCACGCACCGGCTCGACGAAGTGCTGGCCGTGGCCGACGACATCACCGTGCTCCGCGACGGTGCCGTGGTCGGGCGCCTCGACCCGAAGGCGACGACCGTCGAGAAGATCGCGGAGCTGATGGTGGGGCGGCCGGCGGCGGTGAAGCGGCACGCCGGCGAAGCCGCGCGCGCGGGCGGCGCGCCGGCCCTCGAGGCCCGCGACCTGCACGTGGACATGCCCGGCGAGGAAGTCCGCGGCGTCTCTTTCCGGATCGAGAAGGGCGAGGTCCTGGGCCTCGCCGGGCTCGCCGGCCACGGAAAGATCGGCATCGCCAACGGGTTGATGGGCATCTACCCCGCGCGCGGCGAAGTGGCGAAGGACGGCGCGCCGCTCCGGCTGAACGACGCACACGGGGCGCTGCGCTCCGGGCTCGCCTTCGTGTCCGAGGATCGGCGCGGGGTCGGCGTGCTGCTCGACGAGTCCATCGAGCTGAACATGGTCCTGACCGCCATCGAGGCGCAGAACCGCTTCCTGCACGGCGCACCGCTGCCGGCGCTTCGCCTGCTGGACGCGCGTGCCGTCCGGCGTCACGCGCAGGAGATGATCCGCGCGCTGGACATCCGCTGCACCGGACCGCGGCAGCACGTGCGACGCCTCTCCGGCGGCACCCAGCAGAAGGTCTGCCTCGCCCGGGCGATGACGATGAACCCGGACACGCTGCTCGTCTCCGAGCCGACCCGCGGCATCGACGTCGGGGCGAAGGAGCGCGTGCTGGCCATCCTCCGCGACCTCAACCGCGAGAAGGGGCTCTCGCTGCTGGTGACGTCGTCCGAGATCGCCGAGCTGCGCGCGCTCTGCGACCGCATCGCCATCGTGTACGGCGGCCGGATCGAGGCGGTGCTGCCGCCGGACGCCGGCGACGAGCAGTTCGGGTTGGCCATGGCCGGCGAGCTGACCTCGCATCGCCGGGAGGTGAAGCAGTGAGCGTGGCGTCCGTCCTCCGCGAACGCATCCGCTCCGCCGGCGTCCCGCGCCTTCTCATCACCGCGTTCCTGGCCGTGCTCTTCGGCATCGCCACCGCCACCAAGATGGACGTCGCCGGGCTGATCTCCGACTCCCTGCTGCGGGTCGGGCGCAACGGGCTGCTCGTGCTTGCGCTGCTGCCGGCCGTGATGGGCGGCGTGGGTCTCAACTTCGGGCTGCCGCTGGGCATCATCTGCGGTCTCGTCGGCTGCGTCGTCTCCCTCGAGCACGGCATCGGCGGCTGGTCCGGGCTGGCGCTGGCCGCGGCGATCGGCACGGTGCTCGCCCTTCCCGCGGGTGTCGGCTACGGCTGGTTGCTGAACCGAACGCGCGGCCAGGAGATGATGGTCGGCACGTACCTCGGGTTCGCCGTGGTCTCGGGCATGAGCATCTTCTGGGTCGTCGCGCCGCTCCACAACCCGACGCTCGTCTGGGCGATCGGCGGGAAGGGACTGCGCACCACGCTCACGCTCAGCGATTCCTGGGGCCAGCTCCTCGACCGGCTCTGGAGCTTCCAGGTGCTCGGCGTCCGCTTCCCCACCGGTACGCTGCTGCTCTTCGCGCTGGCCTGCCTCTTCGTGTGGCTCTTCTTCCGCACGCGGGCGGGCATCACCATCGCTGCGGCCCGCTCCAACCCGCGCTTCGCCCGCGCCGCCGGCATCTCCGACGAACGCACGCGCATCCAGGCGACCACGTTCTCTACGGTGCTGGGAGCGGTCGGCATCGTCGTGTTCGCCAGCTCCTACGGATTCGTCCAGCTCTACACCGCGCCGCTGCTCATGGCCTTCCCCGCCGTGGCGTGCCTGCTGATCGGAGGCGCCACGCTCGCGCGGGCCACCCTCGTCCACGTGATCGTGGGCACGCTGCTTTTCCAGTCCATCCTGACCGTGGCGTTGCCGGTCACGAGCCAGGTCATCGCCGGGGACCTCTCCGAGACCGCGCGGCTCATCATCCAGAACGGCATGATCCTCTACGCGCTCACCCGCCGAGGGGACCGCTGATGGGACGCTTCGCCGTGCCGGTCCTCTTCGCGGCGCTCTGTTTCGTCGGTATCCTCGCGGCGAAGATCACGCCCGATTTCCTCGTCCGCGAGCTGCTGGTGCGCTTCGGGCGCAACGCGCTGCTGGTGCTTTCGCTGCTCGTTCCCATCCTGGCCGGCCTCGGCCTCAACTTCGGCATCGTGATCGGCGCGATGGCCGGGCAGATCGCCGCGATCCTGGTCACGTACTGGGGGGTCGGCGGCGCGTCCGGCTTCGCGCTGGCCTTCGCGCTGGCGTTGCCCCTGGGGACGCTCTTCGGCATCGCCACGGGCTGGCTCTTCAACCACGCCAAGGGCCGCGAGATGGTGAGCGGGCTCATCGCCGGGTTCTTCGCCAACGGTCTCTACCAGCTCGTGTTCCTCTTCGCGCTGGGATCGGTGATTCCCTTCGCCGACGACGCGCTGCTGCTCCCCCAGGGCTACGGCCTGCGCAACACGGTGGACCTCACCGGAGTGCAGTACGCGGTGGACGACCTGCTGCCGGTGCAGGTGGCGCTCGGAGCCGGACCCATCCGCGTGCCGGTGGCGACGTTCGCGGTCATCGCCGCGTTCTGCGCGCTGACCCTGCTGTTCTTCCGCACCAAGCTCGGCCAGGAGTTCCGCGCGATGGGTCAGGATGCGCACGTGGCGGCGGCGGCGGGGATCGACGTGGAGCGAAACCGGGTGATCGCCACGGCGATGTCCACGGTGCTCGCCGCGTGGGGTCAGCTGCTCTTCCTGCAGAACATCGGCACGCTGAACACCTACAACTCGCACGAACAGGTGGGCATGTTCTCGATCGCGGCGCTGCTCGTCTCCGGCGCGACCGTGTCCCGCGCCACGGTGGGGCAGGCGCTGCTCGGCACGCTGCTGTTCCACACGCTCTTCGTGGTCTCGCCGCTCGCCGGGAAGGCGCTGGCCGGGGACGCCCAGATCGGCGAGTACTTCCGGGTCTTCGTGGCCTACGTGGTCATCACCGTGGCGCTGGTGCTCCATGCGTGGCAGAAGGGGCGGCGCACGACCTGAGTGTTCCGTCTCGAAAGAAACGACTCAGAAGGCCTCGCGTACACTCGCGCGGCACGTCGTGAGATCGACTCGCCATCGCGACGTGGACCAACGCACGGTCGCCTGAGTCCATCTTGGTATCCGCCTCTGCGGAGGGGCTTCCGCAAGATGTGAACTCCATTTCGGTGAGGAGACAACGACGATCCGGTTGCCGGTCATCCTCCTCGAGGCGGGAAGCCCGCGAGCGGGTCGCGCCGGGGGTGCCTGCACGTACCCGACGAGGCCATCAGGTGCCGCCTGGGGAGTGAACGACGCGCCGCCCTGGACGCCGAGACCCCCTTCCGGCCGCGCTGAAGCCTCAGCGGGCGCCGCGGGAACGCAGCCGCACGGCCGACCGGCGCCCGGCCATTTCTTCCGAGCTGTTTCGAACAGAAGCTGCTAGGTTGAGCGCCGGGGAAGCACCTGGCTTCCCGATCGGTCCGGCGAACGACTCCCTCACCCCCGTTCGCGCCCGCCGCGCGCGACTCCCCCGCCGAGACCGTCGTTCCACTCCGTGCTGCGCGAAGAAAGCACGTCGCGCAGGGAGGGAGTCGAGATGAACCTCGCATCATGGACGGGCCTGCTGCTGCTCCCCGCAGGCCTCGTGTTCGGAGCGCCGTCGAGCCAGGAGCGAGTTCTGTCGCCCGACGGAACGCGCATCGCACTCGTGCAGGACGGCGACCTCTGGGTCGCGCCGGCGGACGGCGGCGAGGCCGTTCGCGTCACGCTCCATCCCGGGCAGGAGACGAACCCGCGCTGGTCGGCCGACGGTGGGGAGCTCCTGTTTTCCACAGACGAGGGTCCAGCCTCTGTCCAGCTCGTCAACGTGGACGTCGCCGTGACCAAGAGCGTCGACAACACGGCTCCGAACGAGGGGGATACGATCGTCTTCCAGGTCATCGCCGAGAATCTGGGTCCGAACCCGGCGACCGCTGTCCTACTGTCCGACGTTCTTCCCGCGGGGACCACCTTCGTCTCGGCATCCGCCACGCAGGGGACCTACAGCGATGCCACCGGACGCTGGGCCCTCGGGGGCCTGACGAACGGTGCGGCCCACACGCTGAGCATCACCGCGACGGTCGATCCCGGAACGGCCGCGCAGACGATCCAGAACATCGCCAGCCTGATCTCGCTCGGGCAGGTCGACACCGACCCCGCGAACAACTCCGATGCCGCCGAGATCACCGTGCAGTCCGCGGACCTCGGGATCACCAAGACGGTGAACGATCCGGGACCGAATCAGGGTGACACGATCACCTACACGATCACGGTCGGCAACGCGGGTCCCGACGCCGGCACCGGCGTGCAGGTCACCGACGTGCTCCCGGCGGGGGTGACCTACGCCGGCGATTCCCCCAGCCAGGGAAGCTACAACAGTGGCACCGGCGCCTGGACCGTCGGTACCGTGGCGAACGGCGGCTCGGCCACGCTCCAGCTCAGTGCCACGGTGAATGCCGGCACCGCCGCCCAGACGATCCAGAACGACGCCTCCATCACCGCCGCCGACCAGACGGACACGAATCCCGCCAACAACTCCGACACGGCGAGCATCCTCGTCGAGTCCGTCGACCTCGCCGTCACCAAGAACGTCGACGACACCAGCCCGGCCGAGGGCGACGCGGTGGTCTACACGATCGTGGTGACGAATGGCGGTCCGGACGCGGCCGCCGTGGTGCAGGTCACCGACGTGCTCCCCGCCGAGTTGACCTACGCCTCCGACGCCCCCAGCCAGGGAACGTACAGCAGCGGCAGCGGCGTCTGGTCGGTCGGGACGATCGCGAACGGCGGCTCGGCCACGCTGGCCATCACCGCCACGATCGACGTCGGAGCCGCCGGGGCCGTGGTCGAGAACACGGCTGCCGTCCCCGCCTCGGCGTTGGGAGCCTCGTGCCCCGCCAACGACTCCGACTCGGCGACGCTCACCGTGCAGTCGGTCGACATCTCCGTGACCAAGTCGGTGAACAACCCGGCGCCGAACGAGGGCGCGTCGATCGTTTACACCGTCACGGCGACGAACGGCGGACCCGACCCCGCGACCTCGGTCACCGTGACCGATCTGCTTCCAGCGGGTGTCACGTACTCTTCATCGGTGCTGTCTCAGGGAACATACGATGATCAGACCGGCGCCTGGGACTTCGGGCCTCTCGGGGTCAGTACGACAGCAACGCTGACCATCAACGCGGCGGTCAATATCGGCACGGCGGGGTCGACGATCCAGAACGTCGCCACGCGGACCGCGTCGATGCCGGGGGACACGAACCCCGGCAACGATTCCGACACCGCGGACATCACCGTGCAGGCCGTCGATCTCGCCGTCGGGAAGATCGTCGACGACGCGACGCCGGAAGAGGGCGGCACGATCCAGTACACCGTGACCGTGACGAACAACGGGCCGAACGTCGCCACCGGAGTCGAAATCACCGACGTCCTGCCGGCCGGCCTGACGTTCGTCAGCTCGACGTCGAGCCAGGGAAGCTACAGCGCGGGGCTCTGGACGGTCGGCTCCCTGGCCAACGCCACGTCGGCCACGCTCGGTCTCACCGCCACCGTGAACAACGGCACCGCCGGAACGACCATCCAGAACGTGGCCTCGGTGACGGCGGTGGACCAGACCGACACGAGTCCGGGCAACGATTCCGCTGCGGTGGACATCCACGTTTCTCCCGAGATCGACATCGACGTCTCGAAGGCCGCCGACGATCCGACTCCGAAGGAGGGGGATCCAGTCATCTACACGGTGACGGCCACGAATCTCGGACCCAACAGCGCCACCGGCGTGAAGGTCACGGACCTCGTGCCTGTGGGCACGACGTTCCAGACCGCCAACCCGGGCCAAGGCAATTCCTACTCCATCGGCAGTGGCCAGTGGTCGATTCCCGCTCTCACGAATGGGGCAACCGCCACGCTGACGCTCACCGTCACGGTCAACGCGGGAACGACCGGCCAGACCATCCAGAACGTCGCCACGCGGACGGCCTCCGATCAGACCGACACGAACTCCGCGAACGACGTCGCTACGGCGGACATCACCGTGCAGTTCGTGGACATCGCCGTGGCAAAGGTGGTGGACGACGAGACGCCCCCCGAGGGAAGCACCATCGTCTACACGATCACGGCGACGAACGTGGGCCTCCTCCAGGCCACCGGTGTGGAAGTGACCGACCTGCTGCCGGCGGGCGTGGTGCACGTTTCCGACCTGCCCAGCCACGGGAGCTACGACGACGGCACCGGAATCTGGTCGGTGGGCACGCTGGCCGGCGCGGCCATCGCCACGCTGCAGATCACCGCTGCGGTCGAGGTGGGCACCGGCGATTCCACGATCACCAACAGCGCCGCTCTGACCGCCGTCGACCAGACAGACCTGGATTCCGGTAACGACGCGGCTGCGGTCGACATCACCGTCGAGCGCGTCGTCGGTGCGCTGGTGCAGACCCCGTTCGTCCCGACCTCGACTTCGCTGTCGGCCGCGCGGCCCAATCCCTTCCGCGACGCGACCTGGATCCAGTTCGACGTTCCGAGCCCGGCGGAGGTCGACTTGACCGTCTACGACATCACAGGCCGACTGGTGGCGACGCTCGTGCACGGGCCGCTGACCGCAGGTCGGTTCCTGGCGAACTGGGACGGCCGGGACGGCGGCGGCGCCCGCGTCTCGACCGGGGTCTACTTCGTACGGCTGCAGGCGGGGTCGTTCTCGGCGGTGCGCAAGGCTGTTCGGCTCGACTGAGGCGCACCGACACCCGGCGGGGGGGGGGGGGGCCGGGCCCCCCCCCCCCC
>JBQTGV010000135.1:0-4046 GCA_052390515.1 Candidatus Eiseniibacteriota bacterium | reverse complement strand
GTCAACAAGCTCGCCAACACGGTGCGGGTCACGCTCGGGCCCCGCGGCCGCAACGTGGTGCTGGAGAAGAAGTTCGGCGCCCCCACGATCACGAACGACGGCGTGACCATCGCCAAGGAGATCGAGCTCGAGGACCACTTCGAGAACATGGGCGCGCAGCTGGTCAAGGAAGTGGCCACGAAGACGAACGACATCGCCGGTGACGGCACGACCACGGCCACCGTGCTGGCGCAGTCCATCCTGCACTCCGGCATGCGCAGCGTGGCCGCGGGGTCGAATCCGATGGCCCTGAAGCGCGGCGTCGACAAGGCCGTCGAAGCGGTGGTCGGCTCGATCGGCAAGCAGGCCAAGCAGGTCAAGGGCAGCAAGCAGATGATCGCGCAGGTGGCCACCATCTCGGCGAACAACGACGAGTCCATCGGCGCGATCATCGCGGAGTGCATGGACCAGGTCGGCGAGGACGGCGTGATCACCGTGGAAGAAGCCAAGACCATGGAAACCACGCACGAGCTGGTCGAGGGCATGGAGTTCGACCGCGGGTACCTCTCGCCGTACTTCGTGACCAATGCCGAGCGCATGGAGACCGAGCTGGAGGACGCCTACATACTGATCCACGACAAGAAGGTGTCCAGCATGAAGGATCTGCTCCCCGTGCTGGAGAAGGTCGTGCAGCTCGGCGCACCGCTGCTCATCATCGCCGAGGACGTGGAAGGCGAAGCTCTGGCGACGCTCGTGGTCAACAAGCTGCGCGGCACCATCAGCGCCGCCGCGGTCAAGGCGCCGGGCTTCGGCGACCGCCGCAAGCAGATGCTCGAGGACATCGCCGTGCTGACCGCCGGCCGGCTCATCTCCGAGGAAGTGGGCTTCAAGCTGGAGAACGTGACCACCGGGGACCTGGGTCGGGCCAAGCGCGTCCTGATCGACAAGGACTCGACGACGATCATCCAGGGCGCGGGCAAGAAGACCGACATCCAGGCGCGCATCAACCAGCTCAAGAAGCAGATCGAGGACACGACCTCGGATTACGACAAGGAGAAGCTCCAGGAGCGTCTGGCGAAGCTCTCCGGCGGCGTGGCCGTGATCCACGTGGGTGCGGCGACCGAGGTGGAGCTCAAGGAGCGCAAGCACCGCGTGGAGGACGCCGTGTCGGCGACGCGCGCGGCCGTCGAGGAAGGCATCGTGCCGGGCGGCGGCGTGGCGCTGCTCAAGGCTTCCAAGGCGGTCGAGGAGCTGGCCGGAACCCTCACCGGCGACGAGAAGATCGGCGCGGAGATCGTGCTTCGGGCCATCGAGGAGCCGACCCGCCAGATCGCGCGGAACGCCGGGCAGGAAGGCTCGCTCATCGTGCAGCGCATCAAGAGCGAGAAGGGCGCGAACACGGGCTACAACGCCGCGACGAACGAGTTCGTGGACATGGTCAAGGCCGGCATCATCGATCCGGCGAAGGTCACGCGCTCGGCGCTGCAGAACGCCGCATCGATCGCCAGCCTCATCTTGACGACGGAGTGCATCATCACCGACAGACCCGAGGAGGAGAAGGCTCCGGCTCCGGGCGGCGGCGGTGGGATGGGCGGCATGGGCGGCATGATGTAGGTCAGGTCAGCCGCATGACGATCCGGCCGGGTGACGAAGCCGGCCGCGTGATGCAAGCCGGCCGCTGACGTCAGTGTGAACCGCGCGGGGCGCCTCTCACCGGGCGCCCCGCGTTCTTTCATTGGCCGGGTCTCGACGGGATGCGGTACTCTCCACGCCACCTTCGCCTTGGGGAGACGAGTGTGGCCGAGATCGCGCGCATCACGCTGGCGGACATCGGCGTCGTCGGTTTCCACGGACATCTCGCGGCGGAAAAGGAGCTCGGCCAGCGCTTCGAGCTCGACGTGGATCTCTTCGTCGACATCGAGAGCCCCGGTAAGTCGGACCGCCTGCAGGACGCGGTGGACTACGAGAGCGTCTACCGGCTCGTGGAGCGCGTCGTCCGCGAGGACCGTTTCAACCTGCTGGAGGCCCTGGCCACCGACATCGTCGAGTCCATCTACAAAGAGTTCGACGTCGAGGGCGTCGTGCTGCGCATCCGCAAGCCGCACATCCCGTATTGCCCGAACCTCGGCCACGTCGAGATCGAGGTCGAGCGGGGAAGGACGGGCGAGTGACGGAGGCCTTCGTCGCGCTGGGGGCGAACCTCGGCCGCCCCGAGCAGGCCATCCGGGACGCGGTGCGGCGGCTCGCCGCGGCGCCCGGCATCGAGGTGCGGGCGGCGTCTCGGATGTGGCGAAGCGAGCCTTGGGGTCTCGCCGACCAGCCGGAGTTCGTCAACGCGGTCGTCACGCTGCGCACCTCGCTCGGCGCGCGGGAGCTGCTCGCCATCCTGCAGGGCGAAGAGCTGCGCGCCGGGCGCCGGCCCGCTCCGCGGAACGGCCCGCGCATTCTGGACCTGGATCTTCTGACCTACGGCGACGAGATGATCGCCGAGCCGGGGCTCACGCTGCCGCATCCGGGCATCGCGTCCCGCACGTTCGTGCTCGAGCCGCTCCGCGAAGCGGCGCCGTCGTGGCGCCATCCGGCGCTGGGCAAGAGCGCGGAGGAGCTGCTCGCCGAGCTGCATGCGGCCGGCGGCGCGACGCGCTGCCGGCCGATCCCGGGCGCACCGCTCTGGCCGGCGGGGGCGGTCGAGGAGGCGGCGTGCCTCGGGTGAGGAGGGCCCCGAGCGCGTCCCGCGTCACGCGGGCAGCCCCGCGGCCCCGCTACGTCGCCGTCGAGGGCGTGATCGGCGTCGGCAAGACGACGCTCGCCAAACGCCTCGCCCGCGCCATGGACGCTTCCCTCGTGCTGGAGGTCGTCGAGGAGAACCCGTTCCTCGCGAAGTTCTACGACGATCCGGGCGCGTGGGCGTTCCAGACGCAGATCTTCTTCCTGCTCTCCCGCTATCGCCAACAGCTCGAGATTCCGCAGCGCGAGCTGTTCCACGAGAGCGTCGTCGCCGACTACGTCTTCGCCAAGGACCAGATCTTCGCCACGATCAACCTGGCGGAGGAGGAGCTGGCGCTGTACCGCACGCTGCTCCCGCTGTTGGAGGCGAGGCTCACCCGTCCCGACCTCGTCATCTATCTGCAGGCGACGACGGAAGTGCTGCTGTCCCGCATCCAGCGGCGCGGCCGGCTCTTCGAGCGGGAGATCAGCCGCGAGTACCTGGAGACCCTCAGCGACGCCTACAACCACTTCTTCTTCCACTACGAGGAGACGCCGCTGCTCGTGGTGAACACGAACGAGATGGATCTCGTGAGCAGCGACGAGGACTTCGCCCGGCTGCTCGAGCTGATCGGGGAGCACGCCTCGGGGACCCGGTACGTGGGGGTGCGCTGAGCGCGCCGTCCAGCGCCCGCCTCGACGATGGCCCCGCGCTCCGGTAGACTGCCCGGGTCCGCCCCGGAGGCAGCGCCGTGACCCCAGCCGCCACGACCGTGCGCACGCTTCTCGCCATGAAGAAGAAGGGCGAGAAGATCGCCATGGTCACCGCCTACGACTACCACTCCGCGCGGGTGGCCGCGGCCGCGGGCATCGACGTGATCCTCGTCGGTGACTCGCTCGGCATGGTCGTCCAAGGCCACGAGAACACGCTGCCGGTGACCGTCGACGACGTGGTCTACCACACGCAGCTCGTCCGCCGCGCCGACCCGCCGGCGCTCGTCATCGGCGACATGCCGTTCCTCTCCTACCAGGTGTCGACCGAGTCGGCCGTGGCCAACGCCGGCCGGCTGCTCAAAGAGGGCGGCGCACAGGCCGTGAAGATCGAGGGCGGCCGGCAGTTCTTGAACACGGTCGGCGCTCTGGCCGACGCGTCCATTCCCGTGATGGGGCACCTCGGCCTGACCCCGCAGTCGGTGCACCGCTTCGGCGGGTTCCGCGTGCAGGGCCGCACCGAGGACGCGCGCCAGCGGCTGCTGGAGGACGCTTCGCTCCTGGAGCGCGCCGGCTGCTTCGCCCTGGTGCTCGAAGGCATGCCCTGGGACCTCGCCGGGGAGATCACCGCGGCCGTCGAGATCCCCACC
>JBQTGV010000134.1:0-16841 GCA_052390515.1 Candidatus Eiseniibacteriota bacterium | reverse complement strand
CCGGCTGCTCAAAGAGGGCGGCGCACAGGCCGTGAAGATCGAGGGCGGCCGGCAGTTCTTGAACACGGTCGGCGCTCTGGCCGACGCATCCATCCCGGTCATGGGCCACCTCGGCCTGACCCCGCAGTCGGTGCACCGCTTCGGCGGGTTCCGGGTGCAGGGCCGCACCGAGGATGCGCGCCAGCGGCTCCTGGAGGACGCGGCCCTCCTGGAGCGCGCCGGCTGCTTCGCCCTGGTGCTCGAAGGCATGCCCTGGGAGCTCGCCGGGGAGATCACCGCCGCGGTCGAGATCCCCACCATCGGCATCGGCGCCGGCCCGCGCTGCGACGGCCAGGTCCTCGTGTTCCACGACCTGATGGGCATCTCCACCGAAATCGCTCCCAAGTTCGTGAAGCGATACGCCGAGCTCGGCGACGCCATGATCGAAGCGCTCTCCCGCTACCGCGCCGAGGTGAAGAGCGGACAGTTCCCCGACCTCGAGCACAGCTACGGCGCTGCCGAACGGAGACCCCCGCGTGGAAAGAGTCGCGACGGTTGACGAGGTCCGCGCCGCCGTCGAGAGCGCCAGGGCGGCCGGACGGAACATCGGCTTCGTGCCCACCATGGGTGCGCTGCACGAGGGACATCTTTCCCTGATCCGGCTGGCGAGGCGGCACTCCGACTTCGTCGTGCTCTCCGTGTTCGTGAACCCGACGCAGTTCGCGCCGGGCGAAGACCTGGCGTCCTATCCGCGGGCGCTGGAGGAAGACTCGAGGCTGGCGCGGACCGCCGGCGCGAACCTGATCTTCGCCCCCGACGCGGCGGAGATGTACCCGGAGGGTTTCGCCACGACGGTGCGCGTCGAGCGTCTGTCCGAGCCGCTGTGCGGGCGCAGCCGTCCTGGACACTTCGACGGCGTAGCGCTCGTCGTGGCGAAGCTCCTGAACATCGTCCGCCCCGATGTCTCCGTCTTCGGCCAGAAGGACGCGCAGCAGGCCGTGCTGATCCGCCGGCTGGCCGCGGACCTGAACCTTCCCGGACGCATCCTCATCGGACCGACCGTGCGCGAGCAGGACGGTCTGGCCATGAGCTCGCGCAACCGTTACCTGGACGCGGAGGAGCGGCGCGCGGCACGGTCGATTTCGCGGGGGCTCTTCGCCGCGCGCACCGCCTTCGAACGAGGCGAGCGCGATCCGCGCCGGCTCGTCAACCTCGTCCGTGAGGTGCTGGAGGTCGAGCCGCTCGTCGTGCCGGAGTACGTGGACATCCGCGACCTCGAGGACCTTTCGCCGTGGACCGACGCGGGCCGGCCGGCGCTGCTCGCCGCGGCGGCGCGGGTGGGGCGCGCGAGGCTCATCGACAATGTGATCCTGGGCGGGGAGATCGGCGCGCACGGCTTCGTGACGTCTCCCGCGGGGGAGGAGGGGACGGGGTGACCGCACGCAAAGCGATGGCCGTCGTGCTGGCCGCGGGCGAAGGCAAGCGAATGGCCTCGGACATTCCCAAGGTGCTGCACACCGTGGGAGGCGAGACGCTCCTCGGACGGGTGGTGCGCGCGGCGAGGGAGGCAGGCGTCGAGCGCATCGTGGTCGTCATCGGCAAGGGCGCGGACCGCGTGCGCGCGGCATTCCACTCCGAAGGCTGGGAGTTCGTGGAGCAGACCGAGCGGCTCGGGACCGGGGACGCCGTGAAGCGGGCGAAGGCGCAGCTCGCCTCGTTCGAGGGCGAAGTTCTGGTGCTCGCCGGGGACGTGCCGCTGCTGCGCAGCTCGACGCTGCGCGAACTGCGGGAGCGCCACCGCGAGACGGGCGCCGCGGCCACCGTGCTCACCGCCAAGCTCCCCGACGCGACGGGGTACGGGCGCATCGTGCGTTCGCCATCGGGGACGTTCCTCGGCATCGTGGAGCACAAGGACGCCACCGAGCGCGAGCGCCTCATCGACGAGGTGAACTCCAGCATCTACTGCTTCGAGGCCGAAGCGCTTCGCTCCGTGCTGGACCGCTTCCGGCGCGACAACGTGCAGGGCGAGGAGTACCTGACCGACGCCATCGGTCTGCTCCGCGCCGATGGGCGGCGCGTCGTCGCGGTCCCGGCGGCCGCTCCGGAGGAGATCCTGGGGGTGAACACGCGGGGTCAGCTCGAGGACATCGAGCGGATCCTCGAGGCGCGCCGCGGAGCGGCCGGGAGCGGGCGATGAGCGGCCGCGACGAGCGGCAGGACACGCCGCTGCAGCGCCTCTGGGCCACGTGGCGGATGAAGTACGTCTCCGCGCTGGGCGCCGACGAAGGTGCGTGCGTCTTCTGCGAGATCCCCAAGCTGAGGGACGGGCCGGGAAACCTGGTGCTGCACCGCGGGATGAGCGCCTACATCGTGCTCAACCTGTACCCCTACAACAACGGCCATGCGATGGTGGTGCCGTTCCGGCATGTCGATACGCTCGCCGGCCTCTCCGACGAGGAGCGGAGCGAGATGATGAAGCTCGCGGCGGTGATGGAGACCGCGCTGGCCGAGCGGGTCCGCGCCCAGGGCTTCAACCTCGGCATGAACCTCGGCCGGGCCGGCGGC
The DNA here is from genome assembly GCA_052390515.1 of Candidatus Eiseniibacteriota bacterium. Taxonomy (GTDB): domain Bacteria; phylum ARS69; class ARS69; order ARS69; family ARS69; genus JBQTGV01. The sequence goes on along the minus strand of JBQTGV010000134.1, from coordinate 14,297 downwards.
GCCGGGATCCCCGGGCACGTGCACTTGCACCTCGTTCCCCGATGGCCGGGAGACACGAACTTCATGCCGGTGATCGGCGAGACCAAGGTGATGCCGGAGGCCCTGGAAGACACCTGGGCGAACCTCGAAGCGGCCGTCCGGGACGTGCTGAAGCGGGACGGACGCGGATCGTGAAGCGCGGTCCGGTCCTCTTCGCCGCGGGGATCCTGGTGATGGTGTGGCTGGTCCGCGAGCCGCTCTTCGGGCTGGGACCTTGGCGCGGCTGGGCGAAGCCCGTCCGCGTAGAAGTGCTGAACGGCTCGGGCGTGTTCCGCGCCGGGCAGCGCGCCGCCGAACGCCTGCGCGAGGGCGGTTTCGACGTCGTCGACATCCGCAACGCGGACCGCTCCGACTACCAGGAAACGCTGGTCCTGGACCGCGTGGGCGTGGCCCGCCACGCCCGGTCGGTGGCGAGGCAGCTCGGCACGAAGTCGACGACGCAGCAGAAGAACGAAGACCTGTTGCTCGAGGTGACCGTGATTCTCGGTCGCGACGTGGCCCTGGAACTCGAAGGAGAGATGCCGTGACGCGTGGAGCGGGGCGTCAGAAGAGCGCGTGGGTTCTGTTTTCCCTCGTGCTGGTGGGAATGGTCGTGGGCGCGGCGCTCGGCGAAGCGCTTCAGGAGGTCCTGCCCGACGGCGTCGTGAAGCGCTTCTTCGTCGAGTCGGTCTCCTGGGGGGTCGGGCCGGGCACCCTGAATCTGGTAGTGATGACCTTCACCGTGGGCTTCTCCGTGAAGGTGAACGTGATGTCCGTGCTGGGAGTGGTGCTGGCGGCGTATCTGTTCCGCTGGTATTGAGCCGCTGTGGGCATCGGCGGCTGGGAGCTCTTCCTCATCTTCGTGATCGCGCTGCTCGTCTTCGGGCCGCGGAAGATTCCGGAGCTGGCGCGCGGGCTGGGCAAGGGGCTCCGCGAGATCCGCCGGCTCTCCACCGAGCTGCACCGGGAGATCCACCTGGCGGAAGCGGAGGACGAGGAGCAGCGGTTGGTCGCGCCGCCGCCGTCACCGGCAGACGCCGAGCGGCGGGACTAGGACACGGCGGCGACGACGCTCGGCGAGCCGATCATTTCCTTCGAGAACGTGGCAGTAGGGTTTCCGCCGGTCAAGTCACCTTCGCGTACACGAGGTCCGCGTCGTCCGGTCTCCACACCGACTTGCCGCCGCGGCGGAAGTCCTCGATCTCGGCATTCACCAGAAGCTCTTCCATCCACGCGGTCACGAGAGTCTGCCGGCGCTCCATGAGCAGCTCGCCGCGGATCTGATTGCGCTGCTCGGCGAACGCGGCCTCGTCCGCCGGCGTCCGCGCGGTCACCTCGAGGACGTAGAAACCGCGGTCGGACTCGATGATCTCGGAGCGTTGGCCGACCGGCAGCGCGAATGCCGCCGCGACGAACGCGTTGCGCCGGCCGATTCCCGGCACGAACGATTCGCGGGTGAACTCGTCGGTCGTGTCGGGAGAGGCGCCCATCGCCCGGGCGATGGAGGCGAGCGCTCCGCCCCCGGCGGTGACGGCTTGCTCGAGCTTCTGCCGCGCGAGCGCGCCGCGGCGCTCCTCGGCGCAGGACAGCCGCGCCCGGTCCTTCACGTCCTCGAACGGGAGCACGCCGCCCGGGCGCCGCTCGGCGAGCCGGTACGCGTACACGCTGCGGTCGTCCTCGACGGGGGAGTCCGACACCGTGCCCGGCTGTGCCCCGAAGGCGAAGATCTGCGCGGCGCGGATCATCGCCGGTCCCGGGACGAACGACCCTCTCTCGAACGGCGGAGTCACCTCCACGGTGAGCCCGGCCGACGCGGCCGCGTCCTCGAAGCCGCCGCCCTCCTCGACGGCGGTGAGGAACTCCTCGATGCGTGCGCGCGCCTCCTGCAACGTCTCGTTGGACGGCTCGACGCGAACGAGGATGTGGCGCGCCCGCACCTTCGCCACGCCGCCCTCGGTCTTCTTCTCCTCGACCTTCACCAGGTGGTAGCCGAACGGCGTCGAGAAGACCTCCGAGACCTGGCCGGGATTCAGCGCGAAGGCGACCTGCTCGAACTCCGGCACCATGTCGCCGCGACCGAAGAGACCCAGATCTCCGCCGCGGTCCGCCGAAGGATCGTCGGACCAGCTTCGCGCCTCCTCGGCGAAGTCGGCGCCCGCCAGGACCGCTTCGCGGATGTGCTCCAGATCCTGGCGCGCCTCGCTGGAGTCGAGCGCGGTCGGTGCCTTGGAGACGCGGACGAAGTCGAGGACGGCCTGCTCTCCGACGCGGAAGTCGGTTGGGTGCGCGTCGTACCACGCGCGCGAATCGGCCTCGGTGATGGACTGGTCGTCGAACTGCACGTCGGCGGAGGTGGAGGCGACGTACCGGACACGGACCTTCTCGTTGCGGTCCAGGAAGCGACGCCGCGCCTCCGCCGTCGTCACCCGCGCGCCGAGCCCCACGTAATTGCGGACCTTGTCGGACGGAGCGGTGGCGCGGATCAAGGCCTCCACCTGGGTCCAGAAGTTCGCGACGGCCGGGTCGGAGGCGGCCTGGGCGAGGGCCTGCTGGTACTGCGCCGCGTCGAACTGTCCCTGCTCGTCGACGAAATTCGCCCTCACGAACTCCGGCGGATTGGTGTGCAGCACCTCCAGGATCTCGGCGTCGGTCACGCTGATCCCGTACTTCTCGATCTGCTCCTGCAGGAGCATCTCCTGCACGAGCGTGATCCACGCCTCTTCCTCGATGGAGGCGAAGTCGGAGCCCTCCGGGGCGCGCCCGGCCCGGCTCTCGAACGAGCTCAGCAGGCTCTGGTAGGTCCGCCGGTACATCTCGTCGCTGATCTCGCGGCCGTTCACCTTGCCGACGACGGCTCCGTCCGGCCTTGCGCTGCCACCGGTCTGCTGCATGCCCCAGTCGAAGAAGATGAGTCCGACGAAGGCAGCCAGCGTCACCAGGATGACGATCTTGATCCGGTCGCGCAGCGCACTCATCACCATGCGGAAACTCCCTCCCGGACCACGGGTCCTGGCGATCGTCGAGTCGAGGAAAAGCCCGGAGAATCTAGCACGGGGGCGGGGCGTCATCAAGCGAGGGAGCGCGCGCCCCTTCCTTGACACTGCCCGCGGCACGGTAAACACTGCAGGTCCCATGCTTCGCTCCGCTCGACATCCGCTCCTCGTGTTCCTCTTGTTGTCGGCGGGCCGGGCGGTGGCCGCGGACGGGGACGCGGGTCTCCTGTGGCCGACCGACGCGAGCCGGTGCGTCACGTCCGGCTTCTGCGAGTTCCGCCCCGGTCACTTCCACTCCGGGATCGACATCTCCACGGGCGGGCGCGTCGGCTTCTCCTGCTTCGCCGCGGCCGACGGCGACATCGTGCGCGCGCGCGTGTCGTGCCGCGGCTACGGGCGCGCACTCTATCTGCGGCTGGCCGACGGCCGCACGGTCACCTACGCGCATCTCTCGGCCTTCTCCGGGGCGCTCGCGGATACGATCCTCGCGCGGCAGCTGGCCCAGGGTTCTGCCTACTTGGACCTGGAGTTCCCTCCCGGCGCCTTCCCGGTCGAGCGTGGAGACGTGATCGCCCGAACCGGTCAGTCCGGCGCCGGCGTTCCGCACCTGCACGTGGAGGTTCGCGACCCGAGCGAACGGCCCATGGATCCGCTGTTCCACGGCTTCGCGGCGGCGGATCGTGCGGCTCCCTCGGTCAAGCGCGTGATGCTCGTGCCAATCACCGTGCGCTCGTCGGTGGACGGCGGCAGCGACCCGGTCGTGCTCGAGGTCACTGCCGGCCAAGCGCCCGGCGCGCGCCGCGTGCCCCACGTCATTCCCGTGGAAGGCGAGATCGGCATCGCCGTCGAGGTGGACGAGACGATGGACGCGTGCCGGTTTCGCCTCTCTCCACGGAGCGTCGAGCTGGTCGAGGGCGAAGACGTGCTCTACCGGGTCGAGTACGACCGCTTCGCCTTCTCCGAGACGAAGTTGCAGGACCTGCAACTGGAGCCGCGCCACGCGTGGGCGCGGCAGGGAGACTTCCACCTGCTGTGGCGCCGCGCCGGGAACACGCTGCCGTTCGTGCGGGACGGGCGAGACGAGGACGGCGTCGTGTCCGCGGCGGGTGGTGCCGCCGGCTGGCCGGGCGAGACGCGCCGGCGCCTGATCATCCGCGCGCGGGACGCCGCGGGACTGGCCGGGGAGGCTGAGATCGAGCTGTCGTTCGCGGCGCCGCCCGCGGTGCGCAGCCTCGCGGTCCGGGATCGCGGCGACTCCGTGGTCGTGGAGGCGGTGGCGGTGCCGACGCGCTCGCTCGAGAGCACCTTCGTGGAGACGTCCGCGGATCTCGGTGAGACGTGGACCCGTGTCCCGAGCGGCGGCGTCGACGACGCGGGGAGCTTCGAGGCGACGATCGCGAGGGACGAGAAGCTGCTCGTGAGAGCCGGGGCGGCCGACGAGCTCGGAGTGGCCGGCGTCTCGCGGGTGCTCGCGCTCGGGGAGAACCCCATGTCCCCGGCTTCGGCTCCGGCATTCGAGGTGGTCACGCTCGGCGCGTGGACCGAGGTGCGCACGCGCGCGGTCGTGGAGTGGCGCGACCCCTTCGCCACGGCCGAGCCCTGGCGCAAGGGCACGCGCATCGTCCTCGACCCGAGGTCGCTGACGTCGGCACGCGTGCGCCTCGAGGGGCTCGATCCGTGGGGGCGCGTCGTTCAGATCGCGTTCGAGCCGCCGCGCCGGATCGGGAGCGGCTCCACCCTGGAGGGACCGCGCGGCCTCGCCCGGTTCCGCTTCGGATCGGGGACCTTCCCGCAGCCGGCGTTCGCGGTCGTGCGGGAGGAGGAGGCGCCCCGCGGAGAGCCGGAGCTGCGCCCGGTCGGGCCGCTCCTCGTGCTCGACACCGGAGGCCTCCCCTGGGTGGGCGAGTACGTGGTGACCCTCGTGCCGGAGCAGGGCAGGGGATTCGACGAGCAGCACCTAGGAGTCTTCGCCCGGGATCCGGACGGATTCCATTACCTGACGACGATTCGCGGCGAGAACGGCTGGACGGCGGAAACCGGCACGCCGCTCGGAGTCGGGCTTTTCGAGGACACACAGGCGCCCGAGATCGGCCCGCCGCGCTTCGAGCCGGGGGACCGCCCGCGCCTCTTCTTCCTGGCACGGGACGCGGGCGCCGGAATCCTCTGCGACGACGTGCAGGTGCTCGTCGACGGCACGCCCTGGGTGCACGAACTGGACGATGAGACCGGGGACGTCGTGGCGTATCCTGGGGCGGCTCCGGAGAGCGGCGCGAGCGGCACGGTCGACGTCCGGGTCGTGGACCGCTGCGGAAACGCGTCGCGCCGGCAAACCACCGTGGTGTTCCCGTGATGCGTACCCACGCCGACTTCGTGCACCTGCACAACCACACCGAGTACAGCCTGCTCGACGGCGCGAACCGCATCGCCGACCTGGTGCGCGCGGCGCACGACTGCCAGATGCCGGCGCTGGCCATCACCGATCACGGCGCGCTGCACGGCGTCGTCGAGTTCTACCACGAGGCTCATCGCCACGGCGTGAAGCCGATCCTGGGCTGCGAGGCCTACGTCACCACCGGCAGTCGTCACGACCGGACGTCCCAGGCGATGGGCGGCCCGGCCACGCATCACCTCGTCCTCCTGGCGAAGAACGGGACCGGCTACCGCAACTTGATGCGGCTCTCGTCGAAGGCTTTCCTGGAGGGCTTCTACTACCGGCCGCGAATGGACCGCGAGCTGCTCGAGCAGCACTCCGAGGGGCTGATCGCGCTGACGGCGTGCCTCAAGGGCGAAATCCCTTCGCTGCTCCTCGGCGACCGCGAGGAGGACGCGCTGCGCGCGCTGGGCGTCTACCAGGAGATCTTCGGCCGGGACGACGTGTACGTCGAGGTCATGGATCACGACATCGACGCGGAGCGGCGCGTGATCCCGGGGCTCCGGCGCATCGCCGAACGATCCGGGGCGAAGATCGTGGCGACGAACGACTGCCACTACCTCACCGGAGCCCAGGCCGAGTCGCAGGACCTGCTCATCTGCATCGGGACGGGAAAGGAGTTCGACGATCCCAAGCGCCTGCGCATGGCAACCGCGGAGCTCTACTTCAAGACGCCGGACGAGATGAAGCGTCTCTTCGCCGACATCCCCGAGGCGGTGACGAACACGGTGGAGGTCGCCGAGAAGTGCAACGTGGAGCTGGAGCTCGGACGGTCGCGCGTCCCGGTGTTCCCGCTTCCCGCGGGCTACGACTCCGAGGACGCGTACCTCGCGCACCTCGTGGACCGCGGGCTCGAGCGGCGCTTCCCCGGCGCGGAGGCGGCGGTGCGGGCCCGCGCGGACTACGAGCTGTCCGTGATCCGCACCATGGGCTACTCCGGCTACTTCCTGATCACGCACGACTTCATCCGCGCCGCCCGCGAGCGCGGCATCCCGGTAGGCCCGGGGCGCGGCTCGGCCGCCGGCTCGATCGTCTCCTACTGCCTGGGCATCACCGACGTCGACCCGCTCCGCCACAAGCTGCTCTTCGAGCGCTTCCTGAATCCGGAGCGCGTCTCCATGCCGGACATCGACATCGACTTCTGCTTCGAGCGGCGCGGCGAGGTCATCGACTACGTCGTGCAGAAGTACGGCAAGCAGAGCGTCACGCAGATCATCACGTTCGGGCGAATGGCCTCGCGGGCCGCGCTCCGCGACATCGGGCGCGTGCTCAAAGTGCAGTTCGGCGAGATGGACCGCATCGCCAAGATGGTGCCGGCCGACCCGAACATGACCCTGGAGAAGGCTTTCGCCCAGAACCCGGACCTCAAGCGGCTGGAGGACGACGATCCGAACTTCGCCCGCGTCGTGAAGCACGCGCGCGTCATCGAGGGGCTGGCGCGGCACGCTTCCACGCACGCCGCGGGGGTCGTGGTGGCCCCCGGGGACCTCACCGACTGGGTGCCGCTGTACCTCAGCAACAAGAAGGAGATCACCACCCAGTACGACATGAAGAGCGTCGAGGACGTCGGCCTCCTCAAGATGGACTTCCTCGGGCTGCGCACGCTCACCGTGATCCAGCGCGCGTTGGAAATGGTCTCGGCGAAGATCGGCCGAGCCATGATCGCGGAGGAGATCCCGCTCGACGACCCGTCGACCTACCGCCTGCTGGCCACCGCGGAGACCGTCGGCGTCTTCCAGTTCGAGAGCGCGGGCATGCGTGGCCTGCTGAAGCAGATGAAGCCGACTGCGTTCGAGGACGTCGTGGCCGCGACCGCACTGTACCGGCCGGGTCCGCTCGGCGCGGGCATGCACAAGGAGTATATCGATCGGAAGCACGCGCGGAAGAAGATCGAGGTGCTGCACCCGCTCATGACGCCGATCCTGGAGGAGACCTACGGAGTCATCCTCTACCAGGAGCAGGTCATGGCGATCGCCGCGGCGATGGCCGGTTTCACCATGGGCGAAGCGGACATCCTTCGCCGCGCGATGGGCAAGAAGAAGCAGGAGGAGATGGACCGCCAGCGCGCGAAGTTCGTGGAGGGCTGCAAGAAGAAGCACATCGCCGCGGACGTCGCCGGGCAGGTCTTCGACCTCATGGCGTTCTTCGCCGGGTACGGCTTCAACAAGTCGCACTCGGTGGGATACGCGGTGCTGTCGGTGCAGACCGCGTGGCTCAAGGCGAACCACCCCGCGGAGTTCCTCGCCGCGACGCTGACCTCCGAGCTGGGCGACTCCAAGCGCGTGCCCGTGTTGATCGAGGAAGCACGGCGCAGCGGCATCCGCCTGGATCCGCCTGACATCAACCGCTCGGAAGCGGGCTTCACCGTGCAGGACGGCGGCATCGTGTTCGGGCTCGCGGCGGTGAGGAACGTCGGCGTCGGCGCCATCGAGCGGATCCTCGAGGTGCGCCGCGAGGGCGGCCCCTTCCGCGACCTCTACGATCTGGTGACGCGCATCGACCTTCGCCAGGTGAACCGACGGGTGCTGGAGAGCCTCGCCCAGGCAGGCGCGCTCGACGCGCTCGGCCGGCACCGGGCCGAGGTCTTCGCCGCCGCGCCGCTGCTGCTCGAAGTCGGCAGCCGCGAGCGGCTCGACCGGGAGCGCGGGCAGACTTCGCTCTTCGCCGGCGGCGAGGAGGAGGAAGTGCTGAACCCGTTCCGTCGCGGCCTGCCCGAAGCCGAGGAGTGGACGCCGTCCACGCTGCTGCAGCTGGAGAAGGAGGTGCTCGGATTCTTCTACTCGGGGCATCCGCTGGAGCGCTGGGGCTACGAAGTGCGTTCCTTCGCCACCACGCGGGCGGCGGAGCTGGCCGAGCTGCCCGACGGGCGCAACGTGGTGCTCGGAGGCTTCGTGACCGGCGTGCGGGGCACGTTCGACAAGCGCGCCAACCGCATGGCTTTCGTCGAGCTCGAGGACTTCACCGGCACGTACTCCGCGATCTGCTTCGCCGAGCCGTTCCGGTCCTACGCGGAGTGCCTGGTGCCCGACGCGATGGTGCTCGTCGGAGGGACCTTGTCGACCCGCGACGAGGCGGAGCCGAAGGTGCTGATCGACCGGGTGGTCCCGCTCGATCAGGTCGGCGAGTGCCTGGCCGAGGCGGTGCTCCTGGACGTCTCCGAGCCGGAGATCGACGACGCGTTCGTGGAGCGCATCCGCGAAGTCGGCGGCCGACGGCTCGGCAAGCTGCGCACCGTGCTGCGCGTGGGGCTCAAGGACGGGAATCTCGTTCGGGTCGATCTGCCCGGGATCAAGCTTCCCCCGACGCGCGAGACCCTCCAGGAGCTCGAAGCGATCGTGGGAGAGGGGGGCGTACGGCTCGAAGGGCGATGGCCGACCGAGCCGGCGTCCCGCCGGCAGGGGGGTGGCCGCCCGCGGACCGAGGCCGTAGCGACTCCGTAAAATGCTATGGATATGCAAGTTGCGGCAATCGCCAGGGAACCGGCGCCGTTGACAGCGAGTATCTGCCCTGCTACGGTCGCCCACGCCTCCGAGGCCCGGCGGTCGGGCCCCGGAGGAATGCCCCTCCGAATCCGATGGGAGGTGCCGGATGTGCTGGATCGGGATCCGGAGCGGAGGAGCGGGTGACGGCAGGTTTCCGTCCGGTCCTGCGTGGCGCTGCGGCGCCGGGATCGTGGCCGTCGCGCTCATGGCCCCGGTCGCCGAGGGCCGCTCCCCGTCGAAGCTTCTGATCGACACACCGACGGCCGGCACGCAGGCCGCCGCATCGTTCGACACGCGCACGCGCGCGTTTCCGGGAGGCGGCCTCGAGCTGCGCCTCGACATCGGCCTCATGCACTGGCTGACCGTGGGCGCCGGCTACGCCGGAATGCAGATCATCGGCGACGGGGATCCGGAGTGGAATCCGCAGCCCGGTTTCGCCGTGAAGGCCCGCGTCCTCCCCGAGAGCTACGTCGGTCCGGCGCTGGCCATCGGCGTGGACACGCAGGGCAGCGGATACTGGGACAGCGCCCGCGACCGCTACCAGTACCAGTCCCGCGGCATCTACGCGGTCCTCTCCAAGAACTACGCGTGGCTCGGTGACCTGACTTTCCATGGGGGGCTCAACCGCAGCTTCGAAGGGGACGACCGGGATCTGAACCCGTTCGTCGGACTGGAGAAGAGCGTCGGTCCTTACGGGGGCCTCGCCGTGGAGTACGATTCCGCGCTCAACGACGACCGCGACGACGGGGCGTTCGGACGGGGACGCGGATATCTGAACGCCGCGGTATCCTGGGACCTCTCGTCCGAGGTGCAGGTGCGCTTCGCGCTCCGCGACCTGCTGCGGAACTCGGAGGGGGTGGACCCGGAGCTCTCCGACGTCGTGGTGGACGAGGGCTTCGGCCGGGAGCTGACGTTCTCTTACACGGAGACCTTCTAGAGGGATGGCTACGACGGTGGCGGAGCGGCCGGGGGACCGGGAGGACCGGAGGGAGCCCGTGAGCGAAGGAATGGGCGGGTGGCTCGAGTTCGAGCGCCCGCTCGTCGAGCTGGAGCAGAAGATCCGTGAGCTTCGCGACTTCGCAGACGTCGAGCGCCTGGAGTTCCGCGACGAGCTGCGGCGGCTCGAATCGAAGGCGGCGAAGCTGCGCAGCGAGATCTTCAGCGGCCTCACGCGCTGGCAGCGCGTGCAGCTCGCTCGGCATCCGCGGCGCCCGTACACGCTCGACTACATCGACGCGCTCATGGCGGAGTTCCTCGAGCTGCGCGGGGACCGCGGCTTCGGCGACGACCGGGCAGTGGTGTGCGGCCCGGCACTGTTCCGGGGCCGGAAGGTGCTCGCCGTAGGCCACCAGAAGGGCCGCGACATCAAGGAGAAGCTCGAACGGAACTTCGGCATGCCGCATCCCGAGGGCTACCGGAAGGCGCTCCGCCTGATGACCACTTCGGCGAGGTTCGGCCGCCCCATCCTGTCGTTCATCGACACTCCCGGGGCGTATCCCGGCATCGGCGCCGAGGAGCGCGGCCAGGCGGAGTCGATCGCGCGCAACCTGATGGAGATGTCGCGGCTGCCCGTGCCCATCGTCGGAGCGGTGATCGGCGAGGGTGGCAGCGGCGGGGCGCTGGCTCTGGGCGTCTGCGACCGCATCTACATGCTGGAGAACTCGGTGTACTCGGTCATCTCCCCGGAGGGCTGCGCCGCGATCCTCTGGGGCGACCGCTCGCGCGCGCCGGAGGCGGCGGAGGCGATGAAACCCACGGCCCAGGATCTGCTCGAGCTCGAGGTGATCGACGGGGTGGTGGCCGAGCCGCCGGGGGGGGCGCACCGGGATCCGGCGGAGGCAGCTGAGAGGCTCGGCAACGTCCTCGAGCGGGCTCTCATCGAGCTGTCCGAGCTTCCGGCGAACGACCTCGTGGCCCGGCGCTTCGAGCGTTACCGGAACCTGGGGCGCTACTTGGAGGGGCGCCCGGGACCCGGGCTGGGCGATTCTTGACAGTCGCTCCGTATCGTTGCTATCTTCAACGCGTTATGGCTGCTTCGCTCCGCCGACCGAGCGGCCGCCCCGTTCACGCGTCGTCCCCTTCCGCACCCCGGACTCGGTCCTGACGTCGGAGCTTCGCTGCATGCGCCTGGCTTACCTCCCGGTTCTCGCCGCCACGCTCGCGCTGCTGCTGTGCGCCGACGCCGCGAACGCGGAGGGCGTCCGCGTCCTGCGCTCCGACGAGAGCGTCCTCGAGGTCGAGCTGACGATCGGTGAGATCCGGTGGGAGTCCGTCCCCGGTTCGGACGGACGGACGTTCCGCCGGCCGAGCACGGCGGGCGCCATCCATCAGGCCCGGCCCGGCGAACCGGACCTGCCCTCGGTGATTCGCCTCGTGGGCCTGCCGCCCGAGGGAAGCGCCCGAGTGCGCGTGCTCTCCGTCGAGACGGTCTCCGAGCGCGTGGCCGATCTCGCGCCGGCGCCCGAGCCCGCCCTCGACGAGGAGAAGCACGGCTTCGCGCGGGAGAAGCGGACGGCCCTCGTGCCGACGGCCGCCGACCAACCCGAGGCCTGGGCCGAGCTCGGAGATCCGCTGTCGCTGCGCGGCCGTCGCTTTGCTCGGCTCGTGCTGCATCCCTTCCGTTACTCGGCTTCGCGCGGGGAGGTGACGCAGGCGCGGCGGCTCGTCGTGCGCGTCGATTTCGAAGGGCCGCCGCCGGCCCGGTCCGCTCCCCCCCGGATGGACTCGTGGGAGCGGTGCCTCGACGAGTCGCTCCTGAATGCGGATGTCGCGCGGGGCTGGCGCGTCGCGGAGCCCGTCCGCCGGGGCGGCGGCGACTCCTTCGACTCCGCCCCGACCTGGCTCCGCGTGCCGATGACCCAGAGCGGGGTGTACCTGCTCGACTACTTCACGTTCGCGAACGCGGGAGTCGATCCGGCGCAGATCGATCCGCGCACGGTTCGCGTGTTCTCGGGAACGAACCTCCCGCTGCGGGAGCCGTACGACGTTGCGCCGCCCGACTTCATGACCGAGAACGCGCTCCTGTACCTGGACGACGACGCCGTCCCGGACGGCGTGTTCGACATCGACGATCGCTTTCTCTTCTACGCGCTGTCCGCCCACGGCTGGGCGAACGAGTACGATCCCGCGCGGTCCCGCACCGAATTCGTCGAGAATCCCTACGGCGAGGTCACCTACTACTGGATCGCCTGGGGCAACGGTTTCGCCGGCCCGGCGAAGCGCATGAACACGAGCACGCGCACGGTCACGCCGACCGGCGCGACGCCGGTGACGGCCGCGCCCCATAGGGTCCATTTCGAGGAGAACAACGTCGAGGACTTCGACTACCGGGACGAGGACGGCTGGCAGTGGGAGAGCCTGCAGGGGCGCGGGACCGATCGCCTGTACACGGTCGGTCTGGACAACGTGGCGTCATCGGGCGACGGAGTCATCCTCGCGCGCATGCTGAGCCACGGGGCGACCACGGAGAGCACGCAGCGCGAGGTCGAGCTGAAGGTGGGCTCGACGATCGTCGCCGACTCGATCTGGAGCCATTCGGGGAACCGCGCGGTCGTGGACATGCAGGGGTGTTTCCAGAACCTGTTGGTCCCGGGCACGAACGCCATCCGGGTCAACGCGAAGAAGGTGCTCGTGAACTCGACCGACCGCATCTACACCACGTGGTTCGACGTCGAGTACAACCGAAACCTCGTGGCGAAGGGCGGCTCCTGGCTGAAGTTCTGGTCGGCCCCCGCCGCGCCACCGGGCGTCGACTCGCTGTGCACGATGTACGACCGCTACGGCCAGACGAGCTTCCTCGTGCAGGGGCTGCGTACCACTCGTCCTGGCCAGGAGATCTTCCTCCTCGACGTGACCGACCAGCACGACGTCGTGCGGCTCACCGGGTATTTCACGCTGCCCGTCCCGGGAACCACGAACTTGTGGGACGTGTCGTTCTCCGATCCGGGCCAGGCGGGGACGCGCTGGTACGTCGCCACGACGCTGGAAGGCGTGCTCCCGCTGGCGGCGCCCGAGATCGTGCAGCTCGCCGGGCTCCGCTCGCCGGCGAACGGGGCGGAGTACGTCGTGATCTACCACCCGCGGTTCCAGGAGGGCGCGGAGCGCCTCGCGGCCATCCGCCGCGATCTGCCCGGCGCCGGCTTGTCCACCCTGGCGGTGAACATCAACGACGTCTACAACGAGTTCTCCTGGGGACAGGTCGACCCGGTGGCCGTCCGCGATTTCCTCGCCTTCACCTTCGCCGGCAACTGGCAGGGTGGCGGGCCGGTCTACGTGGTTCTCGTGGGGGACGCGGCGTACGACACGAAACAGTTCCTGGCGGGCAGTCCGGAGAATCTGCTGGGCACGTACACCGGGCGATACCGCACGGAGCCCTTCGTGCAGTACACCAGCGGCGACAACATCAACTTCTACCCGACCGACGATTTCTTCGGTTACCTGGAGACGGCCGACTACGCGCTGGGCGCGCAGCTCGGCCTCGACATCGCCATCGGCCGGTACCCGGTGAAGCAGCCCGAGGACTTCGATCTGCTCCTGGACAAGCTGGACGAGTACACGAAGTACGAGTCACCCGGGCAATGGCAGAACCGAATGATCATGGCCGCCGACGACGAGCGGACGCTCGTCGACACGGCTCGCGAGCCCTGGCACACCCAGCAAGTGGAGACTTTGGCCCGGGAGAGAGTCCCTTCGGCCATCGACAAGGTGAAGGTCTACCTGACGGAGTACCCGCGCAATGACTTCGGCAAGAAGCCTGACGGGCAAGATACTTTCATCGACGAGTTCACGCGCGGTGCGCTGATGGTCACGTACACCGGCCACGGCGACCAGAACACGCTGGCGCAGGAGGAGGTGTTCGTCGCGCAGAAGGTCGCGGAGCTTCTCAACGAGGACCGCTACTCCGTGTTCTCGACGTTCTCGTGTACGGTCAGCCGGTACGACCTGCTTTCCGGAGACTCGATGACCGAGCTGCTCCTGGCCCATCCGGACGGCGGAACGGTCACCACGTTCTCGTCGGCAGGACTGGTGTTCCCCCAGCAGTCCTCCATCCTGAACCAGGAGTGGCTCGGTGCCATGTTCGGGACGCCGTATCCGATCAACACGTACGCGCGCGCGGTGCACTCCATCGGACTGTCCGCTCTCTGGGCCAAGGCGATCATCAGCACGACGGTGTCGGATAGGCAGAACTGCGAGAAATACGTCCTCCTGGGGGATCCGGCGCTCGAGGTCCGCTTCGGTCGGCACCTGATCGAGTTCGACGCGACGACCATCGACACGCAGGTCACGGACGGCCTCCTGCGCGTGGTGCGGGGTTCGGTCATGAGTCAGAGCGGCCAGGTGCTGGACGGCACGGCGGGGACGACGCCCTTCAAC
>JBQTGV010000133.1:0-31282 GCA_052390515.1 Candidatus Eiseniibacteriota bacterium | reverse complement strand
CCGACCACTGGCCCGGCGCGCAGACCGCGTTCGGTCCTTCGAGCACGCCGGCGTCGCTGCTCTGGAGCGGATCCGCGAGCGGGGTGAACGTCCCCTCGATCGGTCCGCTGCTGGGAGGCACGGTGACGCTCGAAGTCGAGGTGGCGAATCTCTCCACCGGCAACGCGCTCCCCTTCGCCCGGCCGAATCCGTTCCGTCCTTCGGCCCACGGCACCACCGGCCTCGTCGCCTCGCTGCAGGGGCTCGGCGGGGCGGCCTGGATCGGCGTGTACGACCTGCGCGGGCGGCTGGTGCGCAGACTCTCCGGCGCCGACTTCGACGCCGCACGCCGCGTGGCGGACTGGAACGGGATGACCGACGCCGGTTCGCCGGCCCCCGCCGGCGTCTACTTCTTCCGCGCCGAGGGCTCGGGCGCGAGCGGCAAGGTGGCGCTGGTGCGCTGAGGAACGCCCCGAGCCCGCCGACCCTCCCTCGACGCCGCGCCGCGCCGGAGGTACCTTGCCGCCATGTCCGCCAAGCCCGCCGGGCCGCCCGTCGCCGCGCCGCAGCAGCTCCCCGTGGAGCTGCCGGACGACGTCGCCCAGGGAACGTACTCCAACTTGATGTTCTGCACGCACTCGCCGTCGGAGTTCGTGCTGGACTTCGCGCGCGCGCTGCCCGGCGTCCGCGCCGGCAAGGTCTACGCGCGGATCGTCATGACCCCGCAGCACGCCAAGGCTCTCTCGGAGCTGCTGCAGCGCAACATCGCGAACTTCGAGGAGCATCACGGGACGATCCGCTTGGCGGGCCGACCCGAGGACGCGAAGATCGGGTTCGCGCCGACGCTCCCGCCGCCCGACGGGCAGCCGCGCGGGACCTGAGGGCGGGGTTCAGGCCTTCGGCGCCGCCATGACCCGCGGTGCCCGCGCACCGGGATCGACACCCAGCACGATCTTCCCGTCCAGGAGCCTGCCGAGGTCAGCCCCCACCAGCTCGGCGCGCCAGCCCGACAGAATCGCGGGCGGATCGTCGCCCTCCTCTTCGCCCCAGTGGATCCCCACGACCCGGTCCAGGTCGGTCCGGTTCGCGAGCACGTTGCGCGCCACGCCGGTCTCGCGCGCACGGATCTGCACGAGCTGGTCGAGCAGATCGACGAGGCGTGCGCGCGCCGGATCCTCGGAGCGCAGCTGGGGCGAGTGCGGCCGCTGATCCCGCGGCACGTCCAGGCCGCGGCGAACCCGCGCGATGATCTCCTCTCCGTGCCGCCCGGCCACGCGGTCCGGGAGGTTGCGGATGGCGCCCAGCTGATCGACGCTCTTGGGCGCCCGGCGCGAGACCTCGACCACCATGTCGTCGCTGAGCACCCGATTCCTCGGGACGTCCCGCTCCGAGGCGGTCTCCTCCCGCCACGCGGCCACCTCGCGCAGCACCGCGAGCGTCTTCCCGTCCAGCGCCTTGCGCCGCGCGAGGCGCTCCCAGGCGCGCTGGGGATCGCGCTGGAACGTGTCCGGCCGCTCCCAGCTCGACTGCTCCTCCTGGATCCACGACAGGCGGCCGGCCTCGGCGAGGCGCGCGCGCAGCCGGTCGCGGACCTCCAGCAGATGGCGAACGTCGTCCAGCGCGTACTCGAGCTGGGCGTCGGTGAGGGGCCGCCTGGACCAGTCGGTCATCGTCTCGCGCTTGGAGATGCGCACGCCCAGCTCCCGGGAGAGCAGTCCCGCGTAGCTCACGCTGTCGCCGAAGCCGGCGAACGCGGCCGCGACCTGCGTGTCGAAGACGGCCCGGGGAGGCCGCCCGATCCCGTCGAAGGCGATCTGGAAGTCCTGGGCTCCCGCGTGCACGACCACCTCGATCTCAGGATCGGCCACGAGCTCCCACAGCGGGGCGAGGTCGCCGACCTCGAACGGGTCGACCGCGGCGGCGAGGTCGGGGGTGGACACCTGCACCAGGCAGAGCTTGGGCCAGTAGGTCCGGTCCTGGATGAACTCGGTGTCCCATCCGAAGATGCGAGCCCGCCGGATCGCCTCGACGATTTCCAGGAAGCGGCTTCGTTCGGTGACGAACACGGGTCCTCCGGGGTGCGCAGGGCAAGCGCGCCATTCTATCAGAAGGGTCGGAGACCGCCGTTTCGCCCGGCGCCTCGTGCGTGCGTGCGACGATGCCGGTGCTGGGACCGCCGCGCACCAAGAAAAGGGGGCATCCGTCATCGACGGATGCCCCTCCGCCTTCCAGGAGCGGCACGGGATGCATTCGGCGGGTCAGCGGCTCCCCCCCGGAAGCTCCTCTCTCACTGACCGCCGGTGCGGTCCCGGCGCCCTGGTCGGTGCCGGAGCCGTGGGAAGGACCTGCGAGTGCGAAGGTGTCGGCTCCGACAGGCTGCCCCTTTGAAAGTTCCGTGCCGAAGTGTGCTCGACGTTCGCAGCGCCGCTCCGAGCCGCGCCGCCTCGCCGCCAACCCCCGAACGGATCAGGCGTTACGCCGGCGAGGTGCGGGCAGCGGCTTCCCGGTGCGCAGCCCGGTGACAGGAACGCCGGGGCCCCGAGGCGACGCGGACCGGTCGCCCGGGGGACCTTCGACGGCCGCGTCAGCGCAAGCCGCGCAGCCGCTCCACCTCGCGTGCGGCGACGGGGCGAAGCCCGCGCAGCCCGGTCAACTGGGCTATCCCGGAGAGCCCCGCCACCCGCGCCGCGATCCAGGAGCCGAGCCACGGCGCATCTCCCGCCGCGACCCCGAGCAGCCGCCCCGCACAGACTCCGGAGAGATATGCGTCGCCGCAGCCCGTCGGCTCCTCCGCGCCGGGAGCAGGGAACGCCGGAATCCTCTCGAGGTGCTCGACCCCGTCCCGGCGCGTCGCGCGGGCGGATCCACGCACGCCGCTCGTCGCCAGCACTTCCTCCGGACCGGCCTCGAGGATGCGCCGCATGCCTTCCCGGGAGTCCGCGGCGCCCGGAAACGAGGCGATCTCCACCTCGTTCCCGCGGACCACGTCGAAGGCAGCGCACCACCGGCGCCACTCCGGCACGGAGCGCGGCCGCCGCGGCGAGTCCGCGGTGCGCGCGAGCGCCTGCACGTCGAGCAGGAAGAGACCTTTCGACGCCGCGCGCACCCTCGCGAGCGTCTCGAGCGAAAGGTCGCGACCGGAGATCATGTTCACCAGCACGGCGTCGGCCTCGGACACGCCGCGGAGATCGCGCTCGTCGAGCGGCGCGACGTTCATGTGCACCTCCTCGACGCGCTCTCCTCCGCCGGAGTAGTCGAGCCGCGAGAGGTTCGTGCCCGCCGGATCGACGACGAGTCCCTCCGGATCCGCGGCGGGGAACCCGTCGAGCAGCCGCACCGCCTCGCGGCAGTCCGCCGCCCCGATCCGCCCGTACGCACGAACGTGGAACCCGGTCCCCTCGAGCAGCGCGGCGAGCGTCATCACGTTGTAGAGGATGCCGCCCAGGCTCTCGCGCTCGGTGCCGTCGGGCGCTCGAATCCAGTCCCGGTTGACCGTCCCGACGACGGCGACGAGCCCGCTCACGCGCGCGCCTCCCCCGCTTCGCCCCCGGGCGGACGGGTCTTCCATCGGCGGTGCGCCCAGAAGTAGTTGCCGGGGTGGGCGCGCACCTGCTCCTCCAGGAAGCGATGGAAGTGCTCGACGCCGGCGTGCACGTTCGCCTCCTCGGAGAGCGTCGGGTCCGGCCGCCAGACGCCGCCCAGGGCCACGCGGTAGGTCCCGCGCTCGTCGACCAGCACCACCGGGACCATCGGCTTCCCGGTGCGCGCGGCGAGCGCCACCAGTCCCGAGTGGCAGGAGGCCTTCGCGCCGAGGAAGTCCACGAAGAGGCCCTTCCCGCCCGCGTCCTGATCGAGCAGCGACGTCACGGACTCCCCTCGGCGCAGCGCTCGCACCGCTTCACGCAGCCCGGTCCGGGAGGACAGCGTGCGCACCCCGGCGTTCGCCCGGGCGGCCTTGATGCCTCGGTCCGCGGCCGCGTTGCTCTGGTCCCGCGCGATCGCGTGCACGATGACACCGCTCCGCGAGAGCCCGAGCAGCAGCAGCTCCCAGTTCCCGAAGTGCGCGGACACGACCACGCCGGACCCGCCCTCGAGCGAGGAGACCAGCTCCCGGACCTCGCCGACGGAGAGCGCGCGCCACAGCGTAGGTTCTCCGATGCGGTCGAACCGCAGCAGATCGACGAAGGTCCTGGCCATCACCTCGTAGCTCTCGCGAGCGATCCGCTCCGCCTCCGCACGGCCGCCCGCCGGCTGCAGCCGCGCCAGCACGTTCCCGACCGCCACGGTCCGGCGGATGCGTACGACGTCGAAGGCGAAACGGCCGAGCAGCGAGGCGATCCCTGCCGCGGCGCCGCGGGGCAGGGGGCGGACCGTCGCGAGAAGCAGGCGAAAACCGAAGGCTTCGAGGGCGCGTCTCGGCGGGCTCCGGTCAGCCAAGCTCCACTCCAGGCTGGACGAGCCCGAGCAGCTCGAGGCGCGCCAGCCGCTCGCGCGCCGCCTCGCGCGAGACGCCCAGCCGCCGGGCCAGTGCCGCCTCAGTCTCCGCGCCGTCCCGCACGGCCGCGAGCACTTCGAGCTCGTCCCGACCGGGACGGGGTCCGCCGGGAATGCCGCCGAGATCCTCGATCAGATCGTCCGCGTCCCGGATGAGGTGAGCCCCCTGGCGGAGCAGCTGCAGCGGACCCTGGGAGAGCGCGGCGCTCGGCCAGCCCGGCACGGCGTAGAGCTCCTTGCCCTGGTCGAGCGCGTACTTCGCCGTCACGAGGGCGCCGCTGCGCAGCCGCGACTCCACCACGACGACCGCGTCGGCGAGCCCGGCCAGCACGCGGTTGCGTCGCGGGAACTGCGCGGCGCGCGGCGGCGTACCGGGCGCGAACTCGGACACGACGAGGCCCTGCTCGGCGATGCGCGCGAGCAGCGCTTCGTTCTCCGGCGGATAGGCGACGTCGGGCCCGCAGCCCAGCACCGCGATCGTGTCGCCGCCGGCCGAGAGCGCGCCGCGGTGGGCGCACGCGTCGATGCCCCGCGCCAGCCCGGACACGACCGCCCAGCCCTCCTCGGCGAGTCGCTCGGCAAGGCGCGCGGCGAGGTCCGCGCCGGCGGCGGACGTCTCCCGCGATCCGACGACGCCGACCGCCCGCTCGGCGAGGAGACCGAGCCGGCCACGGCAGAACAGCACCTCGGGCGGATCGGTCAGACAGGCGAGCTTCGCCGGCCACTCCGCCGACGCGAGGAAGAGCACGGTCAGGCCGAGGCGCGCGCAGTCCCGCGCCACCTGCTCGCCACGCTCTTCGGCCCCGGCGACGGCGATCCGTGCGGCGGCCCCCTCGACGAGCCCCTCGCGCGCGGCCGCGACCGCCTCCTCCCAGCCGCCGAACTGCTCGCAGACCCGGCGCGCGGCCACGGGCCCGAGCCCCGAGGCAACGGCCACGCCGATGCGGATCCGCTCGCGGCGGTTCACGCGCCCGCTCCCGCCGAGCCGCTGCCGGCCAGCCAGCGCCGGAAGCGGACGAGCGCGTGGATCTCAGCCGCGGGGGCCGGTACCGGCGCCCGAGTCGCCGGGCCGGCGGAGGCGAAGGCCTCGCGCGGGAGGCCGGCCAGAGCACGCTCCAGCTCGAGCGCCCAGACCGGCTCCTGGTGCCCGACCCGCGCGAGAATCCGGCGGCGTGCCGGCCCTTCCCGACCCGCCACTCGACGCGCGACGTCCTGGCTCCCGTGCGCCTCCGCCACGCGGGCCAGCGCGCGCGACGCCGACTTCTGCAGCGACACGTTGCGATCTTCGATCTGCTCGAGGAGGTCGTCCACCGCGTCCGGGTCCGGGCACCGCGCGATCACGTCGCAGGCGCTGGCGCGCGCGTACCACGCTCCGGTGCGCAGCACGCGTCTCGCCGCGGGCGAGGCAGCGCGCGCCGCCAGCGCCGCCACGACGCGCTCGCGCAGGTACCAGCTGGGATCCTCCAGCAGCGTGACGAGCGCGTCCGTCGCCGCTTCGCCCTGCGTGCGCGACAGCTCCTCCACGCGCTCGCAACGACGCTCGAGGCTCGTCTCCTCGCCGCTCATCCGACCCGGCTCCCGTCCGCGGCGCGCGCCGCGGCGACCATCCCGTACACTTCCTCGAGGAGCGGATCGATGCCGTCGCCGCGTACCGCGGAGATCAGGCGCACGTCGTCGCGCGGGGACAGCACGGCGGGCACCACCGGCTCGGCGAGCAGGTCGGCCTTGGTGAGCACGACGCGGTACGGCCGCTCCGGGAGCCCGCCGCCGTGGTGCGCGAGCTCCGTGCGAAGTTTCGCCAGGTCCTCTTCCGGCGAAGGCGACGTCACGTCGATCAGGAACAGCAGCACGCGGGTGCGCTCGATGTGGCGCAGGAACTCCAGGCCCAGCCCCTTGCCCTCGTGCGCACCTTCCAGGATCCCCGGGATGTCGGCGACGACGAATTGCCGCCACTGCGAGAGATGCACGACGCCGAGGTTCGGCGTGAGGGTGGTGAACGGATAGTCCGCGATCTTGGGGCGCGCGTCCGAGATGCGCGCGAGCAGCGTGGACTTGCCGGCGTTGGGGAAGCCGACGAGCCCCACGTCGGCGATCAGCTTGAGCTCCAGCCGCACGCGACGCGTCTCACCCGGTTCGCCCGGATCGGAGCGCCGCGGCGCGCGGTTCGTGGACGTGGCGAAGCGCGCGTTGCCGCGCCCGCCCCGGCCTCCCCGCGCGACCAGAACGCGCTGGCCCGATTCGCGCAGGTCGTCGAGCACCCCGCCGCCCTCGTCGTCGAAGACCACGGTTCCCGGCGGAACGGGAATGAGCAGGTCCTCGCCGGAGCGGCCGGTCCGGTCCGAGCCCTCGCCGTGCATCCCGCGCTCGCCCTGGAAGTGGCGCCGGTAGCGGAAGTCCCGGAGCGTGGCGCGCTGCGGATCGACCACGAGCCACACGTCGCCGCCCTTCCCGCCGTCGCCGCCGTTGGGGCCGCCCCGGGGCACGTACTTCTCGCGGCGGAAGCTGGTGCATCCGTCGCCGCCGTGACCGCCGGTGATCTCGATGACCGCTCGATCCAGAAACATGAGCTCTTCCGGGGAGTCCGCGAGGAAGTCCATGATTACCGGTCGCTTCCGCATCCGTCAACGACCCCACGCCCGCGCCCTGCCGCGTCCGGCGCCGTCCCCGCCCCTGGCAGCGCGCCGCCCCGCCTGCGTTGACCCCCGCGAAGCGCGCGCCTAGAGTGCGGACCGGTCGAGCCGGGAGGAGTCCCGTCATTCCGCGTTCGCGCTACGACCTCACCATCTTCGACGTCGACGGCACGCTGCTCGCCACCGACGACTTCTGGCTGGACATCGGGGCCGCCGCGGTGGCCAAGGTCTTCCGTCGCCACGGCGTCCGCGAGGCGCCGCCGCCGCCCGCACGCTTCCTCGAGGCGATGGGTCTGCCCATGCGAGCGTTCTGGGACCACGTGCTGCCGGAGGCGAACCGCGCGCTCGGCTCCGAGATCGAGGCCGAGGCCCAGGGTCTGGAGCGCGTGGCCTTCGCCGCGGGCCACGGTGCCATGTACCCCGGGGCGCGGGACCTGCTCGCCGATCTGGCGGCGGAAGGCGTCGCGGTCGCGCTGGCGTCCAACTGCGGGCGGCGCTACCTCGACGGATTCGTCGACGCGTTCCGCCTCCGCAGCGTCGTGACCACCGCCTACTGCGCGGAGAGCCCGGGCATCGGATCGAAAGCGGACATGGTCCGCGAGATCCTCGGCGAGACCCCTGCGAAGCGCGCCGTGATGATCGGGGACCGCGCCGGCGACCGCGACGCCGCCGCCGCGAACCGGATCCCCTTCGTGCTGTTCACCGGCGGGTTCGGCGCCTCCCCGCCGGCGAAAGGCGACCTGGTCGCCGGGGATTACAAAGGCGACCTGGTCGCCGGGGATTACGACGAGGTGAGGCGAGTGCTGTTGGGGTGAAGTGAGAGCGGGTGGGCGCCACGAGAAAAGCGCGACGTTCTGCCTCGCTCAACCTCGCTCGCCGTCCTGCCTCGCTCAACCTCGCTCGCCGTCCTGGCTCGCTCGGCTCGTTGCCGCCGGCCTCCGCCGTCCATGGCTCCGGCTGCGGCGGCTACGACGCGAGGCAGAACGTCGCGCTTTTTCGTGACGCCCATGCTACTACTTCGCCCCGTCGCCGCCCTTCTTCCCTTCCCCCTTCTTCGCCTTCTTCTCGCCCTTCTCCTTCTGCTCCTTCTTCTCCACCTTGTCCTTCGCCGGCGGCTCGCCGCCCTTCGCTGTGCCCTCCTTCGCCTCCGCCGGGGCGCTCTTCTCCGTGCTCTCCTTCGCCGCCGGCTTGGAGTCGCTCTCGCCCTTTGCCGCCTTGCGATAGCTGTCGGAGCGGTTCTCCGTCGAGTAGAAGCCGCCGCCCTTGAGCAGCACGCCGGCCCCGCCGCCGATCAGCCTGTCGAGCCGCCCGCCGCAGTCCGGACACTGGCGCAGGCGCGGCTCGCTGATGGTCTGGAACACCTCGTGGACTTTGCCGCAGGAGCGGCACTCGTACCGGTAGGTGGGCATGCCGGCGTTACTTCCGGAGGGAGAGCTTCCGGGCCAGCGCGCGCTGGACGCCCCGGGGCACGAACTCGGAGATGTCCCCGCCGAGCCGCGCGATCTCCTTCACCAGCGTGGAGTTCACGTAGAAGTAGGACTCGTTCGGGCACAAGAAGACCGTCTCGATCTCCGGATCCAGCTTGCGGTTCATCCACGCGAGCTGGAACTCGTAGTCGAAGTCGGAGACGGCGCGAAGGCCGCGGATGACCGCGCAGGCGGAGTGTTCCCGGGCGAAGGTCACGGTCAGGGATCCGAACGGCACGACCTTGACGCCGCGAAGCCGGGAGACCGCCGTCTGGAACAGCTTCACGCGCTCCTCGAGATCGAACAGCGGACGCTTCGACCCGCTCTCGGCCACCGCCACGATGACGCGGTCGAAGAGACGCAGGCCCCGCTCCACGAGATCCACGTGGCCCGAGGTCACCGGATCGAAGGTGCCCGGGTAGAGCGCTGTCCTCATCGTGCCTCCTTGTCGCGGACCCACAAGGTCAATGTCGTCCCACCGTAGCGCCGAGCCTTCCACGGGGCGAGCGTTTCCGGCACCGGCGGCGCCGCTTCCTTCGCCGGGTGCTCGAGCACCAGCACGCCCCCCGGCGCGAGCGCCTCGGCGGCGTGCCGTACGACCCCGCCGAGATCCGTCTCGCCGTACGGCGGATCCGCCAGCACGACGTCGAAGGGACCTCCGCGAAGCGCGGCCTCGCTCATCGCGTCGGCGGCCAGCACGCGCGCGCGGCCGCCCAGGCCCAGCTCGGAGAGGTTGCGCTCGAGCACGCGGCGCGCACCGCTCTCCCGCTCCACGAACGTCGCCGCCACGGCTCCCCGGGAGAGCGCCTCGATGCCCAGCGCACCGGATCCCGCGTAGAGGTCGAGGACGCGGGCGCCCTCGATCACGTCGCCGAGCAGGGCGAAGAGCGACTCCCGCACGCGGTCCGAAGTGGGCCGGGTGGCGAGGCCCTCGGGTGCGTGGAGGATGCGCCCGCGCAGCTCCCCGGCGATCACGCGCAACGCCCGCTCGCCGCGGCCGCCGCCGGGGACGCGGCCGCGACGCTCACCAGGACTCGTCCCCGCGGCCGAAGTACACCGAGAAGTCCTCCCGCTTGCGCAGCATCTCCAGCACGTGCTTGCCTGCCTCCCGGGGATGGGCGAAGCCTCCTTCGATGGGCTGGCCCCACTTGCGGTACAGCGGTTCCCGCTCGGTCATGAGATTGGTGATGCGCTCCTCGAGGTCCGGACCGCCGGCGAGCAGCGGGCGCCTGGCCGCCCACGGACGCTGGCAGCGCTCCAGCACGTCCTTCACCCCGACCAGCAGCCAGAAGATGGGGCCCTGCAGGCGGAGGATCTCCATGGCCGGCTCGCTCACGACGAGGCCCCCGCCGGTCGAGAGCACCAAGTCCCGCTCGGGAGGCAGCTCCTCCACGATGAGCAGCTCGAGCTCGCGGAAGGCCTCTTCGCCCTGCAGGCGGAAGATCTCCTCGATCTCCATCCCGGTCCGCTCGACGATGAGCGCGTCCGTGTCGAAGTGCGGCCAGCCGAGCTGCCGCGCGAGCGTCCGGCCGGTGGAGGACTTCCCGGAGCACATGAACCCGATCAGGGAGACCCAGGGCAACGCTTCGCTCCTCCTCCTGAGCCGCACAACATACCCCGATCGCAGCGGCCCCGGAACCCCTGGAAAGACGAAGCGCCGGGAGCTCTCGCCCCCGGCGCCGCTCGCCTTCCTTCCGGCCGGTTCGGCCGTCGCGTCTAGCCTTCGGACATGTCCCCGACGATGGTCGGCGTGACGAAGATCAGCAGCTCGCGTTCTTCCTTGACGTTGTTCGTGCTGCGGAAGAGGTAGCCGAGCAGCGGAACGTCCATGAGGAACGGCACGCCGCTCTCCACGCTGGACTCGTTCGTGCGCACCAGGCCGCCGATCACCGCGGTCTGGCCGTTGTCGACGATCACGCGGGTGCGCGCCTCGGAGGTGACGATGACGATGCCGCCCTGCACCGTGGCCTGGGCGGAGAGGTCGGAGACCTCGGGCCGCAGGTCCAGGGTGATGCGGTTGTCCTGGTTCACGTGAGGCGTGACCGACATCTTGATGCCGATGGTGGTGAGCTCGGTGATGGCGTTTCCGGCCTCGTCCGAGACCACCAGCGGGATCTTCTTACCGACCAGGATCATCGCTTCCTTGTTGTCAGCGGTCGTGATCCTGGGGTTGGAAATGATGTGGGCTTTGTCCTCGCGCTCCAGCATGTCGAGCGTCGCGGTCAAGTCCGCATCGGTGCCGATCAGGCTGAAGTCCACGACGCCGACCGGGTTGGCCGTGGGGGCCGTCACCGAGAAGTCGGCGGAGGCGTCGCCCTCGTTCAGGCCGGTGAGGTCCCAGGTGATGCCCAGGTCGCGGATGGAGCGCTTGTCCACGTCCACGAGCTTGGCGTTGATCTCCACCTGCGGGGTCTTCTTGTCGAGCCGCAGCGCCATGGCCCGCACCCGCTCGATGCGGCTGGCGATGTCGGTCACGATGAGCGCGTTGGTGCGCTCGTCGGTCTCGATCTTTCCGCGGCCGGTCAGCAGCGTCTCGAGCGACTTCTTCATCTCGTCCGCCTTGGCGTAGCTGACGAGGATGACGTCGGTCTCGATGGGCAGGAAGTCCTCGCGCTTGCGCTCCAGCACTTCCTCGTTCACGCGCTCGTTGTTGAGCTTCTCGAGCGTCGAGACGCGGATGATGTCTTCGCCCATCTGCTCCCAGCCGTAGCCGTTGGTGCGCAGCACGGTGTCGAAGGCGATGAGCCAGGGAATGTCTTCCAGGTCCGCGGTGATCTTTCCGTCCACTTCCGGCCCCGCGATGATATTGACGCCCGCGAACTCCGAGAACAGCCGCAGTACGGACGCGGCGGAGGCGTTCTGGACGTCGATGTCGATAGCTGCCATCCCCGTGGTGTCGATGTCGGGGCGAACGGCGAGCACCGGGCCGGCGGCGATACCGAGAATCGCGAGGCCAAGCGCGAAGCCCACCCTGAAGAAGTCGTGCCTAGCCATGGGATTCTTTCTCCTCTTGCAGTTTCAACTGGACCGTCGTCGTGAAGCCGAGCAGCGTTTGCGAGGCGACCACCGTGTCCGCGTTGATGGACACGATTCGCCCGTTCTTCACCGCGTCGCCTTTGCGGAGCACGAAGGCGATCCCCTCCGCATCCTCCACGATGCAGAAGGGCTCTTCGCCGAGCACGATTCCGACCAGTTCGACGACGGAGAGGTCCACGAGATCGGACCGGCTCGTGTCGTCGGTGATCAGGGAGCGGAAGGGGTCGCGCACATCGGTGGAGCGGTACTTCATGGACTGCTCGCGGATGGGCTGACCCTCCACGAGCTCGATCTCGTCCACCTTGGACGCGGCCACCGGATCGGTCATCACCGCGCCCGGCACGGGTTGCCCGGGAGCGGGGGCCGAGGCCGGAGCAGCCTGCACCGGCGTCTCCGCGACCGTCGTCGGAATCGGCTGCTTCTCCTTGGAGCTCGTTCCACCGGCGAAGAGGTTGGAGACGTCGTCCTTCGCGCACGCGGCGAAAAGGAGCGAGCCGCCGAGCACCGCCGCGGTCGCGCCGAGCTTCCGGAAGCTAGTGAGCACGGTTCCCTCCCTTCGCCGGGGCAGCCCCTGCGGGAGCCGCGGCAGCGGCCTGGGTAGCCTGCGGTGGTTGACCGTCCACCGCCGCCGCCGGGGCCGTGCCCTCGGGCAGCAGCGTGTACGCGGCGAACTGCAGGCTGGCCTCGACCATCTGCGGCAGGTCCTTGTCGTTCGGGTTCACGACGTTCTTCATGTCGATCTGGTTCACGTTCACGATGCGCGGCAGGTTGCTCACGCGTCCCAGGAACAGCCCGATCTCGTGGTACCCGCCCTGCACCGTCACCGCGATCGCGTTCTCCTGGTAGATGTCCCGCGGGACCGGAGGCTTCGGCTCGAAGAGAACGAAGTCCACGCCGGAGCGCTGCCCGGCCACGGTCACCTGGGTGAGCAGCTCGGCCATCTCCTTCTCCGTGGGCAGGAGCGTCTTGGCCTCCTCCCACCGGGCCACGAGCTGCTCGTACTCGGCCTGCACCTGCGGCAGCCGGCTGGCCGTCTGCTTGGCCTTCATCAAATCTGCGGAGATCTCCTCGTACTCGCGCTCCAGCGTGGCGATCTGCTCCGCCTTCGGCTTGAACCCGAAAGGCAGGAGCGGCGTGAGGAAGAAGACGCCGGCGACCGCCACGGCCACGAAGCAGACCAGCCCGGCGATCTGGACGTTCGGATCACGGAAATCGATGTTCGCCATGCCGGCCTCCTAGCTCCCCTCGACGATCCGTGCGGGGTTGACTTCGGTCGTCACGGTGAAGTTCACCGCCTGCTGACCCTCCACGAGCTTCCTCTGCACGACCGAGAGCTCGACGTTGTCGAACAGTTCGGAACCCTCGAGGCTCGACATGAGATCGGACACGACGAGGTTCGAGAACGCGTAGCCGTCGAAGGACACCCGCTGCGGCGAGAGGTTCTTCATCGACGTGAGCCACATGTAGCGCGGCACGCGCTGGGCGACCTCGTCGAGCACGCGCACGGTCTTGAAGCGGTCGCGGTCGAGGGTCTCCACCAGGGCCAGGCGCCGGTTCAGCTCCTGCTCCTTGCGCACCATCTCGTTGATCAGGGCGATGGTCTGCTTGTAGCGCTCGGTCTCTTCCTTGGCCTTGGTCACGTCGTTCTGCAGCGCCACCATCCGAGCACCCTGGACCATCATGGTGGATACGCAGCCCACCAGGACCACGGCCAGAACCAGCAGTGGCACGAACTTCGTGCGGTCGAAGGCGAAGCCTCCTCCACCACCGCCGCGCGGCCCGGCCTTCTTCGTGTGGTACGGAAGCAGATTGATGCGGATCATCTCACTCCCCTCCCGTCCGCAGCGCGAGACCCGCCGCGACCATGTACTGGGGACCGACGTGGTTCGGATCGTGGTCGCCGAAGACGCCGTCGTCCCAGGTGACGTTGCGGAACGGGTTGGCGATCTCCACCGGCGAGCCCTGACGCTTCTCGATCGATTCGCGCAGGCCGGGCGCGAAGGCGCTCCCGCCGGACAGCACGATGCGGTCCACGTGATCGGCCTCGCCCGAGGCGCGCAGGTACGACAGCGATTTGTCGATGCCCACGGCCAGTTCCTCGCCGACGAAGCCGACGATGGAAACCAGATCGTCCTTGCGCTCCTCTCCCGGGTTTTCCAGGATGGCGTTGGCCTCCTCGTAATCGACGCCCAGATCCTTCTGCACCGCCTCCAAGATGGCGTTGCCGGCGAAGGACAGGTCGCGGGTGAAGTACGGCACGCCGTCCTTCACGATGTTCACGTTGGTGACGAAGCAGCCCACGTTCAGCAGCAGCGTGACCGAGCCCTCGGCATGCTCGTAGGCGTGCTCGTAGGCGTTCTGCACGGCGAACGAATCGATGTCGATCACCACCGGCACGAGACCGGCGGAGCGGATCAGCTCCGCGCGGGCCTCGAGCATCTCCCGCTTCGCCGCGCACAGCAGCACGTCCATCCGCTCCGGGGTCGCGTCGCGGTTCAGCACTTGGAAGTCGAGCGACACGTCGTCGATGTCGAACGGGATGTGCTGCTCGGCCTCCCAGCGGATCGCCTCGCGGGCCTCGTCGTCGGTCATCTTGTCCATCTGGATCTTCTTCACGATGACCGCGCGTCCGCTCACCGCGGTGACCACGTCCCGGGAGTGGATGTCGTTCACTTCCATGAGCTCGGCGATGGTGTCCACGACGACGTCGCGGTCCATGATCTCGCCGTCCACGATCGCTTCCGGAAGGAGCCCGCACCGCCCGAACTTGACGAGTCTCGGAGCCTCGCCCGAGTGGTCGAACTCGACCACCTTGACGGAGCTGGAGCCGATGTCGAGGCCGACGGTTCGCTTCGCTCCCCGACTGAACTTGAACATGCTGCCTCCATCTCCTCGGGGGGGCCTGAGCCCTCTAGGACCCCCGCTCGTCCAGGTTTCCGCAGGCGAGCGCGACCACCGGGCTGTCGAGCAGGTAGGGAGACTCGCCGGCCTCCCGCAGCTCTTCGCCCCGGACGTTGATCCAGAGGCGAAGCTCGCTCCCACCCGTCACCAGGTCGTCGTCTCCGTCGCCGTCGAGGTCCAGAACCCCGACTGCTTCCGGCACTTCTTCCAGTGTGCCGAGGACAACCAGCTCCGCCGGCTCCCGGATGCCGTAGAGCGCCGCGCCGGGTCCTTCCCGGACCGCGGCCGCCCAGCGCGTCTCTTCCGAGAAGCGCCCGGCCACGACCTGCACCGGCTCGCCGGGCACTCGATAGCGCGCGCGGCATACCGGTACGGACACGGCTTTCGTATCGGCAGGGGGTACCCAGGACTCAAGCATTGCTTCGCCGGGGACCTCCGAGACGACCAGGAGCCCCGAACCCCCCCGTCCCGGGACCAGCTGGCGGATCCGCCCGCGACCCTCCGGGGGAGCCTCCAGGCGGTGGCTGGGGGCCCAGAACCCGTTCTCGCCCTCGGTCCAGACCTGGATCTCCCCCTGGGACAGACCCAGCAGCGCGACGCAGATCTCCGCCCGGCCGTCCCCGGTCAGGTCGGCGAGCGCCAGGTGCTCGGGCGCCAACGTCAGGCTCGTGGCGAAGTCGGGATCGTCGGCCAGGCTCCGCCGGACCTCCAGCGTCTGCCGGGCGGTCGCGGTGACGAGGTCGGCGCGGCCGTCGCCGTCCACGTCCCCGAACACGCCGCACACCGTCTCGCGACCGATCTCCAGCGTCCGCACCACCTCGAAGCGGCCCGAGCCGCGGTTCTTCCAGATGCGCACCCGGCCGTGCTCGGTCGGGCCGACGACGTCGACGAGACCATCCTTGTCCGCGTCGGTGAGGAACGGGGCGAAGACCGGCAGACCGGACTCCAGCGCGCCCGACGGAGCGAAGCCGCCGGCGCCGCTCCCGATCCAGGGCTGCGCCGTACCGCGCGCATCGAAGAGCAGGAGGTCCGGCGTGGAGATGCGGCCCTTCACGCGGATCACGCCGCGGCTCACGACGGCCGGCGCGCCGACGTCGGTCGTGGCGGAGAGCTCCCACTCGTGCTGGCCGTCCTGCACCCACGAGTACGTGTCCACCGTGCCGACCGCTTCCTCGATCGGCGAGTCGAACGCGCCGTCCAGTGCCTCCATCGGGACGGCCTGCGCGTCGTCGCCGTCCCCGAAGCGCATCTCGGCGCCGGTGATGGAGGCGGCACCGCCTTCCTGGCGGAGCACGGCCCACACGCGCAGCGCCATCGTCCCCAGCGCGATCTCCTTCGGCGCCTCGAGATGATCGAGCACGACCGGAGCGGCGGAGCCGCGCGGCTCGGCCGGCGTGCCGGAGATGGCCTGGGCGAAGGCTCCGCACGGGAGCAGCAGCGCCGCGATGGGAGTCAGGATCCGCGTCACCCCATTTCGTACTCCTTCAGCTTGGACCACAGCGTCTTGTACGAGATGCCGAGCCGCCTCGCGGCCTCGGCCTTGTTCCCGCGGGACTCGGCCAGCGCTCCACGGATGGCCCGCTCCTCGGCCAGGCGCAGCGCCCTTCGCCCCACGTCCTTGAGCGAAGCGCCGACCGGGAGCGCCACCTCGCCGCGCAGCGCGTCTTCGCCCTCGAAGTGCTCCGGCCCGATCGGCTCGCCTTCCGCCAGGATGACGGCGCGCTCGAGCGCGTTCTGAAGCTCGCGGACGTTTCCGGGCCAGGCCCTGGACTCGAGCACGGCGATGCCCTCCTCCGTGACGGACGCGCCGGCGCGGCCGGCCAGCTCCCGGGCCAGGGGTGCGATGTCCTCCGGACGCTCGCGCAGCGCGGGGACGCGGATCGGAAACACCGCCACGCGGTAGTACAGATCCTCGCGGAAATCGCCGCGCTCGACCAGCTCGGTAAGATTGCGGTTCGTCGCGGCGATGACCCGGATGTCGGTGTGCAGCTCCTCGGTGCCGCCGACGCGCATGTACGTGCGCTCCTGCAGCACGCGCAGCAGCTTGGCCTGAAGCGCGGCGGGCAGCTCGGCGATCTCGTCCAGGAAGAGTGTGCCGCCGGAGGCCAGCTCCACCTTGCCGAGCTTGCGCGAGTTCGCGCCGGTGTACGAGCCGCGCTCCGCGCCGAAGAACTCCGATTCCATGAGCTCGCCGGGGATGGCCGCGCAGTTCACGGCGAGCATCGGGCCGGCGGAGCGCCCGCTCCAGGCGTGGATCGCGCGGGCGACGAGCTCCTTGCCGGTGCCGCTCTCCCCCAGCACGAGCACGGTGGCGTCGCTCGGGGCCACCTTGCGCGCCGCGGCGATCGTCGCGCGGATGGCCGGGCTCTCGCCGGCGAGGCCGCCGCGGTCGGCCGCCGGCGGCGCTTCGCCCGAGTCCTGGGCGCGCGGCCGGCGCTCCGCGGCGCGGGTGATCAGCGAGACGAGATGATTCGTGTCGAAGGGCTTGGTCACGAAATCGTACGCGCCGTTCTTCATCGCCTCCACGGCGATCTCGATCGTGCCGAAGGCGCTCATCACGATGACCGGGAGCCGCGCGTCCCGGGCCGTGCCGTGCGCCAGCAGCGCGAGCCCGGAGCCGTCCGGAAGCTGCAGGTCGGTGAGCAGCAGGTCCGCGGCGCGCTCCTCGAGCAGGCGCCGGCCCTCGGCCACCGACCCGCCGGCCACGACTTCCCAGCCGCGGCGGCGCATCGTCTCGGCCAGCATCTCGCGCGTGGTCTCGCGGTCCTCCACGAGCACGAGCCGCTTCCTCACGGGTCAACCCTCCACCGGGAAGTGGATCACGAACTCGGAACCGACTCCGACGCGGGAGAGCAGCGCGAGCCGCCCACCGTGGTCGGTCACCGTCTTGTGCGCGAGCGCGAGCCCCAGGCCGGAGCCGTCCCGCTTCGTGGACCAGAACGGCGTGAAGATCCTCTGGCGGTCCGCCTCGGGAATCCCCGGGCCCGTGTCCCGGAACGCGACGCGCACCTCCCCAGGCGTTCCTTCGGACGGACGGGTGGCGATCGTGAGCGTCCCACCCTTCTCCATCGCCTCGACGGCGTTCTTCGCCAGGTTCAGGAACGCGCGGCGAACGGCCTCCGCGTCGATGCACGCCGGCGGCACGGCCTCGTCGGTCTCCAGGCGAACGTCGACGCCGGCCCGGCGGGCGGCCTCGGCCACGGAGTCGGCCACGTCCCGCACGAGATCGTTCACCGAGACCGGCGCCTTCACCAGGAGCGAAGGTCGCGAGAATTCGAGAATGCCCTTCACCATCGCCTCCAGCGTCTCCACCTCGGTGAGGATGCCGCGCACCGGGAGCGGCGGCTCCGCCGGGAAGTCCTCGCGCAGCAGGTTGGCGAAGCCCATCAGGGAGTGCAGCGAGTTCTTGATCTCGTGCGCCAGCCCCGCGGACATCTCTCCCACCGCGGAGAGCCGGTCCTTCAGCTCCATCTGCTCGCGGAGCGTCTTCGTCTCCGTCAGGTCGGAGACGACCAGGATCCCGCCGATCGGCGCGCCGTCGTGACGGCGCAGCACCGAGCCGGAGATGCCGAGCCAGCGCGCGCGGCCCGCCGCGTCGGTCCGAGCCAGCTCGGTGCGTGGCGCGGGATGCCCGAGGCGAGCCACCGGATCGTCCCCGCCGAGCGCGTCGGCGAGAGTCCGCCCGCGCACGGTCCGTGCCGGCACCGCCAGGATCTCCTCGGCGGCGCGGTTGAAAAGCGTGATCCGGCCGGCGGAGTCGAAGGCGACGACGCCAGAGGGCAGAGACTCGAGGATGAGATCGCTCGTCTGCCGCCACAGCTCCGCGTCGGCCTCCGCCGCCGTCACGCGGTCCCGGTACTGCGTCTCGCTGTCCTTGAGCGTGGTCATCACCTCGCGCATGGTGCCGAGCACGAGGTCCACGTCGGAGGAAGGCGGCGGCGAGCCCGCGGACGGCAGCACCGGCCCGCGCGCGACCCAGCGGAGCAGCACGAGCAGCCCGGCGGCCACCGCTACGAGCCCGACGGCCTTGGCCACCTGGAAGACGAAGTCGACCGCCGCGAGCCCGCTCTGCGCCTCGCCGTCGAGACGCAGCAGCAGCGCCCCCGCGCCCGACTCCTGCGGCAGCGGCACGAGCAGCGAGAGTCCTCCGGCCGCGTCGTGCTCCGGCCGGCGTGGCTCGGATGCTGGCGCGTCGACCGGCCGCTCGCCGAGCAGCACCCGGCTCGGCACCGCCGCGGCGCGCGTCCCCTCGGTCGAGCCGCCGAGCAGGCGCCCCGCGCGGTCGTAGATCCAGATGTCCGTCACCGAGGTGACGCGGCGGATCTCCTCGAGCCGCAGCCAAAGTCCGCCGCCGGGCTCCAGCTCCGTTCCTTCGGAGCGCATCGCCTCCGCGGAGAGGTCCGCCGCCGCCTGCAGGCTTCGCCCGAGCCGTTCCTCGAGCGTGTCCCGCAGCCGCGCGCTCACCTGCAGGAGCACGACCACGAGCGCGCCCAGGAACACGGCGAACGCCACGGCGGCGACCGGACGGCGCTCGTTCTTCGAGGACGCCGGAGGTCTCCCAGGCGAAGGGCGACGCGGCGGCCGGTTCGGCCCCGCGGCGGTTTCGGGAGCGGGACGACGCCTCGTCGTTGCCGAGGCGCCGGACATCAGAACAGGCCCCAGTAGGAGCTCACGATGCGCGCGCCGAGGAAGAGCACGAGGACGGCACCGGGGGCGAGGAAGGTTCCGAAGGGGAGCGCAGCCGTGCGGCTCGCGCGGTGGTTGAGCATGAGCGCGCAGGCGAAGAGCGTTCCCGCGAGAGAGCCGATCAGCACGGTGAGAAACGCGCCGACCGGTCCGAGGAAGGCGCCGACCATGCCGAGCAGCTTGATGTCGCCACCGCCGAGGCCGTCACGGCCGGTCGCGGCGCGGTAGGCGGTGGCCACGGCGAAGAGCCCGCCGCCGCCGGCCAGCACGCCGACGAGCGCCTGCCCCGGCTCCACGGCTGCACCCAGGAACGCGGCGATCAGCCCGAGCGCCATCCCCGGAATGGTGATCACATCCGGGATGATCATGTGGTCCAGGTCGATGAACGTGACTACGACCATCGCGGAGAGGAAGAGCAGCGTGAACGCGAGAGTCAGCGGCTCCGCGGCGTGCAGGCCGGCCAGCACGAAGAGCGCCGCGGTCACCGCCTCGACGAACGGATAGCGCACCGGGATGCCCGCGCCGCAGCCGCGGCACCGTCCCCGCAGGAAGATCCAGGAGACGAGCGGCACGTTGTCCCACGGCGCGATCGGCTTCGAGCACTCCGGACAGCGCGAGCGCGGCGTGACGACCGACATCTTCCGCGGCAGCCGCCAGATCACCACGTTCAGGAAGCTGCCGCAGGCGGCGCCCAGCACGGCGAGCAGCACGAGCTTCGCGTTCACAGCTTCGCCTCCCCGTGCTTGCCGGGCTCGATCTCGGGCCACGGCGGGTTCCAGGCCACGACGCCGGTGGAGACATCGTACGTGAGGCGCAGGCCGAACGGCTCCCAGGGCCCGAAATGTGCGAGCCCTTGCTCCACGACAGCGTCGAGCCCGGCCGGCCACCTTCCATCGGCCTGCCGGAGCCGTTGCACGAGCCCGGCGAAGATGTCCCGTTCCTGGGCCATCCGCCGGTCGACGTGGGTCGTGGACCAGACCCTGCCGGAGCCCGCATCCAGGTAGTAGGCCCCGCCGAACGGTTCGACGGGAACGCGGTCCAGGAGTCCGGCCGCCATCAGCTCGCCCCAGTCGGCAGCGTCCCGGCCGCGTTCCTCCCGGAAGCGCGCCGCCGCCTCGGTCAGCAGATCCTGCGCGTCCTCCATGTCGAGGTTCGCCAGGCTCCGCTCGGCGATCCGCACCAGCATCTCGTTGTCGGTCTCGTCGAGGAGGGACCGCCACACTTCCCGGGCCGAGGCGCGGTCGCCGAGCTTGGCGAAGGAGATGCCGGCGAGGCGGATGGCCAGATCCGGCGCTCCGGGCAGCTCGGAGGCGGCACGGTACGCTTCGCCCGCGCGCGCGTACTCCTTCGTCACCGTCTGACAGACGAAGCCCTCGTCGAAGGGGTACTCCCAGTCCGCGGGATGCTCGCGGCGGGCGCGTTCGAGCAAGGTCAGCGCGCCCTGCGGGTTGCCGGCGTCTTGCGCCAGCACGAGCGCGCCGAAGCGCGTGGCCCCCTTGAAGTGCGGATCCAGATCATAGATGGCCTGGAAGAGTCGCTCGGCCTGGTCGTAGGTGCGCGTGGTCAGCCGCTGCGCGCCGTAGTACTGGATCGTCTTGAGCCAGACGAGATCCGCGGCGAACGCGCGGTGCCCGAGGCTCGCCATGCGCAGGATCCGGCCCTCGGGCAGGTACATCAAGTCCTCGTCGTATTCGCCGGTGACCCGCGCGGCGGCTGCTCTCCCGCCGGCCGCGTTCGCGCCGGCTCCGAGCGCGAGCGCCACGGCCAGCAGCACGGCAGCGCGGATCATTCGAAGTCCCGCCGCCCGAACGCGAGGATCGTCACCGCCAGCACCGCCGCCGAGTACAGCACCGCGTACGCCGCGCACGCCCCGAGCTGGGC
The DNA here is from genome assembly GCA_052390515.1 of Candidatus Eiseniibacteriota bacterium. Taxonomy (GTDB): domain Bacteria; phylum ARS69; class ARS69; order ARS69; family ARS69; genus JBQTGV01. Next base: position 10,209 of record JBQTGV010000133.1, on the reverse strand, counting down.
CGGCGGAACGGCGATTCCGGCCAGCAGGTTGTTGCGCGCGTCGAAGTGGTGCAGCGCGGGCAGCACCGCGGCGATGACGGAGGTGGCGGCACCGAGCCCGGGATTGTCCGCTACCTCGGTGAGCCGCTTCACGTCCTGCGCCAGGTGCCCGGCGACGAACACGAGGAACGTGAACACCGCCGACAGCAGCGGCGAGGCGATCGTCGAGAAGAGGATGGCGACCGACGTCACGACCATCGCCTCCAGCGCCGCCAGCCCGAGCGTCGCCAGCAGGTGCACGCGCACGCCGCCGCCGAACAACGCAACCACAGCCAGGTAGACCGCGGCGAGCAGCAGGAGGCTGACCAGCACCGTGGCGTAGAAGCCCAGGAACTTGCCGAGGATGAACGCCGGCCGGCTCACCGGAAGCGTGAGGATCGTCTGGATCGTGCGGCGCTCGACCTCGCGGTAGACCATGGCGGTGCCGAGCAGCACGATGAGCAGCAGCGTGAAGAAGCTGATGGCGGCGAGGCCGAGGTCGCGGACGACGCGCTCCTGCTCGCCGAGGGTCAGCGGGGCGAGCACGACCGACGCGGCCACGAATACGGCTCCGAACGCGAGCACGGCCACGAGCACGCGGTCCCGGACCGACTCCCGGAACGTATTGCGCGCGAGGATCACGGCGTGACTCACGTGCGCACCTCCTGCGGCTTCGTTCCGGGACGCGGGAGCAGCCCGGACGATTCCGGCCCGCCGCTGCGCTGCACGCCGCGGCCGTCACGGCCGCTCACCTGGCTCACGAAGAACGCCTCCAGGGTGACGCGCTTCCGGCCGTACTCGATCAGCCGCCCGCCGGCGTCCAGCACGGCGCGCACCGCGGCCGAAGCGTCCGCGGGATCCTTCGCCTCGCCGATCCAGCCGTCCGGTCCGCGGCGGAACTCGCCAAGCCGCCGCGAGACAGCCGACAGCGCTTCGCCCGGCGCAAGCTCGAAGGACAGCTCGATCGTCCGTCCGTCACCGGCCAGGATCTCACGGAGAGATCCCGCGCGCACGATCCGCCCGCGGTCCAGGATGGCCACGCGGTCGGCGGTGGTCTCGATGTCGGCGAGCACGTGGGAGGAGAGGAACACGGTGACGCCGTCGCGCTTGAGCGAGAGCACGAGATCCCGGAACTCGGCGCGGCCAATGGGATCCAGGCCGTTCATCGGCTCGTCCAGGATCACCAGGCGCGGCCGGTGCAGGATGGCCTGGGCGATCCCGACGCGCTGCAGCATCCCGCGGGAGTAGGTGCGCAGCCGCCGTGAGCGAGCCGGCCCGGCGAGGCCGACACGGTCCAGCGTGTCCTCGATGCGGCGCGCGCGCTCCGGGGAGGCGATGCCGTGCAGCTTCCCGGCGAAGTCGAGCAGCTCGCGCGCGGTGAGGTACTGGTAGAAGTTCGGCGAGTCCGGGAGGAAGCCGAGTTCCCGCCGCGACTCCACGCTGCCGAAGGCGCGGCCGAGCACGTGGCCGGAGCCCGCCGTTGGGCGGATCAGGCCGAGCAGGATGCGGATCGTCGTGGTCTTGCCGGCCCCGTTGGGGCCGAGAAATCCGAAGATCTCGCCTTCCTCGATCTCCAGGTCCACGCCGTGGAGCGCGCGCGTGGGCCGCTGCAGGATCTTGGAGCGGAACACCTTCTCGATACCGCGAACATCGATGGGTTTTCCGTGGGACAAAGCGTGGTTCCTCCGCGTTCCGTGGCTGTTCGGGACATCGGCGCCCCGCCGGAGCGAATTGAGGGGGCCCCGGAAAGCCGAAAGGCGGGGCGATCGCTCGCCCCGCCTCGTCGGGTCTCAGGTCCGGAATGCTTACTGGTTCGTCAGCACCAGCGAGAGCACCGCACCCGCATCGTCCTCACCGAGGATGTCGTAGGCGTCGAACGCGCCACCGACCACCGTCTGCACGACGTTGATCGACACACCACCCGACGCATCCGTGGCCGGAGCCGTGCCCAGAGCGGCGCTCCAGTCGAGCGTCGTGGCCGCCTGCGTGAACGGGTTGATCGGCATCGTACCGACCGCCGCCGCGGTGCCGCCCGGGAGCAAGTTCGCGAACACGAGACCGCCGTCCGCGGTGACGGCTGCCGCGTTCGCCGGATACTGCCCGTTGTTCCGGGTCGAGAAGTCTTCCGCCGTCACCTGCACGGTGTGCATCGTCGACTTGACCTGGGCGACCTTCGCCCGGTTGGTCATACCCATGAAGTTCGGGATGGCGATCGCCGCGAGGATGCCGATGATCACGACCACGATCATGAGCTCGATCAGGGTGAAGCCCTTGGTTCCGCGAAGCATTCGAGTTCCTCCTGGAAGTCCTGCTGCCTTGGGAGCTGCTGGGTCACGCACTTGCGCCGAAACGCAGGAGGCGTGCCAGACGCAGCCTCCCTCGACCGGACCCCGCAAGCCGTGCTTCGACAACGACTTGGGCCGGAACCGGCCGGCCTTCCCCTCCCGCCGTCATCCGGGTCCGCACCGGTTCCTGCAATGGAGCGCCGCAGAATGCACGGTGGCCGAAGTCGTCACGCAGGGAGCATCGGACCGGAGACCGGCCTACGTGAGCGGGAATTGAGCGCGTGCGCCGCGGCCGGCGCGGACTCTTGCAACTATTCGTCGTTCTTGATCGACGACGACGGCTCCAGGCCGTAGCGCTGGATCTTGCGGTAGAGCGTGGAGGAGTTGATGCCGAGGATGGCGGATGCCTTCTTCTTGTGCCAGCCGGTCGTCTCCAGCACCTCGATGAGGTATGCCTTCTCCAGCTCTTCGAGGGTGGATCCGGACCCCGAGGGGGCGCGCGGGGCCTGCCCGCGCGACCTGCCGTTCAGCACCCGCTCGGGAAGCGCCTCGGGCGTGAGCCGTTCCCCCTCCTGCAGGATCACGCCCCTCTCGATCACGTTCTCCAGCTCCCGCACGTTGCCGGGCCAGTCGTAGTCGACGAGCGCCCTCATCGCTGCGTCGTCGAGCTGCATGAGGCGCCGCTCGGCCAGCGAGCAGTAGTGGCGCAGGAAGTGATCCACGAGCATGGGGATGTCCTCGCGGCGGTCGCGGAGCGGCGGCAACGTCACGGGGATCACGTTCAGCCGGTAGAAGAGGTCCGGCCGGAACGCACCCATTTCGACCTCGTGCTCGAGGTCCTTGTTCGTCGCCGCCACGACGCGCACCTCCACCTTGATCGGCTTCTGCCCGCCGACCGGGATGATCTCCCGCTCCTGCAGCACCCGCAGCAGCTTCACCTGGATGGCGAGCGAGGTCTCCCCCACCTCGTCCAGCAGGAACGTGCCGCCGCGCGCCACGGTGAAGAGGCCTTCCTTGTCACGGATGGCGCCGGTGAAGCTGCCCTTCACGTGCCCGAAGAGCTCGGACTCGAGCAGGCTCTCCGGCAGCGCGCCGCAGTTGATGGAGACGAAGGGGCCGCCGGCGCGCTTGGAGGCGCTGTGGATCTCGCGGGCGAAGAGCTCCTTGCCGGTTCCACTCTCGCCGCAGAGCAGCACGGTCGAGTCGGACTTCGCCACCTTGCGCACGGTCTCGAAGACTTCCTGGATGGCCACGCTCTGCCCGATGATCTTGCGCGGCTGGAGCGTCTTCTTCATCTCGTGGCGCAGGTAGCGGTTCTCGGTCTTGAGCCGCGCCATCTCCAGCGCGCGCTTGACGACCAGCTTGATCTCCTCGTTGCGCGTCTGCTTCACGAAGTAGTGGAAGGCGCCCTGGTTCACCGCCTCGATGGCCGTGTCCAGGGACGCGTACGCCGTCATCACGATGACCGGCACCGCGGGATCGAGCGCGCGGATGGCCTGCAGCAGCTCGATGCCGGACATGCCCGGCATCTTGATGTCGGTGATGACGAGGTCGACGACGTTTTTCTCGAACTGGGCGATGGCGTCGGAGCCGTTCGCCGCAGCGACGACCTCGTAGCCCTCCTTGGAGAGCAGGATGGAGAGGAGGCGGCGAAGCCCCTCTTCATCGTCGACGATCAGGATGCGTCCCTCGGCCATCAGCTCCTCGCTCGGGCTTCCGCCCGGTCCTCGGTCCTGCCGCTCGGGGCTTCCTCCTCTTTCGGCCGCGGAGGCGCGGCGAATGACTGCCGAACTGCGGCGGGCAGCTCGATCGTGAAGGCCGTGCCGAGACCTGGCGTACTCTTCGCCCGGATGCTGCCGCCGTTCCCCTCGACGATCCGGCTGGCGATGGACAGCCCCATGCCCGTGCCGCCCGGCTTCGACGTGTGGAACGGCTTGAAGATGTGCTCCAGCTCGTGCGCGGGGATGCCCACGCCGGTGTCGCGGAAGACGACGTGCAGCACGCCATCGCCCCCGCTCTCGCCGGTGATGCGCAGGATGCCGCCCACGCCCATCGCCTCGAGCGCGTTCCTGGCGAGATTGTAGAAGACTTGCTTCATGCCGCCTTCCTCGACCTCCGCTCGGAAGTCCTGGGCCTGCGGGAACTCGACGAGGATGGTCTTGCCGAGCGTGAGCCGCTTGTCGTGCAGCAGCATGCGCACCACTTCACGGGCGGTGGCGGCGAGGTCGTGGGGGCTCTTCGATCCGGAGTGGTCCCGGGTGTAGTCCAGCACGCCGTCGATGATCCGGTTGAGCCGGTCGGACTCGCTCACGATGAGGTCCATCAGCTCGGCGTCCTCGCCCGTGCCCTTGACCTCGCTGCGCAGCACCTGGGCGGCGCCGGAGATGGACGCGAGCGGATTACGGATCTCGTGCGCCACGCCCGCGGCCAGCTCGCCCAGCGTGGCCAGCTGCTCGGAGCGGCGCATCTCCTGCTCCATGCGGCGGATCTCGCCGACGTCGGTCAGCGTCACGATGACGCTCTCGGTCTCGTCGTCCAGCGGCACGACGGACACGCCGATGGAGCGCTGTTCGTTGCCGCGGCGAAGGAGCACTTCCTCGCGGTGGGCCCACTTGCGGGTGGTCAAGATGCTCTCCAGCGCGTCGGGCAGGGCCGGCGAGAGGTCGTCGAGCAGGGCGATGAGGTCCTCGCCGGGAAGCTCCTGCCCTTCGGGGAGCGAGAGCATCTCCCGGGCGGCGCGGTTCGCGCGGACGACCCGGCCGTCCTTGGAGCCGGTGAGCACGCCGATGGGCATGTTCTCCAGCACCCGGTCGGTGCGGACCGAGACGCGCTCCAGCTCCTCTTCGGCGGACTCCAGGCGTTCCCGGCTCTTCTGGGAGCGCTCGGCCAGCAGCGCGGAGAGATGCGCGAGCAGGAGCAGCGCGCCGGCGTGCACGCCGATCTCGTAGCCGGCGCGCGCCGCGGAGAGCCGCACGCCGCCGTCGCCGACGAACCAGGCCACCCCGGCGAAGGCCGCTCCGGCGGAGGCCGCGGTCAGCAGGGCCCCGCGCCGGAACAGGAAGACGCCGGCGGTGAAGGTCGTCAGGAAGTAGAGCAGCACCATCGGGCTCGAGGTCCCGCCCGTGCCGGTCACCAGGATCGTCTCGATGACGAGGTCGAGCGCGATCTGGACGGCGACGAGGCTCCCCAGGGACACACCCACGCGGAGCCCCATCCAGTACAGCAGCGTCAGTCCCCAGGCGCCACCGAGCAGCCCGAGCACCGGCCCCGGCGACACCTCCAGGCTCCCGGCGTGGTGCGCCCAGAGCATGGCCACGCCGAGAACCGAGAGCACCAGCAGCCGCACCAGGATGAGCGCGCGTACCTCGGACGCGAGCTCTCCTGCGGCTCCGCGGTCGTGCATTCCCGCTCCGCTCTCAGCCCGCGATGACGTTGACCATGCGGAAGATCGGGAGGTACATGGCGACGACCATGGCACCGACGATCGCGCCCATCACCACGATCATCACGGGCTCGATGATCGAGGTCAGGGCGTCCACGGCGGTGTCCACTTCGGAGTCGTAGAAGTCCGCGATCTTCGTGAGCATCTCGTCCAGGGCACCGGTCTCTTCGCCCACGGTGATCATCTGCACCACCATCGGCGGAAACACGCCCGACTGCCGGAGCGGGTTCGAGATCGTGTCGCCTTCCCGGATCGAGGCCCGCGCCATCATGACCGCGTCCTTCACGATCACGTTGCCGGCTGTCTTCGCCGTGATCTCCAGGCCGTCGAGGATGGGCACGCCGGAGGACACCAGCGTCCCCAGCGTCCGGGTGAACCTCGACACCGAGCCCTTGCGCAGCACGTCGCCGAGCACCGGCACCTTCAGCAGCAACCCGTCGATGACGTGCCGGCCCTTGTCCGTCTTGTAGTAGCGCTGGAACGCGATGACCGTGCCGATCACGCCGGCCAGACCCGCCCACCACCAGGCGCGGATCGCGTTGGACATCATCAGGACGATGCGGGTCGGCAGCGGCAGCTCCGCGCCGAAGTCGGCGAACATCCGAGCGAAGGTCGGGATGATGAACATGAGCATGAACAGGGTCGCGCCGATGGCCACGAAGAGCACGACCGCCGGGTACATCATGGCGCCTTTGATCTTGCGCTTGAGCGCTTCGATCTTCTCGATGTAGTCCGCGAGGCGCAGGAGGATGGTGTCCAGGATACCGCCCGTCTCGCCGGCGTTGACCATGTTCACGTAGAGCTCGTCCCACACCTTGGGATGCTTGGCCAGGGACTCGGTGAGCGTCGAGCCGGCCTCGATGTCGTTCATGACCTTCTTGGTGGTGTCGCGGAAGAGCTGCTTGTCGAGCTGCCGGGACAGAATGTCCAGGCACTGCACGAGCGGGAGCCCCGCGTTGATCATCGTGGCGAACTGCCGCGTGAATACCGCCAGGTCCTTCGTGCCGATGCCGTTGCCGAAGGGCAGCTTGAGGTTGACTTCCTTCGCCTTCTGCCGGACCGACGTGACGATGATCTTCTTCTTGCGCAGCGCGGCCAGGAGCTCCGTCCGGCTCTTCGCCGTGAGCTCTCCGCTCAGGTTCTCCCCGCCGACGGTCCTGCCTCTCCACTGGTAGGTGATCACGGTGACTCCCCCTGGCTATGCCACCGCCGCGGTCCGCCCGAGCATGCCCCCGAGCTCTCGAGCGTCGGGGCTCCGGCTGATCGCGACGTCGTAGGAGATCTCGCGGCGGTTCACGAGATTGACGAGCGCCTGGTTCATGGTCTGCATTCCGTGCTTCTGGCCGGCCTGGAGAAGGCTGTAGATCTGGTGGATCTTGCCCTCCCGGATCAACGCGGAGATCGCCGGCGTGCAGATCATCACCTCCGCGGCCATGGCCCGACCCGTTCCCGCCACCTTGGGCAGCAGCGCCTGCGTCACCACGCCCTTCAGCACGAAGGCCAGCTGCGAGTAGATCTGGTTGTGGCGGTCCGCGGAGAACGAGTCGACGATGCGGGTGATCGACTCCACGGCCGAGTTGGTGTGCAGCGTGGCGAAGCACAGGTGTCCCGTCTCGGACACGGTCAGCGCCGTCTCCATGGTCTCCGGATCCCGCATCTCACCCAGGAGGATCACGTCCGGGTCCTGCCGCAGCACGTGCTTCAGCGCGTCCTTGAAGGAGTGGGTGTCGGAGCCCACTTCGCGCTGGTTCACGATGGCCCGCTTGTGGCTGTGCATGAACTCGATGGGATCCTCGATGGTGACGATATGCACCGGTTTCTCGGAGTTGATCCGGTCGATCAGCGACGCGAGGGTCGTGGACTTGCCGGACCCGGTCGGGCCGGTCAGCAGCACCAATCCCTGCGGCAGCTGGCCGAGCGCCTGCACGGAGCTGGGCAGTCCCAGGGACTCGAACGGCACGACCTCGAAGGGAATCACGCGGATGACCATGGTCACGACGCCGCGCTGCACGAAGCAGTTGCCGCGGAACCGTGCGAGCCCCTTGACGCCGAAGGAGAAGTCCAGCTCGTTGCTGTTCTCGAACTTCTTCTTCTGCTCGTCGTTCAGGGCCGAGTAGGCGAGCCTCTGGGTGACCTCCGGCGTGAGCACCCCGCTGATCTTGGACGGCGTCAGCTCCCCGTCCACGCGCAGGTTGGCCGCCACGCCGGCGGTGATGTGCAGGTCCGAAGCCCGGACCTTGACCATTTCCTCGAGCAGGGCACGCAACGTGACCATCGTCATTTCTCCTAGGGCCTCAATCGGCCGCCGTCTCCCTGAGCACTTCTTCGGGGCTCGTCTCTCCGAGCAGCATCTTGCGCAGGGCGTCCTGGCGGAGGGACAGCATCCCCTCCTGCATCCCCACGCCCTTCAGCTCGCCGGTCGACGCGCGGTCCAATATCATCTTCCGGACACGCGCCGAGAGCTGGAACACCTCGTACACGCCTGTCCGCCCGGCGTATCCGGTGCCGTGACAGTCCTGGCATCCCTTGTTGCGGTAGATCACCGTGTCCTTGGTCAGAGCCGCGCGCGGCAGCTGCAGCTCGGCCAGCAGCTCTTCGTGGGGCTCCATCGGCTCGCGGCAGCTCTTGCACAGGCGGCGGAGCAGCCGCTGCGCGACGATGCAGTTCACCGAGGAAGCCACCAGAAACGGTGCGATACCCATGTCGATCATGCGGTCGATGCTGGAGGGCGCGTCGTTGGTGTGCAGCGTGGACAGCACGAGGTGACCGGTGAGTGCGGCCTTCACCGCGATGGCGCCGGTCTCCAGGTCGCGTACCTCGCCGACCATGACGATGTTGGGGTCCTGGCGCAGGAACGCCTTCAGGGCGATGGCGAAGGAGAGCCCGATGTCCTCGTTCACGTTGACCTGGTTGATGCCTACCAGGTTGTACTCGACCGGGTCCTCGGCGGTCATGATGTTCACGTCCGGCTTGTTGATGCGGGAGAGCGCGGAGTAGAGCGTCGTGGTCTTACCCGACCCCGTCGGCCCGGTGACCAGCACCATGCCGTACGGACTTTCGATGGCCTTCAGGAAGCGCTTCATGGACTCCGGCTGGAATCCGAAGCTCTCCAGGTTCACGTTCAGGTTGGACTGGTCGAGCACGCGCAGCACGATCTTCTCGCCGTAGATGGTGGGCAGCGTGGAGACGCGCAGGTCCACCATGCGGTTCTGCACACGCAGCTTGATGCGTCCGTCCTGCGGCACGCGCTTCTCGGCGATATCCAGCTCGGCCATCAGCTTGAGCCGGGACGTGATCGGCGCGCGCATGCGCAGCGGTGGGGAGGACAGCTCGTAGAGCGCACCATCCTGGCGAAGGCGCACGCGGATCATCTTCTCGAACGGCTCGAGGTGGATGTCCGACGCCCGGCGCGTCACCGCTTCGGCCAGCAGCGAGTTCACGTACTTGATGACCGGCGCGTCCTCGCCGGTGTCGAGCGCTTCGCTGTCGTCCTGGTCGGCGTCGTCGACGACCTCGATCCCGGCGCCGTCCTCCATGTCCTTCATGATGTCGTTCAGCGCGGTGGCCGAGCCGTAGAAGCGGTCGATCGTCTTCTTGATGGCGCTCTCCGCCGCCACCACCGGCTGCACCTCGAGGCCCACGATGAACTTGATGTCGTCGATGGCGTAGAGGTTGAGCGGGTCGGCCATGGCCAGCGTCAGCGTGCGGCCCACCTTGCGGATGGGGACTGCGCCGAACTTCGTGGCCACGTCGCTGGGGAGCAGGTCCACCGAAGCCTTGTCCACGTCGAAGTTGGACAGGTCGACCGCCGGCATGTCGTAGATGCGGGAAAGCACGGTGAGCAGGTCGCCCTCGGACATGAGCCCGAGCTTGACCAGGCTCGTGTCCAGGGTCTCACCGGACGACTTCTGCTGCTTCCGAGCCTGCTCGAGCTGCTCCGAAGTCAGGATGCGGTTCTCCAAGAGCAACGTCCCGAGTCGATCCGACAAGGCTTCCTCTCTCCCGTTCGTCGCCGGGTGCTGCACCCGGCGGCCCGACCGTCACCAGATCCCGCAGCTTCTCGACCGTCTTCGGTCCGATGCCGCGGACGTCCGCCAGCTCTTCGACCGACCGGAACCCGCCGCGTTCCTCGCGCAGCGCGAGGATGGCCTGCGCCTTCGCCTGCCCGATCCCCGGAAGCTCTTCCAGGAGCTCGGGTCCGGCGCGGTTGAGATCGATCGGCCAGAGATCGACCTCGACCACGGCGTCTGCCGTCTCGGCTGCCGTCTCGGCTGCCGTCTCGGCTGCCGACGCGCTGTCCGCGTGTTCCGCTCCGCCGGGCTCCGACCTGCTCTCCGGTTCGGTTCGCGGAACGGACCCGAGCACGATCCCGAGCGCGACGAACGCGAGGACGTTCCGCTCCTCGCGCGTCACGCTCTTCGCCCCCGGGCCGTCACGGCCGGTCGAATTCTCTTCCGGTATCGG
>JBQTGV010000132.1:0-10677 GCA_052390515.1 Candidatus Eiseniibacteriota bacterium | reverse complement strand
GCCTCCGGCACGCTGGTGGCGCCTGGCGTATACTTCGCCCGGTACCATGTGAACGGCGACCCCGTGGGCGAGAAGAAGATGGTGGTTCTCCGCTGAGCCGGAAGGGCCGCGGGTCCCGACGCAGTCTCGAGCAGCTGTGGGCCGACCTTCCGGCCGAGCGGAAGCACGAGGCGCAGCGCGACGGGCAGGGGCGGGACTACGAGTTCGTCCTGGCCAACGACGAGCACGCCATCGACGCCGTCGTGAACTTCTTCCAGCAGGTGGTGCTCTCCGCCGGCGTGGCCGGCGACAAGGATGTGCTGGAGATGGGTGCCGCGCTGTCCGAAGCGCTGCACAACGCCCTGCTGCACGGCAACCTGGAGATCGGCTCCCAGCTCCGCGACGAGGACCTTCGCCGGTACCTGCGCACGCTGCGGGAGCGGCGGAAGTCCCTGCCGTATCGCGAGCGGCGGATCCACGTGCGCGCGGTGGTGACCGAGGAGGTCGCGGTATTCACGCTGCGCGACGAGGGGCCGGGTTTCGATCCTTCCGCCATTCCCGACCCGACGGATCCAGCGAACCTCATGCAGACCTCGGGCCGGGGCGTGTTCCTCATGCGCGCGTTCATGGACGACGTTCGCTTCAGCGCCGGAGGCAACGAGGTCACGCTCACCAAGCGCTTCGGCGGGAGATGACGCGGAGGCGCCCCTCCCGGAGGAGGGGCGCCTTTCGACTCAGCGGGGCTTGGTCGTGCGTCCGTCTGTGGTCTTCTCGACCTTCGCGTCGCGCGATTTCCCGGAGCGGTCCGAGGACTCCGAGCGCTCGGTGCGTTCGCCCTTGCGCGGCTCCTCGCTCTTCCGCGGCTCCTCGACCTTGCGCGGCTCGTCACCCTTGCGCGGTTCCTCGCCCCGACGCGGCTCCTCGACGCGAGCATCTCGCTCCCGCGACTTCGGAACCTGCACGACGCGCTCGGCGGCGTCGCGGCCGCTGCGCACCTTGTCCTGCTGGCCGCGCGGCTCGTGGAACTGCAGCTCGCGTCCGCCGATCGACCGCGTGGTGCGGTCCACCTGCACGACGGGGAGCCTCGATCCCGAGACGCGCTCGACGTAACGGGGTTCGATCCGATCGCCGACCGGCAGCACCCGCTTCTCCTTGAAGAGCGAGAGCGTCTGGCGTTCCGGCAGCGCATGGCGGTACACGCTCGAGCCGTGGAAGTCGCGGTCGGAGACGAACACCCACAGCGAGAAGTCCAGACCCGAAGACGGGTAGTGGAACGACCCGCTGAATCCGTAGTCCACGACGTGACGGTCGACGTAATAGCTGTGGCAGTCCGGATAGCGGTAGCCGCGCGGAGGCAGGGGAGCCCAGCCCACCGAGCCGTGGCCGACGGCCCACGACACCCACGCGGGCGCGTACTCGTAACCGGGCACCCAGCCCCAGCCGAGCCCGGCCACGAACACCCAGCGGCCGTAGTGGTGAGGGACGTCACCCCACGGCTCGTACGCCACCCACGTGATTCCGAGCGGCGTGTGCACCCAGTGACCGTAGAAGTACGGACGCCAAGCGTGGTCGACGTAAGGGAACCACAGGTTCGCGCCGACCGCCGGCACCCAGCGCCAGTTGCCGTAGCCGTCCAGGTTCCCGAACACGTAGGTCTCGCGCGGATGATGACCGGGGCCGGGGCCGTACCAAGGCGAATACCAGTCATAGCGGTCGTGCCGCCCGTGCCTCCGGTCGTCGTCCCAGTCGTCGTCGTCGTCGTCATGATCGGCCAGCGCTTGCGGAGCCGACATCCACGCCGCGAGCGCGACGACGCAGGCGGCGAACCCCCGGCCGAGCCGGTATTTCGTTGTCTGGAACATGGGCCACCTTCCTTTCCGACGATGGTCGTCGCCGGAGGGAATCCGCAACGCCCGTGCCAGGTCGGCGGCCGGCGCCGCAAGTGACCGTGGGGAGGTGGCTTACGCGGATCGGGGGCGGTGCTGCAAGCGTGCCGGAGCGGGTCGGGCGGACACTCCCGCGGGTCGGCCGGACAGCCGGCCGACCGCACTCCCGGGCTCAGCGGACGGCCGGACAGCCGGCGGACCGCCGCGCGTTACTCCAGCATGAGCTCCGGATCGACTGCGCGCGGACCGAGGTTCTCGCGGCGAAGGGTGCGCACGCAGGCATTCCACCTGAGGATCGGGTCGTCCACGCCGGCCGGGCGAAGCTCCTCGGCCTTCTCGTACCAGCGCATCGCCTCGCGGAAGCCGGCGTAGGCGAACGACGCCGCTTTGCCCCGTGCCAGCACGGCGCGCGCGTTGCGCTCGTGCACGAGGCCGGTGTAGTACGCGCGAGGGTACTCGCCGGCGAGCTGGTCCAGGAACTCCCAGGCCTTGCGCGGGTCGGGGGAGCGGCTGTCGGACGCGAACTGGTCGGTGATGGCGAGGATCAGGATCACCAGCGCGTCCTGGTGGCCGGGCCGCGCGCGCAGGACATCCCGGCAGATGCTCTCGGCCTGCTCCGGCTCGTTGAGCAGCCGGTACCGTTCGGCCTTGCGCAGCGCCTCGGGGATCGCTTCCTCGTGCAGGGCCTTCAGCTCGAACGTCTCGTCCATGCTCAGCTCTTCGCGCCGTTTCCGCCGAGCTTCCGGCGGATCCACTGCACGGGATCGTAGCGGAGGTCCGCGACGCGCTCCTTCAGCGGGATGATTCCGTTGTCGGTGATGTGGATGTGCTCCGGGCAGACGTCCGTGCAGCACTTGGTGATGTTGCACAGCCCCGCGCCGTACTCGTCGACGATGTCGGGCACGCGGTCGTCCGCGTCCAGCGGGTGCATCTCCAGGCTGGCGAGGCGGATCAGGAAACGCGGTCCGACGAACTTCGCCTGACCTTCCCGGTCCCGCAGCACGTGGCACACGTTCTGGCAGAGGAAGCACTCGATGCACTTGCGGAACTCCTGCACGCGGTCGGCGTCCTCCTGGTACATGCGGTGCTGGCCGTCGGCTCCCCTCGCCTTCGGGCGAAACGGCCGGATGCGGCGGTTCTGCTCGTAGTTCCAGGACACGTCGGTGACGAGGTCCTTGATGATCGGGAACGCCTTGAGCGGTTGGATCGTGACGGTCTCGCCCTCGGCGAACACGTTCATGCGCGTCATGCAGGAGAGCCGCGGCTTGCCGTTGATTTCCATGCTGCACGAGCCGCACTTGCCGGCCTTGCAGTTCCAGCGCACTGCGAGGTCCGGCACGGTCCGCGCCTGGATGCGGTGCAGCACGTCCAGCACGACCATGCCCGAGTCGACCTCCACGCGGATGTCCAGGAAGGCGCCGCCGTCGCGGTCGCCGCGCCAGATGCGAAACGCGCGCTCAGACATTCGCCGTCACCCCGTTCGGGAGCACGACCTTGCCGGCCTCCAGATCCTCGATCTTCGCCCGGGCGATGGCCGCGAGCTCCGCGGGCGGCTCGCCGCGGGGCAACTTCTGCACCTGCATGTCTCCGCCCGTCGCCTTGCGCACGACGACGTTGTAGGTCAGGCCCTCGTCGCGCTCGCCCTCGAAGTCCAGCCGGGTGTGCGCGCCCCGGCTCTCCTCGCGGAGGAGCGCGGCCCTCGCCACGGCCTCGGACGAGACGAGGAGGGAGCGCAGGGCGATCGCGGCGTGCCAGCCGGGGTTGTACTGGCTCGCGCCGTGCGCCTTCACCGACTGCGCGCGCCGGCCGAGCTGCTCCAGCGCGGCGATCCCGGCCTCGAGCTCCTCGCCGGTGCGGACGATGCCGACGTAACGGCCCATTACGTCCTGCAGCTCTTCCTGAAGGACGTAGGGGTTCTCGCCGGACTCGCGGTTGAGCACGTCGGTGGCGCGGCGGAACGCGGCGCGAGCGTCGTCCTCGGGGATGCGCGGGGTGGCACGGAGCGCGCGCACGTAATCTGCCGCGCCGGCGCCGGCGCGCTTGCCGAACACGATCAGATCCGAGAGCGAGTTTCCGCCGAGACGGTTCGCCCCGTGGAGACCGGCCGCGCATTCGCCGCAGGCGAAGAGTCCGGGGACGCGCGTCTCCTGAGTGACCGCGTCCACGCGGATGCCGCCCATGAAGTAGTGCAGCGTCGGCCCGACCTCCATCGGCTCCTTGGTGATATCCACCTCGGCCAGCTCCATGAACTGGTGGTACATGGAGGGGAGCTTGCGCTTGATGAAGTCCGCCGGCCGCCGCGAGGCGATGTCCAGGAACGCGCCGCCGTGCGGCGACCCGCGCCCCGCCTTCACCTCCGCGGTGATCGCCCGCGCGACGACGTCACGGGTGAGCAGCTCCGGCGGACGCCGCGCGCCTTCCTTGCCTTCGAGCCAGGCGTTCGCCTCTTCCACCGTGTCCGCGGTCTCCGCCGCGAACTTCGGGGGCACGTAGTCGAACATGAAGCGGCGCCCCTGCGAGTTCAGCAGGATGCCGCCGTCGCCGCGCACGCCCTCGGTGACGAGGATCCCGCGCACGGAGAGCGGCCAGACCATGCCTGTCGGATGGAACTGCGTGAACTCCAGGTCCATCAGCTCCGCGCCGGCGTCGTAGGCCATGGCCAGGCCGTCGCCGGTGTACTCCCAGGAGTTGCTGGTGACGCGCCAGGCGCGGCCGGCGCCGCCGGTGGCCAGGATCACCGCCTTCGTCCGGAAGATCACGAAGCGGCCCGTCTCGCGCCAGTACGCGCATACGCCGGCGACGCGCTCGCCGTCCTTCAGCAGCTCGAGCGCGGTGCACTCCATGTGCATGGCGATGCCGCGGTGCACGCCGTGGTCTTGCAGAGTGCGGATCAGCTCGAGCCCGGTGCGGTCGCCGACGTGGGCCAGCCGCGGGTAACGGTGCCCCCCGAAGGTGCGCTGGCTGATCAGGCCGTCCTTGGTGCGGTCGAAGACCGCGCCCCATTCCTCGAGCTCGCGGACGCGCTCCGGGGCTTCCCTGGCGTGCAGCTCGGCCATGCGCCAGTCGTTGAGGAACTTCCCGCCGCGCATCGTGTCGCGGAAGTGGATCTTCCAGTTGTCCCGAGAGTCGACGTTGCCGAGCGCCGCGGCCATGCCGCCCTCGGCCATCACCGTGTGCGCCTTGCCGAGCAGGCTCTTGGAGATCAGCCCGGTGGAGAGCCCCTGCGCGCTGGACTCGATGGCGGCGCGGAGTCCCGCTCCCCCCGCACCGATCACGAGGACATCGTGCTCGATGGTCTGGACCTCGGAGACGTCGAGCACTCGGTCAACCCCAGGTGTTGAAGTCGCGGACGACGCCCATGGAAACGAGGCGCACGTACACGTCGGTGAATGCGACCCAGAAGAGGCTCGCCCAGGCGAAGCGCATGTGCCGTTCGTTCAACCAGGACGCGCGCTTCCACAGTCCGTAGCGGATCGTCTGCTTCCCGCAGGACATGCAGTCGTGCTTCCCGCCCACCAGGTGGCGGAACGAGTGGCACCCGAAGGTGTATCCGGCGAGGAGCGTCGCGTTGATCAGCAGCACGAGCGTGCCGACGCCGACGCCGAGCTTGCCGTCCTTCACGAACGCGGCGAAGCCGTCGGCGTAGAGGATCGGGATGTACAGGAGCGCGGGATACAGCGCATAGCGATGCAGATTCTGGAAGAGCAGGAAGCCCGTCTCACCCTTATAGGTGCGGACGCTCTTCGCTGCGGGAACGACGGCGCACGCCGGAGGCGAAGCGGTGAACGCGCGGTAGTAGGCCTTCCGGTAGTAGTAGCAGGTGAAGCGGAAGAGCCCGGGGAAGACGAGGATCAGGAGCGCCGGGGACCGCGGGATCCAGGCCGGCCACCACGCGGGAAACTCGCCGAACGCGGAGTGCCAGGCAGGCACGGATCCGGGCGCGGCGGAGTCGGTGAAGATCGGAGGCGAGTAGAGCGGGCTGAGATAGGGCGACGCGTAGTAGTGGTTCCCGACCATCGCCGCCCAGGTGGCGTAGACGATGAATCCGCCGAGAGCCGCGACGGTGAGCGCAGGCTCCACCCACCACCGGTCGGTGCGCAGCGTCGCGCCGAGACCTTCGGGATGTCCACCGGCGGTCGTCAGCTCGCGCGTCGCCATCGTTCTCCTTCGAAGCCGTGCGGTCGAAGCCGCCTGATCGAAAGCCGCCTGATCGAGAGCGGCCCGATCGCAGGCCGCCTGATCGAAAGCCGGCCGATCCTACGGAACCGGAAAACGTTCGCGCAAGGGATTCCGGGCCTGATAGGCTCGGTCGCGCCACGCGCGGGCAGCCGCCGGCGAAGTCACTTCCCTGGAACGGAGCGGGTGTGAGGAAGGTCCTCGCGGTGCCTCTCGTCCTGGGCCTGGCGTTTCTCGCCTTCCGGCTCTTCGCCGGGGGCGACGACGCGGGCACCGAGTATCGGCTCGTGGAGGTGACCCGGGGCGACGTCGAGTCCATCGTGACCGCCACCGGGAAGCTCGACGCGGTCAAGAGCGTCGAGGTCGGGACGCAGGTCTCCGGCCAGGTCACCGAGATCCTCGCCGACTTCAACGACCGCGTGGAGGCTGGCCAGCTCATCGCCCGGATCGACCCGACGCTCCCACAGCAGGAGGTGCGGGCCGCCGAGGCAGGCCTCTCGCGGGCGCGGGCCGAGCTCGACTACCAGACCCGCGAGCTCGAGCGGCTCGCCGGCCTGCTCGAGCAGGGAGCCGCTTCCGAGGCGCAGCACA
This sequence comes from Candidatus Eiseniibacteriota bacterium, assembly GCA_052390515.1. Lineage (GTDB taxonomy): Bacteria > ARS69 > ARS69 > ARS69 > ARS69 > JBQTGV01. Next base: position 4,045 of record JBQTGV010000132.1, on the reverse strand, counting down.
ACGCGGTGGAGTACGCGCTCTCGCTGGCCAAGGCAGGCTTCGAGTCGGCCGAGGTGGCGCTGGACCGTGCACGTCGGAACCTCGTCTACACCGAGATCCGCTCCCCGATCGACGGCGTCGTGATCGCGCGGAACGTGGACGTGGGTCAGACCGTCGCCGCAAGTCTCTCCGCACCGCTGCTCTTCCTCATCGCCGAGGATCTCTCGCAGATGGAGATCCTCGCGTCCGTCGACGAGGCCGACATCGGCAGCATCCGCGAAGGCCAGCCGGTGCGCTTCACCGTGCAGGCGTATCCCGACGAGACGTTCGCCGGAACGGTGAAGCAGGTGCGTTTCCAGTCCACGGTCCAGGAGAACGTCGTGAACTACACGGTCGTGGTGGGCACGGCGAACGAATCCGGGAGGCTGCTGCCGGGCATGACCGCCACCGTCGAGTTCCTGCTGGAGACCGCCACCGACGTGCTGCGCGTGTCCAACGCCGCGCTGCGCTTCCGGCCCACCGAGGAGATGCTGGAGCAGCTGCGCGCGCGCCGCGAGGCGGAAGGGGCGCAGGCGGCGTCCGCGGACTCGGGAGCCGGCGGCGGGCGTCGCGGGGCCGGCGGCGGATCCGGCGCGAAGCTCCTCTGGCTGCTGGATGCCGACGGCACGCCCCGCGCCACGCGCGTCCGCGTCGGCGTCTCCGACGGCCAGCTCACCGAGATCGAGGGCGAAGGGATCGAGGCGGGCATGTCGGTGATCGCCGGGATCCTGGAAGCCTCCGGCGAAGGCGCGACGACGCCGTTCCAGGGGCAGCAGCCCGCATCCGGTCCGGGCCCGCCGCGCCTTCCCGGCGGATGACGGGGGCGGCGTGAGCGCTCGTCCGGTCATCGAGACCCGCGACCTCGCCAGGGTCTACGCCATGGGGCGAAACGAGGTGCACGCGTTGCGCGGCGTGGACGTGACCGTGGGCGTCGGGGAGATGATCGCGGTGATGGGAGCGTCCGGTTCCGGGAAGTCGACCTTGATGTACTTGCTCGGGTGTCTGGACCGCCCGACGCGCGGCACCTACGTCCTGGACGGCGAGCGCGTCGACGGGCTCGGCGCGAACGCGCTGGCGGACGTGCGCAACCGCAAGATCGGGTTCGTCTTCCAGGGCTTCAACTTGATGGCGCGCGCGACGGCGCTCGAGAACGTGGAGCTGCCGCTGCTCTACGACCGCTCCGGAGCGAAGCGGGACAGCCGGCGCCTCGCGGCAGAGGCGCTGGAGCGCGTGGGCCTCGGCGATCGCGCCGCGCACGACCCCAGCGAGCTGTCCGGCGGCCAGCAGCAGCGCGTGGCCATCGCCCGGGCGCTGGTGACGAGGCCGTCCATCGTGCTGGCCGACGAGCCCACCGGAAACCTCGACAGCAGGACTTCCGTCGAGGTGATGCGTCTCTTTCAGGAGCTGAACGACGAAGGCGTCAGCGTGCTGATCGTGACCCATGAGCGGGACATCGCCCGGTACACGAAGCGGGTCATCGAGCTTCGGGACGGCCGCATCCTCCGCGACGAGCCGGTCGCTGATCGCGGCCTGGCGGCGGCCGACCTGGCGGCGCTGGACTCGCCGGCCGGAGCGGTCTGAAGTGCGCGCCGCGACGCTCGGACGCTCCGCGGTGCGCAGCATTCTCCGGCACAAGATGCGCACGCTGCTCACCATGCTGGGCATCATCATCGGCGTGGGGGCCGTCATCGTCATGGTAGCCATCGGCGAAGGGGCCCGCGCGCAGATCGAGGCGCAGATTTCGAGCCTCGGGACGAACCTGATCATCGTCACGCCGGGCAGCACGCAGCCGGGAGGCGTAAGCCAGGGGGCGGGCAGCTTCAACCGGCTGACGCTCGACGATGTCGAGAAGCTCCGCGAGCAGTGTTTCCTCGTGTCCGCGCTCTCTCCGGTCATCGTGACGCGCACGCAGGTCGTCGGCGGCGAGGGCAACTGGCGTGCGTCCATCTACGGTGTGTCCACCGACTACGCCGTGATCCGGGAGTGGGCGACGGCGGAAGGCGGCTTCTTCGACGCCGCCGACGAGCGCACCATGCGCAAGGTCGCGGTGCTGGGCAAGACCGTGGCGACCAACCTGTTTCCCGAGGGCGATCCGGTCGGCCGGCAGATCCGCCTCCGCAACGTGCCGTTCCAGGTGGTCGGCGTACTGGCCGAGAAGGGGCAGACGGCGGAGGGGATCGACCAGGACGACGTGGTGATCGCGCCCTACACGACCGTGAACACGCGGCTCGCCGGAAGGCAGTTCATCGGCCAGATCCTCGCCAGCACGTTCTCCCCGAGCGAGATCCCGGCTGCGCAGGAGGAGGTCCGCGCGGTCATGCGGGAAGCGCACAAGTTGGCGGACTGGGAGGAGGACGATTTCACCATTCGCAACCAGGACGATCTGGCCGAGGCGGCGCAGACCACGACGGACGTGATGACGAACCTGCTCTTCGCCATCGCCAGTGTTTCGCTCATCGTCGGCGGCATCGGCATCATGAACATCATGCTGGTGTCGGTTACCGAGCGCACCCGCGAGATCGGCATCCGCATGTCCGTCGGCGCGCGCGGGTCGGACGTCTTGCTGCAGTTCCTGGTGGAGAGCGTCGTGCTGTGCCTCGTGGGCGGCGTGCTCGGAGTCGGCGCGGGCGTGCTGGCCACGGACCTCGTCGGCCGCGGAACCGGCTGGGCGACCGCCGTGCAGCCGGAGTCCGTCTTCCTCGCGCTGGGTTTCGCCGGGGCGGTCGGCGTTTTCTTCGGGTTCTACCCGGCGCGGAAGGCGGCGGCGCTGGATCCCATTGCGGCGCTGCGATACGAGTGAGAGGAGAGAGGTCCCGCCCCGCTCAACCCACCGCCGCTCCCAGCATCCGGTCCACTTCCTCGCAGGTCTTGCGCACCGCGTCGACGGACTTGTCCAGCGCGGCCTTCTCCGCTGCAGTCAGGTCCACCTCGATGACCTTTTCGACGCCGCCGGCACCGATGACCGCCGGCACGCCGACGAAGAGGCCCTTCACGCCGTACTCGCCCTCCAGCCGCGCGCACACCGGCAGGATCTTCTTGCGGTCGAAGAGCATGGCCTCGGCCATCTCCAGCGCCGACACGGCCGGCGAAACGAACGCGGAACCGAATCCCAGGAGCCCCACCACCTCGCCGCCGGCCTGGCGGGTGCGCTCCTCGATGGCGTCGAGCTGCTTCGCCGAGACGAACTTCTCGACCGGCATTCCCGCCACGCGCGTGCAGCTTCGCACCGGCACCATGGTGTCGCCGTGGCCGCCGAGGACCATCGCCTCCACGTTGTCGACGCTGACGCCCGCCGCCTGCGCGATGAACCAGCGGTAGCGCGCCGAGTCGAGCACGCCGGCCATCCCGCACAGCCGCCCTCGCGGCGGCGAGAGCTTCCGGTGCAGCGTGTACACGATGGCGTCGAGCGGGTTGGCGATGGAGATGATCATCGCGCCGGGGCAGTGCTTCGCCAGGGCGTCCGCCACCTCGGCCGTCACCTTCAAGTTGATGTCCAGCAGCTCCTCGCGGCTCGGGAACGTGCCGTCGGGGCGCGCCTTCCGGGGAACGCCGGCCGTGTTGATCACCATCAGGGATCCGGCCAGGATGTCGTAAGAACGCTCAGCCTGGATCTCGGTGTCGCTGCCGAAGACGGGCGTCGCCTCCAGGATGTCGAGCGCCTTGCCCTTCGCCACGGACTGCTTGCGAGTGGCTTCCTGCTTCGCCGGGGGATCGGTGGGGTTCACGAACGGGGCCGGGTCCGTCACCGCCACAACCTTCGCCAGCCGCCTCCGGACGATCTCCTGGACGAGCACGCCTCCGATGTTTCCCGCTCCGATCACCCCGATCTTCTCGACCACGTCGGTCTCCTTTCGGCCGCAAGCGGCGCTTCTCCGGGGAATCTAGCCCGGGGCCTGCCCCCGAGCCAAACCCCCTTTGGGGGTTGGGAAGGAGCCCGCGGGAGCCGATGAAAACTCCGGGTGACTGCCATGGATTCCGTAGAGCCGATCGCATCCGTCCCGCCGGCCGGCGGGTCCGCCGAGATGCC
>JBQTGV010000131.1:0-5098 GCA_052390515.1 Candidatus Eiseniibacteriota bacterium | reverse complement strand
GGGAGGTTTGGCACCTCGATGTCGGCTCATCGCATCCTGGGGCTGGAGCAGGTCCCAAGGGTTTGGCTGTTCGCCAATTAAAGCGGTACGCGAGCTGGGTTCAGAACGTCGTGAGACAGTTCGGTCCTTATCCGCCGTGGGCGTCAGGAAGTTTGAGGGGATCTGTCCCTAGTACGAGAGGACCGGGATGGACCGACCTCTAGTGGACCAGTTGTGTCGCCAGATGCATCGCTGGGTAGCTATGTCGGGCAGGGATAACCGCTGAAAGCATCTAAGCGGGAAGCCCACCCCAAGATGAGACTTCCCTCCACTTCGGTGGCTGAAGGGTCCTTGGAGACCACAAGGTCGATAGGCGGGAAGTGTAAGCCCAGTGATGGGCTCAGCTGACCCGTACTAATCACCCGTGAGGCTTGATCATAAGCTCGATCAAACCTCGGAGGATCACCCGATCGTCACCTTGCTTGTCGTCGTTCCATTCTCGGCGGCGATGGCGGAGGGGTCACACCCGTTCCCATTCCGAACACGGAAGTTAAGCCCTCCAGCGCCGATGGTACTGCCTGGGTGACTGGGCGGGAGAGTAGGACGCCGCCGGGATCTTTCTCCGAAGGGGAGTTCGCCACGCGGGCTCCCCTTTCGGCTTCTACCGCCTCCTCTGTAGAGGAGTCGCACGGCAGCGTGCAACGTCCCCGCGCGCACGCCAGTCTCCGCGCAGCCGTCGCGTTGACTCGTCGCAGCGAGCGACGTATTCTCCGAAACCTTCGCTCGATTCCCCGCTGTAGCTGGCCGCAAAGGAGGAGTCCGCCTTGAAAGCGTACGCGCCCGCCGACCACCGCAACGTCGCCCTCATCGGACACGGTGGAGCCGGAAAGACGACGCTGGCCGAGGCGATGCTCTTCCGCGTCAAAGCGATTCCGCGTATCGGGTCCGTTTCCGAGGGCACCTCGGTCCTTGACCATCTTCCGGAGGAACAGCGGCGCCAGGCCAGCGTGTCCCTCAAGGCGGCGACGTTCGAGCACGGCGGCAAGAAGGTCACGCTCCTCGATACACCCGGTTTTCCTGATTTCGAGGCCGAGGTCGCGGCGGCGCTGCATGTGGCCGAAGCAGCGATGCTGGTCGTCTCGGGTGACGCCGGTATGCAGGTCGGCAGCGAGCTCACTTGGCAGAAGACTCGGGCGCGCCAGATGCCCGCATTCGTCGTCATCAACGGGATGGACCGCGAGCAGGCCGACGGGGAGAAAGCCCTCTCGTCAGTCAAGGAACATCTCGGCTCGCGGGCCGTCGCGTTCCAGATCCCCATGGGCTCCGGGCCGAGCTTCACCGGGCTCGTCGACGTGCTGCACAACGAGGCCGTCACGTTCGAGGGGAGCGCAGCCGCCAAGAAAGGTCCCGTCCCCCCCGAATACCAGGACGCGCTCGCGGAAGCTCGCGCCGCCCTCATGGAAACGGCCGCAGAGAGCAGCGAAGAGCTGATGAACCAGTACTTCGAGGCCGGCGAGCTGACCCAGGAGGAGCTCGTTCGCGGTATCCACGCCGGCGTCGCTCACGGTGAGCTGTATCCGGTCCTCTTCGCCTCCGCCACGCAGAGCCACGGGATCGGACGCCTCCTCGACGTGATCGCCGAGGTGCTACCCGGTCCGGGAGAAGTGGCGGCGATGGAGGGCGTCCACCCCGACTCGGAGGAGCGGCAGTCACGGGAGGCGAAGCCGGACGGCCCACTCGCCACCCTCGTCTTCCGCACGTCCTCGGAGCCGCACGTCGGAGAGCTCTTCTACCTGAAGGTCGCATCCGGCACGCTGAAGCCGGGCGACGAGGTCTTCAACTCCACACAGGACCGCTCCGAGAAGATCGCTCAAGTCTTCCACGTGGTGGGCAAGAATCGGAGCGACGCTCCTTCGCTTTCGGCCGGCGACATCGGAGTGGCGGTCAAGCTGCGCAACACGGGCACCAACGACACGCTCTGCGACCGGAGCGCGCCCATTCGTCTGGATCCGATCCGCTTCCCGACGCCGGTCATCGACTTCGCCATCCGCCCCACGAGCTCGGGCGACGAGGACAAGATGGGAACGGGCTTGCAGCGGCTCGCGGCGGAGGACCCGACGTTCGGCTGGCGCTTCGACGAGGAGACACGCCAGACCGTCGTCTCCGGGCTGGGCGAAACGCACGTGGACCTGGCCATCCGGCGGCTCAAGGAGCGCTACGGCGTGGACGTCACCGTCTCGCCACCGCGCATTCCGTACCGCGAGACCATCCGTGGGAAGTCCTCGGTCGTGTACCGGCACAAGAAGCAGACCGGGGGCCGTGGTCAGTTCGCGGAGGTGCACATGCGCTTCGAGCCGAATCCAGGCGCGGGGTTCGTGTTCGACGAGGAGATCGTCGGCGGGTCGGTTCCTGGCCGGTTCATTCCCGCGACCGAGAAGGGCATTCGCGAGTCGATGGATACCGGGGTCATCTCCGGCTACCGCGTGGTCGACTTCAAGGCCATCCTCTTCGACGGCAAGTTCCACGACGTGGACTCGTCGGAGGCGGCGTTCAAGATCGCCGCGGCCGCGGCGTTTCGCCAGGGCATCACCGAGGCGCAGCCGACCATCCTCGAGCCGATCCTGCAGTACCGCATCACCGTGCCTCAGCAGTACATGGGGGACGTCATGGGCGATCTGTCGTCGCGGCGCGGCAAGATCCTCGGCATGGAGGCCGACGGCGAGCACCAGGTGATCAGCGCACAGGCGCCCGCCGGCGAGATGCTGCGCTACGCCGTGGACCTGCGCTCCCTCACGCACGGGCGCGGATCGTTCGCGCGCGAGTTTTCGCACTACGAGGAGCTCGCCCGCGAGATGCAGGCCAAGGTGATCGCGGACTCGCAGAGCCACCACGAAGAGCTGGCGAAAAAGTAGCGGGGTGGCACGCAGCCGGCCCGCCCATCCGAGCGGAAGGAACGAAGCGAAGAATGTCCGGACACTCCAAATGGAGCACGATCAAGCGCAAGAAGGCGGCGATCGACGCCGCTCGCGGAAAGGTCTTCACCAAGCTCATCCGGGAGCTGACCACTGCCGCGCGCAGGGGCGGAGGCGAGCCCGACGCGAACCCCCGACTTCGCGCCGCGATCGATGCGGCACGGACGGCGAACATGCCCGCCGCGACGATGGAGCGGGCGGTCAAGCGGGGAACGGGGGAGATCGAAGGTGTCAGTTACGAGGAGGCGACCTTCGAGGGGTACGGCCCGGGCGGCGTCGCGCTGTTCATCGACGTCCTGACCGACAACCGCAATCGGACGGTCGCCGAGATCCGCCACGCGCTCACGAAGCACGGCGGCTCGCTCGGTGAGGGCGGCTGCGTCGCGTGGATGTTCGAGCTGAAGGGTGTGCTCCTGATCCCGGTGAACGGCAGGACCGAGGACGAGATGCTGGAGATCATGCTCGAGGCCGGCGCAGACGACCTGACTCAGGAGGGCGACGTCTTCCAGGTGACGACGCGCGCCGGAGACCTTGCGCAGGTGAAGGAGGCCCTCGACCGGCGTGGTATCACTGTGTCGAGTGCGGAGGTGGTGCGTGTCGCGCAGAACACGGTCCGCGTGGAGGGAAAGGACGCCGAGTTGATGCTCAAGCTGCTCGAGGTGCTGGAGGACCAGGACGACGTGCAGCGTGTCTCGTCGAACTTCGACATCCCGGAAGAGCTGATGCGCTCCCTCGAGGAGTAAGTCGTGGTCGTCCTCGGCGTGGACCCCAGCACCGTGGCGACGGGCTGGGCTGTGCTGGACGGGGACTCGCGCCGTGCGAGGGTGGTCGCGTACGACGTGATCCGCCCGGGCAGCCGGCGGCCGCTCGCGGAGCGGCTCCACGTGATTCACGAGCAACTGGCCCACCTCATCGCTCAGTACGATCCGGCCGTGCTGGCGATCGAGTCGGCGTTCCTGCACCGTAATCCGCAGACCGCATTCGCGCTCGGCCAGGTCCGCGGTGTCGTGCTCCTGGCGGCCGCGCAGCAGAGCGTCCCGTTCGAGGAGTACTCGGCCCCCGAGATCAAGCGGGCCGCTTGCGGATACGGAGCGGCGCAGAAAGACCAGGTCGTGACCATGATCTCCCGCATCCTGGGGCTTACCGAAACCCCGTCGCACGACGCGGCCGACGCCCTGGCGACCGCGTGGTGTCACCTGAACCGCGCCGCTCGTCCGGCGCTGACCCGGAGCGCGCGTTGATCCATCACGTCAGCGGGTTCGTGGCCGAGAAGTCCCCCGGGCGGGTGGTCGTCGACGTCGGCGGCCTCGGGCTCGAGATGCTCGTCTCCACCACCACCTGGAACGCGGTGGGCTCCGTCGGCGAACCGGTCAGCCTCCTCTCGCACCTCGCCATCCGCGAGGACGCGTGGACCCTGTTCGGCTTCACCCGCGACGAGGAACGGGTCCTGTTCCGCCTGCTGCTCGGCGTCCAGGGAGTCGGCCCGCGCGTGGCGTTGGGCGTTCTCTCCGGTGTGCCTGCTCCGGCACTGCGTCGCGCGGTGCAGGGCGGCGACGTGAGCGTTCTGAAGGCGGTGAGCGGCGTCGGGAAGAAGCTCGCCGAACGGATCATCGTCGACCTGCGGGACAAGGTGGGCGAGCTTCCCGGGGCCTTCGACGTCGTGGCGGCGAGCGTCTCCGCCGCGACGGAGGGGGACCCCGCCGTGGACGCGCTCGTGGCGCTCGGATACCCTCGTCCCGTCGCTCGCGACGCGGTGCGCGGGGCGCGTTCGACGGAACCGGAGGAGGGAGTTGCCGTGGAAACGGTCGTCAAGGAAGCGCTCCGGCGGATCTAGGAGAGCGTGACGAGCATGAGCATCGAGCCGCGCAGCACGGATCCGGCGGTGGCGCTCGCCGAACGGGAGTGGGACAGGAGCCTCCGTCCGGGAACCCTCGACGACTTCGTCGGGCAGCCGCAGCTCCGCGAGCAGTTGCGCATCTTCCTGGGCGCGGCGAAAGCGCGCGGCGAGCCGCTCGACCACGTGCTGCTGGTCGGCCCTCCCGGCCTCGGCAAGACGACGCTCGCCGGGATCCTCTCCCGGGAGATGGGAGTGGAGGCGCGCATCACGTCCGGACCGGTGATCGAGCGCCCCGGCGACCTCGCGGGGA
>JBQTGV010000130.1:0-1590 GCA_052390515.1 Candidatus Eiseniibacteriota bacterium | reverse complement strand
GCCGCGAGCAACCAGGTGCGTGCCGCCGGGACGGGCGCCGGCGCGCCGCCGACCACGCGGATCCGCACGTCCCGCCAGCCATCGAACCACGGTCCCGAGGAGCATGGGTCCAGGCGGGGCCCGGCCGCCTGGTGCTTCCGCGCGTTGTTGAGCACGTAGAGCAACGCGTGCCGCACCTCGCGCGGCGTCGCGAGGTCGCGGCGGTGGTAGCGGTCGGCGAAGACGGATCCACGCCTGGCGAGGACGCGGTTCACGGCCTTCGCCAGGCGGATCGCCAGGCCCTGGACGCCGCGGATCAGGGCTTCGCGCCCGTCGGCCTCCACCAGCATGTGGATGTGGTTGGACTGCACGGAGAAGTGGCATACGCGGAAGTCGACGCGCTGAGCCTTGCGTATCGCCTCGCGGACCGCCGCGAAGGTGCGGGCGTCGCGCACGCTCGCGACGCCCCGGGTCGCACGTAGAGTGACGTGCGCGGGATGCGCGCGGTCGTGGTACGGGCGGATGTCGTGTGGCACGCGCCGCGGACCGCGGGGCTTTCGTCCCGCGCCTCGGCGTCGCCCGCCCCAGGTATTCGGGATCGGGAGCGCGAGCTGTCTCGCCATCGGACCCTGCTTGAACGTAAGCAAGGGCGGGAACGCGGGAGCTGACCGGAAGGAGAGAGGAGAGTCAGTACGCGTCGCTTGATTCCGCAGAAATCATATCCTTTCTCGACAAGGACGTCAAGCGGTTCCTGGGTCGACTTCAGGACGCATAGCTATCTAGAGCTTGTCGGGAAATGTTCGCGCTCTGCGGCGAAAAACGAGCGCGGGGGGATCGACAACGCACTCGGCGATCGTTAGGTTGCCTCTCATGATCTGGGAGGGAACCACGCATGGGCCAGAGGCGTCGCGGCAGGAGCCGCCAGGCGGAGCTGTTCGTGCGTTCGAGGCGTCCGACGATCCCCATCGAAGAGCACCACCGGTTGGTCTTGCTGACGGACGCGCTCGACTGGACCGGGCTGGAGGAAGTGGTCGACAGGATTCGGCTCCGGAAGGTGAAGAACGAAGCGGGGCGGCCGCCACACCTGCGGGCGACCATCGGGGCCGTGGTCCTGATGAGCACGCAGAAGGTGACGGTGCGCCACGCGGAGGACCTGATTCGCCACTACGCCCCGGCGCGGTACCTGTGCGGCCTGACCGAGACCGACTGGTCGCCGGACTTCACCACGATCCACGACTTCACCCAGTTGATGGGGGAGGACGGCATTGGCGAGATCAACGCGGCGGTGGTGATGGTCGCGGTCGCCGATACGACCGTGCAGGAGGCGGCGATTCCCTATCCGAACGAGGTGGGCCTGATGGCCGCGTACGTGACCGCGGTGGGCGCGGCGAGCCAGCGGGCGGGGAACGCGCGCAAGGAGTTCGCGAAGAAGACGGCGGGGCAGGTCAAGCGGGCCAAGGAGAAGATTCGCGGCTACCGGCTGTTCGCCACGACCAAGGAGGCCAAGGACACGGTGACGGCCGAGATGGTGAGGCTCATCGGCGGGATCCAGGTCGAGTTGGGCAAGGCGCTCCACGTGGCCGAAGCCGGGGAGGAGCGGGTGACCAAGTC
>JBQTGV010000129.1:0-1726 GCA_052390515.1 Candidatus Eiseniibacteriota bacterium | reverse complement strand
GGGTCGCTCGCCGAGGGTCGCCCAGGCCACGAGAATCGAGAACGGTCCCGCGAGTCCCGGGGTGATGACCGCGCCGTCGCTCGCCGGCGCCAGGGAGACGCCGACGAGGAACAGCACGGTGTACACGATGATCCCGGAGAGGCTCATGCCGCCGAGGACGATCCAGTCGCCGCGCGCCAGGACCAGGGGCTTACCACGGTCGAACCACCACCAGGCCGGGAGCAGCAGCGCCGACGCGATCGCGTAGCGTCCGACCGTCACGGTGAGCGGCGGGGCGTCGTGCGCCGCGAGCCGCGCGGTGATCCAGGCGCCGGCCCAGGAGAGCGCCGTGACGACCATCAGGACGTAACCGAGAAGCGCGCGACCCTTCACGCGATCACTCGCCGCGAAACTCCGGTGTCCGCTTCTCCAGGAAGGCGGTCATGCCTTCTCTCTTGTCGGCGGTCGCGTTCAGCACGGTCTGCGCGACGCGGTCGAAGGCCATGCCGAACTCGACCGGGACGTTGCCGGCCGCGTTGAGCGAAGCCTTGGCCAGCTCCGTGGCCAGCGGTGCGCGCTTCTGGATCCGTGCCGCCAGCTCCCGCGCCGCCGGGAGAAGCTCGGCCTGCGGAACCACGCGGTTCACGAGCCCCACGCGAAGCGCCTCGGCCGCGTCCAGGATCGTCCCCGCGAGGATCATCTCCTTGGCCACGCCGATGCCCACGAGACGGGGTAGGCGATGGGTGCCGCCCGCCCCCGGAATGATCCCGAGGGACGTCTCCGGCAGCCCCATCTTCGCACTCTCCGAGGCGATGCGCAGGTCGCAGGCCAGGGCGAGCTCGAGCCCACCGCCGAGCGCCCATCCGTTGATCGCCGCAATCGTCGGCAGGGCGAAGTTCTCGAGCCGTGAGAAGAGCCGGTTGTTCGCCGCGTCGAGCGTTTCCCGAGTGGTGCGCGCGAGGAGCGTGTTGACGTCGGCGCCGGACACGAACACCTGATCGCCCGCGCCCGTGACGATCATCACGCGGATGGATCGGTCCGCCTCCAGGCGATCGAGCGCGTCGTGGATCTCGCGGACCGTGGCGTGGTCGAGCGCGTTCCGGACCGCAGGCCGGTCGACCGTGAGCAGGGCCGTGCCCCCTTCGGACCGGAATCGGATGCGCTCGAACGACATGCGCGCATCCTACCCGATCCCACCGGTTTGCGGTCCCGGAAACCCGGGATGACGCAACGTCGCACGACGCGCCGGAGAGGCGCCGGCGGACGAGAGCGGGCAGGAATGCACCTTGCAAAGACGTCGGGACGAGAGGTTCGCATGGAACGCTCGACGTGGCGGCGCGCGTTCGCCGCCGTCCTTCTCGCGGGCACCGGAGTCGCGGTGCTCGCGGTTGCCGGGGTCGCGCGGCACGAGCATCCCGCGCGGCACCTCGCCGCACGCGTGCGAGGAGGGCGGCTGGTGGAGTGGCGCGAGGGAGTAGCCCAGGTGCACGCGAACGACTGCGGGCCCGCGGCGCTCGTGCACTGCCTGAGACGGATGGGCAGGCAGGTGCCCTATCCGGACCCGCAGTGCGGCGTTCGCCTGGGGCCGAGGGGCTGCGGCTTCGACGAGCTGGTGCGGGAGGCGCGGCGCCTGGGCGCGTCGGCCCGGCACCGGCGCGTCGAGACCCGAGACCTCGACGGGATCGGTGTCCCGGCGGTGCTGTACCTGACCTACGGGCACTTCGTGGCGCTGGAGGAGACCGACTCC
>JBQTGV010000128.1:0-14932 GCA_052390515.1 Candidatus Eiseniibacteriota bacterium | reverse complement strand
GGGTGACCTGGGTGATCAGCACGAAGGCCTGGAGAAGCGGATCCCACTCGAGGCAGCCCGGGTCGCACAGCGACGAGGGAGCGCACCCTTCGGGAGGATCCTGGCCCCCTTGGGGGCCATCGGCCAGGGCCGTGGAGGCCGGCCACTGCGAGAGAAGCGAAGCCGCGGCGAGCGCGAGCGCGCCGCGTCGGAAGGTCGAACGCATCGGGGGACTCCTTCCGGCCGGGGGGCCGGCTTGGGGGTTCGGGCGGCGTGCAAAGGCAACCGCCGTGCCCGCGGCAGTACAGCCGTCGGGCTCCCCCCAGCATGTAGATTCAACATGGTGTATTTCAATAGCTTGAATCGAATCATCTAAAGTATCGATCGAGGTGCGGGCATCGAGGCGCGGGGGGCTCCGCGCGCCGTTTTCGGCGATGCAGCGGCGGCGGAACCGGCGCGCCACGAGGAGCGCCGGGCGGCAAAGTGACTGACAACCGGCGGTTACACGGGCTTTCGCGTCAGGCGCCACTTTCGGCGTTCTGGGCGCCGGATCCGGCGCGTCAGTCCGCTTGCCGTCGCTTCTGAGTGACGAGGTGCCGGAGTCGGTGGCGGATGATCTTGCGCCGAAGCGTGCTCTCCGGAATCCGCAGGGACGTCGCGGTGCGCTTGATGATTCCCCCGCAGCGCTCCAGCGCCTCGCTGATGCTTCGCCGCTCCACGAGCTCGACCTCGTCGCGGAAGCCCCCGCCTGCCCCGTCCCGCTCGAGCCTGTGCAGGCTGGCGGCGTTCAGGTGCCGCGGCTCGATGTAGCCGTCCTTGCTCTCGGCGACGGCGCCCTTCAAGCAGCTCCGGAACTCGCGGATGTTGCCATCCCAGGAGCAGCGCATGAGCAGGTCCATCGCAGCGGGATCGAGGACCGGTCGGGGCCGCCCCAGGAGGCGGCCCTCCTCGCCCAGGAACAGCTCGGCCAGGAGGGGGATGTCCTCGCGTCGCTCGCGGAGGGGGGGGATCTCCAGCACGCACTCCGACATGCGGTAGAAGAGGTCCTCGCGGAAGCTGCCCTCCGCGACCTTGCGCTCGAGGTTCGCGTTCGTGGCGCACAGGATCGCGGCCTCCGAGTGGAGCGTCTTGGTGCTGCCCACCCGGCGGTACTCGCGGCGCTCCAGGAAGTGGAGCAGCTTCGGCTGCAGGAAGAGCGGCAGGTCGGCGACCTCGTTCAGGAAGAGCGTCCCGCTCCCGGCGGCGTCGACGAGGCCCTCGCGCGCGGTCGTCTGCGTCGCCGCGCCGTGCGCCACCCCGAAGAGCTCGGCTTCGAGGAGCGTCTCGGAGAGGGTGGGGAGCGGACAGTCCACGAAGGGACCGCGCCGGCCGACGGCGTCGTGGAGGACGTTCGCGAGGTGGTCCTTGCCGCACCCGCTCGGCCCGGTCATCAGGACGATCCTTCCCGAGCGCATGGCGCGCAGGGCGCGCCGGAGCATGTCTCGGAAGCGCCCGCTCCGCCCCACCACCGTGGCGGGAAACACGAGCTCGTCATCCTCGATCTCACCGCGCAGATTTCGTACGGCCTCCTCCTTGATCTCGAACTGCTGCGCGTTGCGGATGCCGATCGCGGCCAGGTCGGCGATGAAGCGGAGGAAGAGCTGCTCCTCCCTCCCGAAGAGATCGGTCAGGGTGCGGTGGTCCATGTACAGCGCGCCGAGCGTCGTCTCGCCCCAGCGGATCGGCAGGGAGATCAGCGAGCGGATGCGGCCGCGGCGCACGCTCTCGTGCAGGCGAAGCTCCGGGTCGTCCAGCGCGTCCCTGCTGTGGATCACGTCGCCCTCGCGTCTGACCATGGCGAGCGCCGAACGGCTGATCTCCAGGGTGCCGGAGATCGACTCCCGATCGATGTTGCGGGCGAACTTCACCTCCAGCTCCCCGGTCTGCGGATTCGCCAGCGCGACGACCCCGCGCTCCGTGCCCAGGTGGGTGATGGCCACGTCGAGGATCCGGCGCAGCACGTCGTCGACGCTCTGCAGCGTGGTGATGTCGCGGGAGACGGCGGCGGCCGCTTCCAGGACCCTGCGGACGGTGGAGAGAGAACCCTCCTCGGGCGCCTCGTCGTCGGGGAAGGGGGAGCGGGGCGCGGGCATGCCGAGGCTCTGGTAGATCGAACGGCCGGCGCGCAGTGCGGAGTGCGCCGCGCTGCGGCCGCCGAGCCCCGCCTGCGCCGACGCCTGCGCGATCAGCGTCTCCGCGCGCAGCAGTTCCGCGCCGAGTCCGGCGAACGTCTCGTAGGCCGGCGCCAGCGACTGACGGGCGCGCTCGAAGCTGCCGAGGTGGGTGCGAACCCGCCCCTCGCCGAGAGCGAGCAGCCCGCGCCACAGGGTCGAGTCGCAGCGGTCCGCCAGAGCGCGGCACTCGCCCAGCAGCACCTCCGCCTCGGATTCGTCGCCGCGCTCGGCGATCAGCTCCGCGCGCGAGAGCTGGATGCGCAGCAGCGCCACGGGCACCGGATGCGCGGCGTCGGTGGCCGCGGCCCGCGCGTCCTCCAGCAGGCGGAGCGCCTCGTCGGTCTCGCCCCGCTGGCGCGCCGCCTCGCCGAGGATCCAGAGGCTCTTGGCGAGACCGAACCCGTAGTCGGCGGCGCGGGCGGCGGCGAGCGCCTCCTCTCCCGTGCGGCGCGCGGCCTCGTGCCTTCCCGACGCGATCTCGACGAGGCCGCGGAGGCACAGGTGCCCGCAAGTGACGAGGGCGTCGTCCACACTTCGCCCCAGCGTCACGGCGCGCTCGGCGTGGGACGCGGCCTCGTCCAGCCGGCCGCGATAGAGCGCCAGCCGCGCCTTCCCGTAGTGGAAGTAGCTCGCGTGCCGCGGACCGCTGAGCGTTCGGTTCAGGCGCTCCGCGGCCTCGAGGGCCCGCTCCGCCTCCTGCCAGCGTCCGGTCTCGGTGAGCACGTGCGCGAGGTTCTGGTAGGAACGCGCGGCCTCGGAGCGGCGGTGCTGCCGGAGGTAGCCGTCCGCCGCCCGCCGATGCGCCACGGCGGCCTTGCGCGCGTCCAGGAGATACCAGTGGCAAATCGCCTGGTTGCCCCAGACCGCGGGGAGCAGGTCGTCGCCGCGCGCCGCGACCAGGTGGTCCTGCGCGCGGGCGAGCCACTCCAGAGCGCCTTCCGGATCGTTCTCCCGCCAGCAGACCACGCCCAGGAACAGCTCCGCCTTGCCGCTCTCGTAGGCGAGGCCCTCTCGCGCGGCGAGGTCCCGGGCCTCGAGCAGGTACTCTCGCGCGCTCTCCTTGCGGTTCGCGTGCGCCTCGAGCTGGCCGTACTGGATGAGCGCGCGTGCTTCGAGGCGGCGGTCCTCGGGCGGCGGCTCGGAGTCCAGAAGCGAGCGCAGCGACTGCTGCGCCTCGTCCCGGCGGCCGAGCTGGCCGAGGCACGCCGCGCGAGCGACGAGCACGTGCCCGACGTCGGGCCGGGAGCGCGGCAGCTCCGCGGCGCGCGCGAGCAGCTCCGCGGAGAGGAGCACGGCGTCGCCGAACTGGCCGTTGACGTGCAGCGCGTCGAGCCAGGAGAGCGCGAACGCGGGAAGCGCCGCCTCCCCCGCGGGTGCCGGGAGGCGCCACGCGTTCTCGAAGCAACGCGCCGCCTCCTGGAATGCGCCCGCGGCGCGTGCTGCCTCGCCGGCGAGCGCGTACGTCTCCCGGGCCAGCGCCGCCTCGCCGGCCAGCCGGAGGTGCTCGGCGAGCGCGGGGTCGGCCGCCGCGCCGGCCGCCCGCAGGTGCCCGGCGATACGCCGGTGGAGGTCGCCGCGCGTCTCCTCGTCGAGGCCTTCGAGCAGAACGCGCCGGGCCGCGGGATCGGCGAACCGGTAGGCGGAGGCCCGCCCCGGCGCGAGCACCAGGACGCCGGCCAGCAGCGCATCGGTGAGGAAAGCGGATGCGCTCTCCGCGTCGAAACCTCGCGCGGCGCCCAGCGCCGAGGCGTCGAACTCGGATCCGCACACGGCGGCGAGCTCGAGGTAGGCGCGCCCGGCGGGAGAGAGCAGGCGCACGCGTTCCGCGACCCGCTCGCGGGGGGCGAGCAGGAGAGGCCGTCTCTCGAGCGCGGCCTCGTCGAGGCGCCAGCCGGACTCGGCGCGTCGCAGGTACCCGTGTCGCGACAGCGACCGCAGGGCGGCCTCCAGGAGTCGTGGATTGCCGCCGGCGTGACGCTCCGTCCAGGTGACGAGCCGGCCGAGCTCCAGGTCGTCGAGCGGGACCGAGGATCCGGGAGCGCCCGCGGCGTCGCCCAGGTGCGCCACCAGCAGTTCCCGAACCTCGGAGGAGGAGAGCGGCCCGAGCGCGATCTCCACCACGTCCGGGCCGCGGAGTCTTTCGACGGCGGCGCATCCGGCAGCCGTCTCGGCCGCCAGCAGCAGCAGATGCCGCGTCCCGGCGAGCCTCGCCGCGAGCGCGCGCAGGAAGTCGGTGCTGTCCAGGTCGGCGGACTCCAGCGAGTCGAAGACGTACACGCGCTCGACGTCCATGGACTCCTGCCCGCCGACCAGCCTGTCGACGAGCGCCTCGAGCTCCGCGCGCGAGCCCGCCGGCGCGAAAGGGTCGGCGCGCCTCTCGCTCCGGGCGGCGGTGAGGTCCTCGCAGCGGCCCTCGCCGCGCACCCGGCGCAGGACGCGGAACGCGGGGCCCGACTCCCCGCGCGCGTCGGTCCGAAAGACGCGGGCGCCGTCCAGCTCGACGGACCGCGCGAACTCTTCCACGAAGCGGGACTTGCCGACGCCCTCGACGCCGGTGACGAGCACGGTGCGCGCCGAGCCGGGATCGCGGAGCAATTGCAGCAGCCGCTGGCGCTCCGCGCCCCGGCCCACGAACACCAGGGTCGTGCCGAAGACCGCCTCCCCGTCGCCGTGAGGTCCGTCGCGGCGCAGGCTCCGGCCGAGGAGCGCCGCGACCGCCGACGCGGCCTCGGTGGCCGAACGCGGACGCAGCGCCGGGTTGCGGGCGATCATGGAATCGACGAGCTTCGCCCAGCGCGGATCGAGGTCCGGCGCCGCCTCCGCGAGCCTCGGCGGACCCTGCACCTCGTTGATGATGCGGAAGAGCTCGGCCGCAGTGGACGCGGGATACGGCAGCCGCCCGGTGATCGCCTCGAAGAGCGTCACGCCCAGCGAGTACAGATCGGAGCGGACGTCGGTCAGCCAGCCGTCGATCTCCTCCGGTGCGAGGTAGGCGAGCGTTCCCTGAACGGAGGCCGCTCCCTGCCCCAGCGGCCGCGCGTGGCCGAAGTCGCCGAGCAACGCGCGGTCCAAGCTTCCGTCGGGTCTCGCCGAGACGAGCAGGTTGGCGGGCTTGATGTCCCCGTGCAGCAAGTTCTGGCCGTGGGCGTACTCCAGCGCGCAGCACACCGCCAGCGCGGCCTCCCCCAGGGCCTCCACGCCGCCCCGAACGTAGAGCTCGCGGAGGGGCACCGCGTCCACGTGCTCCATCGTGTAGAAGGGGCGAAGGTCGTCGGTCTCGCCGAACCGATGCGTCTGCACGATGTGGGGATGGCGCAGCCGGGACTGGAAGTCGTACTCTTGGCGGAACGCGATCTCCTCGGCGCTCCCGCGGGGCGAGGGGTGGGCGATCTTGAGCGCCTGCACGTCGCCGGAGTCGAGGTGGCGGACGCGGTACACGTCCCCGGAGGAGCCTCCTCCGATGCAAGCCTCGACGTCGTAGCCGGGCACGGCCGGCGTCTCGTGCGCTTTCATGTTGTTCCCGGGCGCCGCCGGGAAACCCGACGCGCGCAGCGGACTCTAGCATCGGCCGCCAAGGCGCAGCAACGCCGGGCCGGCCGCGGGTTGCCAGGCCGCACCGGCTGCGGCACACTGCCGCGGAACCCGGGGACGGAGGCGCCGGTGCGGAACTACCTCGAGCTCATGCGCCGCGTGTTGGAGGAGGGGGTGGAGCGCGCCGATCGGACCGGAACCGGCACGCGCGGCATCTTCGGCCACCAGATGCGCTTCGACCTGGCCGAAGGTTTTCCGCTCGTCACCACCAAGCGCCTGCACCTTCGCTCCATCGTGCACGAGCTGCTCTGGTTCCTGCGGGGGGAGACGAACGTGCGCACGCTCCGGGAGAGCGGCGTCACCATCTGGGACGAGTGGGCGGACGAGGAGGGCGACCTCGGGCCGATCTACGGACGGCAGTGGCGCTCCTGGGCGACGCAAGACGGAGGCGTGGTGGACCAGATCTCGGATCTGCTGCGCGAGATCCGCTCGAACCCGTTCTCGCGGCGGCTGATCGTCAGCGCCTGGAACGTGGGCGAGCTTCCGCGGATGGCCCTGCCACCGTGCCACGTGCTGTTCCAGTTCTGGGTCGCGGACGGAAGGCTCTCCTGCCAGCTCTACCAGCGGAGCGCCGACGTCTTCCTGGGGCTGCCCTTCAACATCGCTTCGTATGCGCTCCTGACGCACCTGATCGCCCGGGCTTCGGAGCTGCTTCCCGGCGAGTTCGTCCACACGCTGGGCGATGCGCACCTGTACCGCAACCATCTGGAGCAGGCCGCCCTGCAGCTCACCCGCGAGCCGCGGCCGCTGCCCCGGCTGGAGCTGGATCCCGACGTGCGCGACCTCTTCGCGTTCCACGCCGAGCACATCCGCTTCCACGGCTACGATCCCCATCCCGCGATCCGCGCCGAGGTCTCGGTGTGACCGTCTCGTGCATCGTGGCCATGGCGGAGAACCGCGTGATCGGGGCCGGCGGGCGGCTGCCCTGGCACCTCCCGAACGATCTGCGGCACTTCAAGACCACCACGCTCGGCCACACCGTCATCATGGGACGCAAGACCTGGGAATCGGTCGGCCGGCCGTTACCGGGACGGACGAACGTGGTGATCACGCGGCAGCCCGGTTACAAGGCGCCGCCCGGCGTTCAGGTCGTGCACTCCCTGACGGAAGCGCTGGAACACGCCGAGGGCGAAGACGAAGCGTTCGTCATCGGCGGCGGAGAGGTGTTCGAGATGGCCCTCCCGCGTTGCGACCGCGTGTACATGACCGTCGTGCACGCGAACCTCGAGGGAGACACGGTCTTCCCGGAGGCCACGCCGGGTGAGTGGCAGCTCGTCGGCGAGGAACGGCACGCGGCCGACGACCGAAACGAGCATGCCCACACGTTCCGCGTCTACGAGCGAACCGACGTCTGAGGATTTCGGGGTTTCCCCCATGGCATCGGCCTTGACGACCGGGAAACCCGCACCGATCATCGGTTCAGGTCATTCGCCGCGCCCGCGTTCCCCCGCGGTCGCGCACGGGAATCGAAGGCTTTGGAACCGATCTCCTCCGAGGAGTCCCCCATGGCTGTGCCGCTCTCCAACGCCCGTGTGGGCATCTACGTCGACGGACAGACCGTCTCGCTGTCCGGCGGACACGGGATGCGCTACGACGTGCTCCGCGAGTTCGCCACCCGGGACGGCGCCGAAGCCGTCCGCATGAACGTCTACCTGCCGTGGGACGATGAGCGCGCAGCGGACGCGGGCTACCGCCGCGGCCAGGAGAACTTCGCCGCGACGCTCCGCGACTTCGGCTACAAGGTGATCCGCCGGAGTCTCCACACCGTGTCGGACGAGGCTGGCGGGCGGATCGTGCGGGCCGGAACGAGCGTGGCGCTGACCGTGGACGCGCTCGACCAGACCGAGCACCTCGAGCGGGTACTTCTGCTCACCGGCGACGGCGACCTGGCCGACCTGGTCCGCGCCGTGCAGGGCCGCGGCTGTCGCGTCGAGGTCGTCGCGTTCGACGGGGCGGCGAAGGTGTTGCGCGAGGAGGCGGATCTCTTCGTTTCCGGGTTCCTGATTCCGAATCTACTACCCATACCGCAGCAGGAGCGGGAGGCCTGGGGAAAGAACGGCGGCAAGGCCCGAGGGGTGTGCTACAACCACAGCGGCAAGGGGTACGGCTTCCTTCGCTACTTGAGGGAGTCGGGTCCGGGCATCTGGATCACGGACTCGCGCCACCCGGACTCCCCCTACGCGACCGTATTCTTCCACGACTCCCAGCTACCCAAGAACGTCGCCTTCCACCAGCTACCCAGCCGGGACCACATCTTCGAGTTCGACCTGCGGGAGTCCGAGCGCTTCGAGGACGATCTGCAGGCCGTGAACCTGAAGCTCGTCTCCGGGCCGGAGCGCGTTCGGCCTTCGGGCGAAGGCCGGGAAGAGCCGCGCTCGGGCGAAGCTCGCGAGGATCGGCGCGCAGGACAGCCGCCGGTCAACGGCAGTGACGAGGAGGAAGACCTGGAAGAGGTGGACGACGAGGAGGAGTTCGAGGACGAGTTCGACGACGAGGAGCTCGGCGAGGAGGAGGAGGAGGTCGGCGACCGTTCCTGACGAGCGCCAAGCCTCCGCTCAGATGGCGAACGACTCCCCGCAGCCGCAGGAGCTCTTCGCGTTCGGGTTGATCCAGACGAAGCGTTGCTGCATCAGCTCCGCCTGATAGTCCAGCGTCGAGCCCTTGAGGAACACGAGCGACCGCGGATCGATGATCAGCGTGGCGTCGCCCCGGGCCACGACGAAGTCATCGGGGCGCGGCGCCTCCGACTCCCAGTCCATCTTGTAGGTGACCCCGGAGCATCCGCCTCCCTGGATCCTCACGCGCAGCGGCGCGCCCGGCCGGCCGTCGCGGGCGGCTCGCGCCACGATGGCGCGTGCGGCGGCTTCCGTCAGCGTGATCGGAGTCTCCGGATGCGCGTGCGCGCTCATCGCCCCGCCCTTCCGGACCGCCTTGCCGGGACGGTCCCTTCCCGGTAGGCTCCCGCGCCGAAGGGGGGGGCCATGGCCACGGTGGAACGGCGAATCGGCGATCTCACGGTGTGCATCGACCGAGACGGCTGCATCAGCTCGGGGAACTGCATCAAGGTCGCTCCATCCTTGTTCGAGTTCGACGCGGAGTCGGTCGCGTCGTTCGCTGCCGGGGCGGACGCGGTCGGGCCGGAACGGATCGTCGAGGCCTGCCAGGTCTGCCCGGTGGAAGCACTCGAGGTGACCGACTCCTCCGGGAACCGCATCGTTCCGTGAAGCGGCTCGTCCCGCCGCGCGCGACGCCGTCCTGCGCATCGTGCCCGAAGGTCCGACATCAGTACATCCCCAGCTGGAGCTTCGCCGCGTCGGACATGAAGTCCGGGTTCCACGGCGGATCCCACACGATGTCCACCCGGACCGAGGCGACACCGGGGATCTCGGCGATCCGATTGCGGACGTCCACCGGGATCTGCTCGGCCGAAGGGCAGGCCGGTGACGTCAGGGTCATCTCGACGCTCGCGGCGCCGCCCTCGTCGACGCTCACCCGGTAGACGAGACCGAGCTCGAAGATATCGACCGGGATCTCCGGATCGTACACCGTACGCAAGGCCGCGACGATCGGGTCCCTGAGCTCCGGCTTGCCGGTGTAGTCGAGTGCTCTGGCGTTCGCCGCGCCTTGCTCCATGGCGTCTGTTCTCCTCACTCCGTGGTGACCGGTTCCGGGCGCCGCTCGAGCGCTGCGCGCAGCGTGTGCCAGGGGAGGGTGGCGCACTTCACCCGCACCGGGAATTCCCGCACGCCGGCGAAGACCACGAGCTTGCCGACGACGTCCTCTTCGTCTGCGACGTCGCGCTGTCCGGTGACGAGCCCGGTGAATCCCTCGAAGGTCCGCAGGATCTGCTCGGGGGTCTTGTCCCGGAGGTGCTCGGTCATGAGGGAGGCCGAGGCCGTGCAGATCGCGCAGCCGGCTCCGGTGAACCCGACGTCCGCCAGGCGGCCATCGCTGGAGAGGCGCAGCTCCACCCGGATCCGGTCGCCGCACAGCGGATTGTAGCCCTCCGCCGCATGGTCCGCCGCCGCGAGCTTCCCGTAGTTGCGGGGCTTCCTGTGGTGATCCAGGATCACCTGCTGGTAGAGCTCGCTCAGATCGTGCGACAACGGTTCCTCCTCATCGGAACAGCGTGCGGACGCGCTCCAGACCGGCGAGCAGCGCGTCCAGGTCGTCCTTGTCGTTGAAGACCGAGAGCGAGGCGCGGGCCGTGGCCGGTACGCGGAAGCGGTCCATGACCGGCTGCGCGCAGTGATGGCCGGTGCGAACGGCCACGCCGCCGTGATCCAGGACCGTACCGATGTCGTGGGCGTGGATACCGTCCAGCACGAACGAGAGCACGCCGGACTTCTCGCCCGCCGTGCCGATGAGACGGAGCCCCGGCACCGACTCCAGCGCCGCGGTCCCGTACTCCAGCAGCTCGAGCTCGTGCGCGCGGATCCGGTCCGTCCCGAGCCTGCCGAGGAACGCGACGGCCGCGGCGAGGCCCACGGCGCCGCCGATGTCGGGGGTGCCCGCCTCGAACCGGTGGGGGACGTCGTTGTACAGTGTGCGCTCGAACGTGACCGACTTGATCATGTCGCCGCCGCCCTGCCAGGGCGGCATCGCCTCGAGGAGCTCCCGGCGCCCGTACAGCGCGCCGATCCCGGTCGGTGCGAACATCTTGTGTCCGGAAATGGCGTAGAAGTCGCAGCCGAGCTCCCGCACGTCGACGGCGAGGTGAGCCGCAGCCTGCGCTCCGTCGATCACGGTCACGGCGCCGGCCGCCCTGGCGCGCTCTGCGACGCGTCGGACCGGGTTCACCGTGCCGAGCGCGTTGGAGACGTGCACCATCGAGACGATGCGCGTGCGCTCGCCGATCATCGCCTCCATCTCGTCCACCCGAAGGGCACCGCGGTCGTCGATCGGCGCGACCACGAGACGCGCCTCGGTCTGTTCAGCGAGCATCTGCCAGGGCACGATGTTCGAGTGGTGCTCCATCTCCGTGATCAGAATCTCGTCGCCGGGGCGGAGCCGTGGCCGTCCCCAGGACTGTGCGACCAGGTTGATGGCCTCGGTCGTACCCCGGACGAAGACGATCTCCGCGGCCTCACGTGCGCCGAAGAACCGCCGCACCGCTTCCCGCGATCCCTCGAACGCCGCGGTGGCCTCTTGACTGAGCGTGTGCACCCCGCGGTGCACGTTCGAATTGATGCGGGAGTAGAAGTCGGTCACGGCGTCGAGCACGTCGACGGGCTTCTGCGTCGTCGCCGCGGAGTCGAGGTACACGAGCGGGCGGCCGTTGACGAGCCGGCGAAGCACCGGGAAACGCTCCCGGATCTGCTCCACGTCCAGCGGCGTCTCCCTGGGTGGGCTCATCGTGCTCCGTGCCACTCGCGTCACTCCGCTCCCTCCGTGGGGCGCGCTCCCGGCAGCCGCGCCTTCAGGATGCGGCGAAGCTCCCGGCGCACCGGTTCCACCTCCATGCGGTCGGCGACCTCGTTCACGAAGGCGAAGATGAGCAGCCCGCGGGCGGTCTGCTCGGGGATCCCCCGCGCACGCAGGTAGAACACCGCGTCGGCGTCCAGCTGTCCGACCGTCGCACCGTGCGTGCACTTGACGTCGTCGGCGTAGATCTCGAGCTGCGGCTTGGTGTCGATCAGCGCATCGTCCGACAGCAGGATGTTGCGGTTGGTCTGCTTCGCGTCGGTCTTCTGCGCTCCCTCGTGCACCACGATCCTCCCGCTGAAGACGCCGCGCGAGTGATCGTCCAGCAGGCCGCGGTAGAACTGCCGACTGTCGCAGCGCGGAGCGGCGTGGCGCACCACCATGAACGTGTCGTGGTGCTGGCGGCCGCGCGGGACGTAGAAACCGTTGAGCAGGCACCAGCCGCCCTCGCCGCGAAGCACCGGGTACACGTTGTTGCGGACGAACGCTCCGCCCAGCAGCGCGGAGTGCGAGTGGAAGCGGGTCTCCCGGCCCTGCTCGGAATGCAGCGTCGTGACCGAGACGGCGTCGTCGTTCTCGCGCTCGATGACGTAGTGCTCGCACGCGGCTCCGTCGTCGACCACCACTTCGGTGACCGCGTTGGTGAACGTCGCAGTGTCGTCGAGAGACACGTAGTCCTCGACGACCGCGGCCCGCGCGCGGCGACCGACGATCACCAGGTTGCGCGGGTGGACGAGGGAGGGACAGCCCGGCGTGGTGACGTAGAGCGCGTGGACCGCGCCGTCCAGGACCGCGTCCTCGGGAACGTGGACGAAGAGCCCGTCCTCCAGGAACGCGGAGGAGAGCGCGGTGAGCGCTTCCGAGCGCGTCCCGGTGAGCCGGTCGAGGTGCGGCTCGACGATCGCCTGCCGTTCGCGGACCGCCGCGGCGAGGCTGCCGACTTCCACGCCCTTCGGCAGCCGTCCGATCCGGGAGAGGGCCGGCGCGAAGCGGCCGTCG
This sequence comes from Candidatus Eiseniibacteriota bacterium, assembly GCA_052390515.1. Classification (GTDB taxonomy): domain Bacteria; phylum ARS69; class ARS69; order ARS69; family ARS69; genus JBQTGV01. The sequence continues at coordinate 2,726 of JBQTGV010000128.1, read as the reverse complement.
ACGAACACGAGACGCGGTCCGGCGAGATCCGGGAAGGCGAAGCGCTCGATCCGCTGGGCGTCGACGGCGGAGGCGTCACCACGGCCCAGCGCGAAGCTCCCCGAAGTGATGGGCTGGAGATCGGTGAAGCGCCAGTCCTCGTCGCGGAGCGTCGGCAGGCCGAGCTCGTCGAAGCGCGCCAGACCGCGGCGGCGGAGGCTGCCCACCCACGCGGGAGCCGCTTCTCCGCGCCCGTTCCCGAGCGACGCGGCGAGATCCCGCAGGGTCGGGGTGAGGGTGCTTGCCGTCATCGCGCGCCCGCCCCGGCCTCGAGCCACGAGTAGCCCTTCTCCTCGAGAGTGAGCGCCAGCTCCTTGCCGCCCGACTTGACGATGCGCCCGTCGACCAGCACGTGCACGAAGTCGGGCTTCACGTACTCCAGCAGGCGCTGGTAGTGCGTGATCACCAGGAAGGCGCGGCCCGGCGAGCGGAGTGCGTTGATCCCGTCGGCGACGACTCGCAGCGCGTCGATGTCCAGCCCCGAGTCGGTCTCGTCCAGGACGGCGAGCTTGGGCTCGAGCACCGCCATCTGGAAGATCTCGTGCCTCTTCTTCTCGCCGCCGGAGAACCCCTCGTTGACGCCCCGACGAAGGAACGAGTCGTCCATCTTGACGACGCTCAGCCGCTTCTTCACCAGGCTCAGGAAGTCCAGCGCGTCGACCTCGGGTTCGCCCCGTTCCTCGCGCAGCGCGTTGTAGGCCGCCTTGAGGAACTCGAGCGTGCTGACGCCGGGGATCTCCACCGGGTACTGGAAGGCCATGAAGACGCCCTTCCGCGCCCGCTCGTCGGCATCCAGCTCCAGCAGGTTCTCGCCGTCGTACGTGATCTCGCCGGCGGTCACTTCGTAGGACTCCTTGCCGGCCAGGACCTGCGCGAGCGTGCTCTTGCCGGATCCGTTCGGACCCATGATCGAGTGCACTTCGCCTGCCTGGATGGCGAGGTCGAAACCCCGCAGGATCTCCTTGCCGTTGACGCTGGCGTGCAGGTTCTTGATTCGCAGCATTTCCTAGGGCTTCCTTGGTTCGACGTGAGTCGGCCGCACGGCCGGCGCTTCGTGATGACGACGTGTGCCGGCGCCTAGCCGACGCTTCCTTCCAGGCTCACTGACAGGAGCTTCCTCGCCTCGACAGCGAACTCCATGGGCAGCTCCCGGAAGACCTCCTTGCAGAAACCGTTCACGATCATCGAGACGGCGTCCTCGGTCTCGATTCCGCGCTGCGCGCAGTAGAAAAGCTGGTCCTCGCCGATCTTCGCCGTGGACGCCTCGTGCTCCATCTGCGTCGTCGTGTTGTGCACCTCGATGTACGGGAAGGTGTGCGCGCCGCACTGGTCGCCGATGAGCATGGAGTCGCACTGCGTGTAGTTGCGTGCGTTCGCGGCGCCCTTGAGCACCTTGATCAGGCCGCGATACGTGTTCTGCCCGTGCATTGCGGAGATGCCCTTGGACACCACCGTGCTCTTCGTGTTCCGCCCGATGTGGATCATCTTCGTGCCGGTGTCGGCCTGCTGGTGACCGGCGGTCAGGGCCACGGAGTAGAACTCGCCGACGGAGTCGTCGCCCTTCAGGATGCAGCTCGGGTACTTCCAGGTGATGGCCGAGCCCGTCTCGACCTGCGTCCAGGAGATGCGACTGCGCGCGCCCTTGCAGATGCCACGCTTGGTGACGAAGTTGTAGATCCCGCCCTTGCCGTTCTCGTCGCCGGGATACCAGTTCTGGATCGTCGAGTATTTGATCTGCGCGTCCTCGAGCGCCACGAGTTCCACGACCGCGGCGTGCAGCTGGGTCTCATCGCGCTTCGGTGCTGTGCAGCCTTCCAGGTAGCTGACGTAAGCGCCCTTGTCGGCGACGATCAGCGTGCGCTCGAACTGGCCGGTGGACGCCGCGTTGATTCGGAAGTACGTGGACAGCTCCATCGGACAGCGCACGCCCTCCGGCACGTAGACGAAGGAGCCGTCGGTGAACACCGCCGCGTTCAGCGTCGCGTAGAAGTTGTCGGAGTACGGGACGACCGAGCCCATGTACTTGCGGATGAGCTCGGGGTGCTCGCGGACGGCCTCCGAGAACGAGCAGAAGATGATGCCCAGCTCGGCGAGCTTCGCCCGGAAGGTGGTGGCCACGGACACGCTGTCGAACACCGCGTCGACGGCCACGCCGGCGAGCGCCTTCTGCTCGTCGATGGGGATGCCGAGCTTCGCGTAGGTCTCGAGCAGCAGCGGGTCCACCTCGTCGAGGCTGGCGAGCGCCTTCTTCGGTGCGGAGTAGTAGGAGACGGCCTGGTAGTCGATCGGGCTCACGTCGACGTTCGGCCACTTCGGCTCCTTCATTCCGAGCCAGTGGCGATAGGCCTTGAGCCGGCCCTCGGTCATCCAGTCCGGTTCGCCCTTGATGGCCGAGATCCGGCGTATGACGTCTTCGTTCAGCCCAGGCGGAAGCGTCTCCTGCTCGATCTCCGTGACCCAGCCTTCCTTGTACTCCCGGGTCGCGAACTCGTGGAGCGTCCGTTCCGTCGTCGCCATCAGATCTCCTCGGGTAGTGGTCGGAACTCGAGCCGGAACTCCCGGCGGGGGGCCGGCGTCCCACGGCGCTCGCCCGTCCGGATCATGTCCGCGAGGGTGACCTCGCGCAGGAAGTCGTGGATGCGGTCGTTCAGGTGGCGGAGGGCAAGGGTCACCGGGCAGGTCACGAC
>JBQTGV010000127.1:0-6654 GCA_052390515.1 Candidatus Eiseniibacteriota bacterium | reverse complement strand
TTCGCGTGGGGTAGCGCGCCGGTCCGGCTCGAGAGAAGGTGCACCACCAACAACCGCAAACCCGCCCGCCCGCCAGGCGGGCGCGGGTAGGTGCCGCCCGGCCCCCCCGTCCCGGGGTGCGGCGGGGGCGGGGGCAAAGGATCCGTGGTCGCCTGGCGGGCGCGCGGGGTTGCGGGTGGTGGTCGTGCAACTTCTCTCGAGACGGACCGGCGCGCTACCCCACGCGAACCCGCGCGTCCACGATCCGGCACTCCGCGGCCACCGGCGTCAGCAGGAAGGGGTTGAGGTCGATCTCGGCGAGCGCAGGAAAGTCGGTGACGAGCGCCGACAGGCGATGGAGCGCATCGTAGACGACGTCCAGCGCGACGCCGGGTTCGCCGCGGACACCTTGGAGCAGTGGGAAGCCGCGGATCGACTGGACCATCTCGCGGGCGTCGACGTCGGTGATCCGCGGCAGCCGGATGACTACGTCCTGGAACACCTCGACGTACTTGCCGCCCATGCCGAAGAGCAGCACCGGTCCGAGGACGGCATCCATGCTCATGCCCACGATCACTTCCCGGGCCGGCCTGGCCATGCGCTGCACGAGGAAGCCCTCCTGCGCCGGGTCGAACCCCGCCTCCCGGACCGCGCGGCTGATCTTGCCGAACGCACCCTCCATCTCCAGCGCGCTGCGGATGTTGAGGATCACCCCGCCCACGTCCGACTTGTGCACGATCCGGCGCCCGCTCACTTTCAGGACGGCCGGGTAGCCGAGCTCGTCGGCCGCGGCAATCGCGGACTCGGCGTCGTGCACCCTTCGCCACGCCGCGAGCGGGAACCCGTATGCCGCCAGCAACCGGAACGCCGCATCGGGCTCGAGATACTCGCCAGGGACGCTCTCGTTCTCGAGGATGCGCCGCACGGCCTCCCGGTCCGCCTCGACCGCCACCACGCTGCCCTCGTCCCGGCGGATCCACTCGACGTGGTTCACCAGTTCGGCGGCGGCGAGCGCGGCGGTCTCGGGATACCGGTAGATCGGGGGGCAGTCGGGAATCTCACGCGGGATGCGCCCGTAGTACTGCTCCTCGGCCATCAGCACCATCAGCACGGGCTTCTCCGAGCGACGCTTCTCCTCGGTGACCGCGCGCACCACCTCCATCGGATCCACCATGAGCGGCGGCACGAAGGCGACGATGGCCAGGTCCGTCTCTTCGGCAGCGAGCAGGATGCGCAGGCACTGCCGGAACGACTCGGTGTCGGCGCTGGCGATCATGTCCACCGGGTTCGCCACGCTGGCCTCCTCGGGAAGGAGCGCCACGAGCTCCCGCCGGGTCCGTTCGGAGATCTCCGCCAGCGCGAGGCCGTGCCCCACGAGCGCGTCGGTGGCCATGATGCCGGGTCCACCCGCGTTGGTGAGGACCACGACCTTGCGACCGCCCGGTCTCGCGCACTTGGAGAACGCCTCGATCAGCGCCATCAGATCGTCGATGGTGCGGGCGCGGATCACGCCGGTCTGCCGGATCAGAGCGTCCGTGGCGCGGTCCGCTCCCGACAGTGCCCCGGTGTGCGAGGACGCCGCCCGGGCCCCGGCCTCGGTGCGACCCGACTTCACCATGAGCAGCGGCTTCTTCTTGGAGATGCGCCGCGCGAGATGGGTGAAGCGCCGCGGGTTGCCGAAGCTCTCGATGTACAGCGCCACGAGCTTCGTGGCGGGATCGTTCTCCCAGTACTCGAGCAGGTCGTTGCCGGTGACGTCCGCCTTGTTGCCGATGGAAGCGAACTGCGAGAAGCCGACGTTGCGGCGCTGCATCTCCGTCCAGATGGCGATGCCCAGCGCCCCGCTCTGCGAGACGAAGCCCACCGGCCCGACGTTCGGCGTACCCGGGGCGAAGGTCGCGTTGAGCGACACGTGCGGCTCGGCGTTGAAGACGCCCAGGCAGTTGGGACCGACCATGCGCATGCGGTACCGGCGGCAGATCTCCACCACGCGACGCTCGCGCTCCGCGCCCTCGGGACCGATCTCGCGGAATCCGGCGGAGATGATCACCAAGCCGCGCACACCCTTTCGCCCGCACTCCTCGACCACGCCCTCTACCACGGCCGCGGGCACGACGATGATGGCCAGGTCCACCGGATCGGGGATCTCGGACACCGAAGCGTAGGCCTTGATCGAGTGGATGTAGTCGGCCTTGGGGTTCACCGGGAAGAGCTTCCCGTGGAAATCGCCGGTGATCAGGTTGTGCACGATGACGCGTCCGAGGGAGTCGCGGCGAGTGGAGGCGCCCACCACGGCGATCGACTTCGGGCGGAAGATCGCGTCGAGGGACGCTATGCGCTGCGGGGGCGAGTCTGCGGCGGCGGGGAAGCCGGCGGCGGTGATGGCAGCCTCAGCCATCGACGCGGGCTCCCTCGGAATGGCGGCGCGCGTGATAGCTGCTGCGGACCAGCGGTCCCGCCTCCACGAAGCGGAACCCCATCGCGAGACCCTCGCGGCGAACGTCGGCGAACTCCTCCGGCGTCCAGTACTTCTCCACACCGAGATGCCTGCGCGAGGGACTGAGGTACTGCCCCACGGTCACGATGTCGACGCCGGCGCCGCGAAGGTCGCGCAGCGTCGCGAGGACCTCGGAGCGGGTCTCCCCGAGCCCGACCATCAGGCCGGACTTGGTGAGCATCGGCCGCAGGTCCTCGGCCCTGCGTCGATCGCGCTCGGCACCGGCCCGGGCCAGCAGCGCGAGCGACTGGCGGTAGTCGGCGTCCGGACGCACGCGCGGATAGAGGCGCTCCACGGTCTCGGTGTTGTGGTTCAGCACGTCGGGCTCGGCGTCCAGCACGGTTCGCAGCGCGGTCTCGTCCCCGCAGAAGTCGGGGATCAGCACCTCGATCCGGCAGTCCGAGTTCAGCTCGCGCGTGCGGCGGATCGTCTCGGCGAAGTGCACGCTCCCGCCGTCCGCCAGCTCGTCACGGTTCACGCTGGTGATGACCGCGTGCGCCAGACCCAGGTGCCGGACCGCTTCGGCGACGTGGCGGGGTTCGTCCGGATCGAGGGCGCGTCCCGACGCGCTGCGCTGCACCGCGCAGAACGTGCAGTGCCGCGTGCACAGCTCGCCGAGGATCATGAACGTCGCGGTGCGGTCGGCCCAGCACTCGTAGATGTTCGGACAGCGCGCCTCCTGGCACACGGTGTTCAGCCGCAGCCCGTCGAGCAGGTTGCGCACGTCGCGGAACCCCTCGCCGGTGTCCAGGCGGATCTTGAGCCACTCCGGGCGGCGTGGCTCGGACGCGCGGTGCGCACGTCCCCGCGGTGTGGTTCCGATCTGGCCTCCGTCGAACAGCGGGAAGGGGCCCGGCACGAGGCCCGGTGTCCCCGGCACGACCTTCTCCGCGGGCATGCCGCGCACGACGAGGGGAGGGGTCTCGCGTTCCATCACGCGGCTCCGGCGAGGAGGCGCTCGACCGGCTCGCGCTCGAAGACCTCGGCGAAGCGGCGGGCGAAGACCGGGCGGACCTGATCGACGGTCGTCTCCCGGCCGAGAACGCGGGAGAGGCTGGTCACGCCCCGGTCGGCGATTCCGCACGGCACGATGACGCGGAAGTAGTCGAGGTTCGTGGCGACGTTGAGCGCGAATCCGTGCGTGGTGATCCAGCGCGAAATGCGCACGCCGATCGCCGCGATCTTGAGATCCCCGATCCAGACGCCGGTGAGGCCCGGGATCCGTCCGGAGCTCACGTCGAAGTCGCCGAGCGTTCGGATGATGCACTCCTCCAGATCCCGGACGTAGCGGTGCACGTCGCGGCGATCCGGGTGGAGGTTCATGACCGGGTAGCCGACGAGCTGTCCGGGTCCGTGGAAGGTGACGTCGCCGCCGCGCCCGGTGCGGTGGAAGTCGATTCCGCGCCGGCGCAGGTCCTCTTCGGGAAGCCGCAGGTTCTCGAGTCCGGCGTGCTTGCCCACGGTCACCACGGGAGGATGCTCGAGTAGCAGGAGCTGGTCGGGAAGGGAACCGGCGCCGACCCCCCGGCGAAGCTCTTCCTGAAGTGCCAGCGCCTCGGCGTACTCCACCACGCCGAGGTTCGTGACTTCCAGGCGCCGCACGCTCACATCCGTGTTCCTCAGATCGACGCCGGGTTCATCGCCAGGAGGCTCGCCTTGAGCGCACCCATGAACTGCTCGGCCACCGCACCGTCGATCAGGCGATGGTCGAACGACAGCGACATGTAGCACATGGGCCGGATGGCGATCGCGTCGTCGATGACGACCGGCCGCTTCTCGATCGCGCCGAGCCCGAGGATGGCCGACTGCGGCTGGTTGATGATGGGCGCGCCGAAGAGCCCGCCGTACACGCCGGGGTTCGTGATGGTGAACGTGCCGCCGGTCACCTCGTCCGGAGACAGCTTCTTGGAGCGCGCGCGTCCGGCCAGGTCCGCGATGGACTTCGCCAAGCCGCCGAGGTTCATGTCTCCGGCGTTCTTGATGACCGGCACGATGAGCCCCCAGTCCAGCGACACGGCGATTCCGAGGTTCACCGCGCCGTGGTAGACGACGTCGGATCCGGAGATCGAGGCGTTGACCACGGGGTGCGCCTTCAGCGCGTCGCAAGTCGCCTTGGCGAAGAACGCGGTGAACGAGAGCTTGACGCCGTTGCGGCGCAGGAACTCGTCGCCCTGCGTTCTCCGGATGGCGTCGAGGTTGGACACGTCTACCTCCCAGAATGTCTGCACGTGCGCGGAGGTGCGCCGGGAGTGGACCATGTGCTCGGCGATCTTGAGGCGCATCACCGACATCGGTTCGACGCGGTCCCCGATCTGAGCGGCGGCGACCGGCGCGGGGGGCGCGGCGTGCGCGGGCGCCAGCGCCGGCTGGGCGGAGGGGGCGCCGACCGTCTCGATGCGATCGAGGTAGGCCTGCATGTCGTTCTTCGTGACCCGGCCGTGGATGCCGCTGCCTTCCAGCTGGGCGATGTCGACGCCGTGCTCCGCGGCCATCTTGCGCACCAGAGGGGAGGAGAGCGTCTTCACTCGCTCCTCCATCGTGGCTCCGCCGCGAGGGCCGGCCGGCATCGGAGCGTGCGCGCCGGGAGCGGGGGCCGCCGAAGCCGGCGCGGCCTTCGAAGCCGGAGCCGCGGGTGGAGCCGGTGCGGCGGGACGCGGCGCGGGTTCGGCCTTCGCGGCGGGCGCCGCCGGGCGCGCTGCGGGCGCCGCCGCAGGGGCTGCGGCGGGTTGCGGCGTCGCGGCCGCGGCCCCGATCCGGGCGACCACCGTGTTCACCTCGACCGTGTTCCCCTCGCCCACGAGGATCTCCGAGAGCACGCCGTCCCCGGGCGAGGGGATCTCCGCGTCGACCTTGTCGGTGGAGATCTCGAAGAGAGGCTCGTCCTTCTCGACCTTGTCGCCGGGCTTCTTCAGCCACTTCACGATCGTCCCTTCGGCGATGCTCTCGCCCATCTGGGGCATGATCACGTCCATCGCGTTCCTCTCCTCTCAGTAGGCGGCGAGCCTGCGTGCGGCTCCGAGCAGGTCCGATGCATCCGGAAGATGCCTCGCTTCCAGCGGTGGGCTGTACGGCACGGGCGTGTCGGGCGCGGTCACCCTCACGACCGGACCGTCCAGCCACTCGAAGCACTCCTCGGCGAGGACTGCGGAGATCTCCGCTCCGATCCCGCCAGTTCGTTGAGCCTCGTGGTACACGATCACCTTGTTCGTCTTCCTCGTCGTCGCGCGGAGCGCCTCGCGGTCCATCGGCAGGAGCGTCCGCAGGTCGACGACCTCCGAGGAGACTCCTTCGCGGTCCAGGGTCTCCGCCACGTCCAGCGCGGTGTACACGCACGCGCCGAAGGTGATGATCGAGAGGTCCCGGCCCTCGCGATGGATCCTCGCCTTCCCGATAGGCACGACATAGTCGTCCTCCGGGAGATCCTCCTTGATCCTCCGGTACAGGAACTTGTGCTCGAAGTAGAGCACGGGATCGTCGTCACGGACGGCGGCCTTGAGCAGTCCCTTCGCGTCGTACGCGGTCGCCGGCTCCACGATCTTGAGACCCGGAGTGGACAGGTAGTGGCTCTCCACGTTCTGCGAGTGAAACGGGCCGCCGTGCACGCCGCCACCGCAGGGACCGCGGATCACCATGGGGACGCCGGCGTTCCAGCGGTAACGGGCCTTCGCGGCCATGTTCACGACCTGATTGAACGCGTTCGACAGGAAGTCGATGAACTGCATCTCGGCGATCGGCCGCAGTCCGTTCATCGCCGCGCCGATGGAGACGCCCACGATCCCGGACTCGGAGATCGGCGTGTCCAGGATGCGCTCCTCGCCGAACTCCTCGAGAAAGCCCTGCGTCGCCCGGAACGCGCCGCCGTAGATGCCCACGTCCTCGCCGATCACGAAGACGCGCGGATCCCGGCGAAGCTCCTCGGCCATGGCGTCGCGGATCGCCTCGATGTAGGTCCGGACGGCCATCACGTGGCCTCCTTCCAACGTCGCGCCTTCGCGGCGACGAGACGTTCCACCTCGCTCAACCTCGCTCGCCGTCCGTGGCTCGCTCGGATCGGCGCCGCCGGGCTGCGCCGTCCGTGGCTCCGCCTCGGCGGCGACGACGCGAGGCGAAACATCTCAGCTTCGCGACGGCGCTTCACGCTGCCGGCCCACCCGGTCCGCCGTCGTCGGCGTACACGC
>JBQTGV010000126.1:0-14414 GCA_052390515.1 Candidatus Eiseniibacteriota bacterium | reverse complement strand
GTTCGGGCTGGACGTCGGCGCCGACCCCGCGCACGCCGAGTGGGTGCTGGCCGAGCTGGGCACGGCGCGCTCCTTCACCGGCAAGTCCGTCGAGCTCGGCGGCTCCGACTACGACAACGAGGGCATCGCCGGGCTCGGCGTGGCGGTGGCCGCGGATACGCTGCTCCGGGAGATGGGCGAGGATCCGGCGGCGGCCACCTTCGCCGTTCAGGGCCTCGGGGCGATGGGAGCGGCGGTGGTGCGGTACTTCGCGGAGCGTGGCGGGAAGCTGGCAGCGGTGTCCGATCCGCGCGTCGGCGGATCCTGGAAGCTCCGCGAGGCCGGGCTCGCCGATCTCGTGGCGAAGATCGCGCGGCGGGACATCGACGGCGTGCGCGCCGTGCTTCCCGGGACGGCCGAGCGGATCGACGAGGACTCGAACCGCGTGCTCTTCGCCGAGGCGGACGTGCTCTTCCCCTGCGCGCTGCAGGGCGTGATCACGGCGAAGAACGTGGATGCGGTGCGGGCGCGCGTGCTGGTGGAGGGGGCGAACGGCCCGTGCGAGCCGGCCGCGCACGAGAGGCTGCACGAGCGCGGCGTGGCCATCGTGCCGGACATCATCGCGAATCCGGGCGGCATCATCGCCGCGTTCGTGGAGATGACGGCGGACGAGGAGGCCCGCGCGCGGAACCCGCGGACGCGGGAGATCGTGGAGCGGGCCAAGCGCGAGACCGAGGCTCGGATCCCCGGCAACGTGCGCGAGATGCACGGGATCTCGCAGGGCTTCTGCGTGTCCGGTGCGCGCGCCGGGAGGTACCTGGCCTACCGGCGCGTGCTGGACCGGGCCGGCGCGCCGGCGCGGTCATCGCTGGTTCCCCTGGCGGGTAGTACTGGGTAGAGCGTGCGCCTACTCCATGACTCCCTCGCCTCGACCAGCCTGCGCGCGCCGCGCCTGGGCAGCCCTCGCCGCGACGACCGAGGTCCGGCTATCCACTTCGAGCGTCGCTCCGGTCAAAGTTCCTAGTGTGGCGAGATCGGCAGGCCGGAAGCCCGCACCGTCGTACCCCGGAACCGTGATCAGAAACCCGTACCTGCCGTACTCGCCTTCCACGATGGCTCGGACGATCGACGTCACTTCCAGGCTGAGAGACGTTTCGCGTGAGCCTGCTGCGAGGACCGCGGTGTCGTAATAGGCGTCCTCGAAGTCTCCGCCGGGCTTGACCCACGGCGAGTCCCACGTCGCCGCGCCGGCGCTCCAGTCCTGGGTCAATGGGTAGACCCGGACCGGCACGTCTCGAGCAGCCAACAGCCCTGGCAGCGTGAAGTGCAGCTCCGCCCAGGTGATCAGCCGATCGTCGAACGCCGACAGGTCCCCGGGTTTCACCAGGATGCGTGTGTTCCCCGCGCGGTCCGAGATGACTGCCGTCTCGACGATCGGCACCTGCACGGGATCGGCGAAGGCGGGCAGCGCCGTGGAGGCGATGAGTGCTGCAACGATCGCTGCGCCCCTGCATGCGAGCGCCATCATGATCCACCTCCTATCGATAGAGTGACTTGAGCCGTCCCCAAGTCGTTGCCTGGACCGCGACGCTCCCGCAGCCCACGCCGAACGCGCCGATCTGACCGCAGGTTGCGCTGTTGCCGGCGGCGTAGGGGGAGTTCGCGTCGAGGGCGAAGTCGAGGTTGGACGGATCACAGAACCGTGGATCGAGGAAGAGGTCCGTGGCGGCCGGAACATAGTCCCCGATGCCGCCTTCGTTGTCCCAGAACCCGTTGCACGACCCAGGGAAGCTCGAGCCGGAGTAGAAGGCGACGGCCCCGGCTCCCGTGCAGCCGGCGATGATGTTGTTCGAGAAGTTGAAGATCCCACCGTTCGTCCACTCCCCCAGGATCGCCGACCCGATGGACGCCGGATCCGCGTGACAGCCGATGAACGTGTTGTACGAGATGTCTCCGTTGAACCCCGAGAACACGAGGCCGGTGGCTCCGGAGCCGTTGCCTCCTCCGTAGGCGCTGTCGTACGCGAAGGTGTTGAAGCGAACTGTGCCGAAGAGGCCTCCGGGCAATCCATTGCCAACGCCAAGTCCAGCATGCGCACCTGGATTGGCAACGTTCCGGAGGAACAGATTCCGCTCGATCTGCACGGACTGAAAGTCGACCACTGATACACCTGGGCCGCTCGTCATCCGGTTCCCTACGAACTCACTGTCGAGAATTACCGCCGTGTTCCTGCGGTTCGTCGGGGGTCCGACCAGCTCCACCACCCGGCCCTGGTTTCCCTCGAAGCGACACCGCAGGATCTGGATGTCGCTGTTCGAGGCGTAGACTCCCGCCACTGCCGGCGAGTCGTTGAAGCTGATCTCGCTGTCCTCGAGAAGCAGATCGCACCGGTCCAGCCCGATGGCGGCTCCACCGACTTGCGACGTCGCGGTTTCGTTCAGTCGACACGATCGAATCACCAGGCGCCCCGCATCCTTGCCAGAAACGGCCTTCCCTGTAGCCCCTGCTCCGGCGATGGTCAGGCCTTGCAGCATTACCTCCTCCCCGAGGTAGTTGGCGAACGTGAACGGAATCACCAGACCTGCGCCCGTGCGACCCGCGTCCACGGTCGTGACGTCGACCCCGGCCCCGATCACCGAGATCCCACCCTTCAGGAAACCGCAGCCCGTGATCGTCACCGGGGATCCTCCCAGGAACACGATCCGTGTCTCCTTGTCGGTCCACGTCCCCGGCCCGACCACCACGGAGTCTCCCGAGACGGCCGCGTCCACGGCCGCCAGCACGCTCGGATAGTCCTCGGGAACCCGGAGGGTCCCGGCGAAGCCGGGGAGCGCCTGGATCGCAGCCAGGACCGGCACGGCGGATCTCCTCACTCTGCTCATGGTGGCCATCCTCACTTCAGAAGAGTGACCGTTCGAGTAGCCCGGTAGTCACCCGCCCGCAGGTGCACGAAGTAGACGCCCGACGCCACCCTGGACCCGGATCCGTCCGCTCCCGTCCATGTCGCCTGGTGGCGACCCGGCGGCACCACTCCCTCGACCAGAGTCCTGACAACCCTTCCCACGACGTCGTACACGACCAGGCTCACCCGGCCCTGGTGGCCCGGCGGTACGTCGTACGCGATCACGGTAACGCCCCTCACGGGGTTCGGAGCGCTCGCCGCCAGGGCGAACTCCGTGGGCAGTGGGGCGTCCGACGAGCTCTCCACGACCGGCCCGCGTTCCGAAACGACCGCCTGACCGGGGCCAGCGACCGACCGCGGTGCGGCGCAGAGCTGCTCCGTCGCCAGCGGCGGATCGAAGAGCACCGTGCCGCTGCCGACGACCATGGAGTCGATCTGAGCCAGGGAGGTCGTGATCGCGCCCTCTCTCCACCAGGTGTTCTTCAGGGCGTCGAGGATCACGCTCGTGTCGGTGGTCTCCACGTTCTCCGCCTCGCTACTCACCGCCTGCAGCTCCTTCGCCAGGCTGTTCTTCCCCTCGGTCGCGGCCTGCGTGTCCGGACGAAGCAACAGCTTGTACGCGCCGTCGGTGAAGAGATTTCGGTCATGGCTCGTTTTCAACTCGTTCTGCGAGAAGCGAACGGTGTCCCCCGCGGCTGCACTCGTTCTCGTGTAGTAGACGCCGGTACGGTTGTCGATGACCTGGTTGCATGTGACCCGCGTCTCCGCACACTGCTGCAGGATCATCCCTCGGGTGGGCCAGTACTTGATCGTGTTGTTGTAAACCCGTGGGTGACGGTGGTCGCAGCCCCAGAGCACGAACAGGCCGTTGTTCTTGTGTGTGTCACCAAGCACCTCTCCGTTCCCGAGAACTGTGTTCGACAAGATCTCCAGCGAGTCCTGCCCTACGGGAAGGTCGCAGTAGGCCTTCGACCACTCCGCCTTGATCCCGGTCGCCTGCTGGAACGTGAAGCCCGTCACCCCTTCCCATGTCACCGTCGTCCCCTCCACCCGCGCGGCAGACATGTACAGGCGAATGCCAACTCGGTTCTTCACGCCGGTGACGCTTCCCGCGCCGCTGATGAAGCTGTCCTTGATCCACGAGGTCGCACCGAGGTCGAACACCCCCACGTTCTTGAAGTCATAGATCGTGCTGTTCCAAACGCGGGCGTCCGTCGCGCCATCAAAGAACACCGGATCGGTGGCATGGCCGATGGATGCGTAGCTCAAGGCCAATCCCGCCTCGCGGCAGATGATGCCGTACCAGTCGGCGATCGTTTGGCCGGCCGCGTCAGACGTGAACCAGACCGAGTCGGTCGCCGCGCCACCCGCGGGTCGTGTGGACTCAAGCCAACCGTCGACCACGATCTCGACTCGATTCTGATCCTCTTCCTTACCCAGCGGCCAGTCCGCTCCGAGATCGTCCTCATGAACCAGTACCTTCGTCGGAGCATCCAGCACCCATTGGTACGTGTACGGAACCCGCGTGTCACGGTCGACGTACACGTCGGCCTTCTCGGAGTTGGCGAACGTGCAGTGGATCAGGTTGCCGCTCAGGGAATCTACGCTAATCGCGTACTTCGCCCGTTTGAAGTCCACGTAGGTCAGGCTGCTCAGCGCGTTGTCCGACGAGTCCAGGAACCGGATGCCGTACCAGCCGGCCACGGCGGTCGTGTCCGCGGCCCGAAACTCGATAGGTTCACTCACATTCCCCTCGGCGAGGAGGACACCCTTGACGATGAGCTCCACGCGCGCCGGATCCAGGCCTCCCGCCAGCCGGTCGGTGCTGTCCGCCACCACCACCATTGTCCCAGGTTTGATCTCCAGCGTGCAACCCGGCGCCACGTAGAAGTCCCCGTCCAGCGAGACGAGGCCTTCCCAGACCTGCGTGCCAGCCATCACGCTGTCGGACTCGATCCGGAGGCCGCTGCGCGCCCACGCCTCGTCGGTGTGGTCCCCCGACGAGTCCTCTGCTGCGAAGCTGATCCACACGGAGTCGCCGTTCGCCACGTACCACGCTTTCTTGCCGTCCCTGATCCCGCTTCCGAAGTCGGCCGCCACCATCGAAGGAGTCGACCAGCCGTCCGGCGTGTCCGGCGTCGGCGACGTGGCGTCGAACGGATCCTGACCGGTGGTCACGTACTTGTGCCAGATCTGAGGTTCCGCGTTGGGATCCGGTCTCGCTCGCCAGGTGAGGTGCCAGACCCCATCCGTGGCCCGCTGCAGCTTCAGGTGCTCCACGGCCACTCCGGACGCGGTGAGCTGTCTCTTGTAGTCCGAGTTCAGGCCGGTCGAGTCCGGGTACGGTCCGCCCACCGAGACGCGATGAATGAACCCAGGTCCCCCAACGAGTTTCCACAGGAAGTACAGCTTGCCGTTCTGCTCCAATGCTACATCGAGTTGCTCCGACGACTCCGACGACTCGCCCGACATCTCTGCGCCCGGCGGTCGAAGGTCGCAAACCAGCACTCGACTCGTCGTGTCCTGCCACGCCGCTCCCGACGCCCCAGGGGTACCCCAGAAGTGACGCCAGAGGAGCGTGTCGGGCTCCGCAATCTGACCCTCGATGGTCTGCGCTGCCCACAGGTGAACGTCACCGTCCTCGTCTCGCACGATGGAACCGACCCCGGCCTGCTTCATCTCCGTTCCGCCAAGGCGAAGATGCTTGGCGTACCCCTCTGTCGCGAAGGTCTCGTCCGCCCATGCGCTCCCCCCGTCGGAGGTAGTCGTGGCCAAGTCCTTCTTCAGATAGAGCACGCCGTGGTCGAACGGTGGATCCGGCGGGCAGGTCGGAGGCAGCCGGTCGTACGGTACGGCAACGTGAATCGTGTCCTCGGCTCCGGTTCGCTCCAGAAACAGCTTCGGCCCATGGTCGCGGCGAAGGCAGTTGACCGTGCCCGCCGTCAGCAAGTCGGAAAGTACCACCGCCGTGTCGGGGTCCCAGCTCCTTCGCCCTTGCATCTTGTAAGCGATCACCGGGTGAGCACCCATGTCGTAGGCTGGGTGGTGCCAAACCTCGTGGACCACGTGTACGGTGTCGTTTCGGTCCACCACCATGTCGAAGTCGGTTCCGCGCAAGCCCGAGCCGGTCAGCGAGTGCCTCGAGCTCCACGCCACGGCCCAGGCCGAGGCGTCCAGTGTCGGCCCGACTTGGAGGTACCACCCGATCGCGCCTTCACCGCCGCACCCCTGGGCGTTCGGGGCCGCGCACTCCTTCAGGACGTGGTGGATGCGCCGAGTCCCGGTCTTGCTCCATGATGGATCGACGTTCGGCGCGCAGCCGTGCGTGGTTTGGCTGATCTGTACGGCTGGCGTCCACATGTAACTCGAGCGCGTGGTTTCGGCGCGGATCAGGATCAGGATCAGTGCGAACGTGCAGGCGGCGGTGAGTGAACTTCGTGACATGGCGTTCCCCCCGGCTCGGGTACCCAGCTTGGACACGTCCCGCGGCGGGATCCCTGCTCGCGGGACGCGCCCGCCCGGTCAGCACCGCCGGCGGGGGATTGCCGGAGGTACGTCAATAGTCGTTCGCTGACCAGACTCAATCTACTCCGGGGGGGGGGGCAAGCGTCAAGGGGACGGCTCAACGAGGTTGCGATCAGCGCGCACCCCGTCGCAGCATGTGCGTCTCTCCCGCACCGAGCGGCCCGAACGGAGTCTCCTCTCCGTCCACCCAGGTCACGGAGACCGCGTCCACGCCCTCCGCGTCGCCCGTGCCGATGTGGACCGCGGGATCGCTGGCTGCCTGGTAGCTGTAGCCGGACTGCACGATGCGGGTGATCGTCCGCTCTCCGAGGCGCGCCGTGACGCGCGCCCCGAGCGCATTGGCACCGGAGCGCTCCAGCACCCGCAGCGTGACGCGCCGGCCCCGCTCCGCCACCACGTTGCGCAGGATCTGCACCGGACCGTCCCGATTGGCTACGACGACGTCCACCGCGCCGTCGCCGTCGAGATCGCCGAACGCCGCTCCTCGCCCCGTAAGCACCGCCGACTCCGCCGTTCCGCCCCGCGGCAGCACCTCGGTCATCACGCCGCCCTTCGCGCCGCGGAAGAGCAGGTCCGGCTCCGCGTACGGATCCCCGGCTACCGGCTCCGGCGGCAGGACCACCCGCCCCGTGGCGATGTACAGATCCAGCCAGCCGTCCTGATCGAAGTCCTGGAAGCCGAGGCCGAAACGCGTGAACGCGCGGGACACGACGCCGAGGCCCACGAGCGCCGTCCGGTCGTGGAAGACCCCCCCCTCGTTCGCGTAGAACGAGTCCGACTGCCGTTCCAGGTTCGCCACGATCACGTCCTGGTCGCCGTCGTCGTCGTAGTCGACGGCCTGCACTCCCATCCCCGCCTTCGCCACGCCGTCTTCATCCACCGCGCACCCGCGGAAGAGCGCCTCGTCCTCGAAGACGAGGCCCCCGCGGTTCATCCAGAGCTGGTTGAAGACGCTGTCGTTGGCGACGAACACGTCGATGCGGCCGTCGCCGTCGAAGTCCGCGCAAGCGACGCCCAGCCCGTACGCCGTCACGGCGCCGATCCCCCCCGCCTCGGAGACGTCGGAGAACGTGCCGTCGCCGTCGTTTCGGTACAGCGTGTCCCGGGTGGGAGCCTCGTAGGCGAGCGGCAGACAGTAGTCCGGCACGCCGAACGCGTTGAGGCACTCCATCTCGTTCTCCTTCGCCCAGGCCACGTAGTTGGCGACGAAGAGATCCAGGTCCCCGTCTGCGTCGAGATCGGCGAAAGCGGCGCTCGTGCTCCAGGCGGGTTCGCCGACGCCGGCCGCCGCGGTCACGTCGGCGAAGCGTCCGCCCCCGTCGTTGCGCAGCAGGACGTTCGGGCCGACGTTCGTCACGTAGAGATCGGGGTCGCCGTCGCCGTCGTAATCGCCGACGGCCACGCCCATGCCGTACCCGCGGTCGTCCGCGCCCGAGCCGTCGGTGACGTCGGCGAAGGTGCCGTCGCCGCGGTTCTCGTAGAGCCGGTTGCGCGCGTCCTCCCCGCCCGGTTCGTGCAGACTGCCGGACTGCACCAGGTAGAGGTCCAGGTCCACGTCCCCGTCCATGTCGAACACGGCACAGCCGCCGCCCATGATCTCCGGGAAGAGCGGCTTCTCCCGCCGGCCGGAGCGGTGCACGAAGTCGACGCCGCTCCGCCGGGTGACGTCCTCGAACCACACACCGGCCGGCAACGGCCCGGCGGAGCCCTCCGGGGCCCTCTGCGGCGCGCGCTCCGGCGGCACCGAATCCCCTCCGCCGCACCCGGCGAGCATCCCCAGCACGATCCCCACCGTGACCACGCGCCGCCCGCTCATCGCTTCGACCCCGTCACCAGGCGCGCTCGGATCTCCCTCGCCTGCGGCTCCCCGAGGGGCCGGAGCGCCTCGACGCGGTCGAGCCGCGCCGCAGCCTGCTCCTCGCGACCGAGATCCGCGGCGAGCGACGCCGCCGCGAGCAGCAGATCGACGTCGTCCGGGTCGTGCCGGATGGCCTCGTCGTAGGAAGCGAGCGCGTCGTCGAAGCGCCCCAGCCGCTGCAGCACGTCGGCGAGGCGGCGGTGCGTCCGCGCGATCCGCGGGTTCAGCTCGACCGCCCGGCGCGCCGCACGCAGCGCCTCGGCCGGAGCGTCCATCGCTTCGTGCACATGGCTCAGGTGGGCCCAGGCGAACGCGTTGTCCGGATCCTGCGCGATCAGCTCGTCGAACGCGCGCTTCGCCTCGGGGATGCGGCCCAGATGGAAGTAGGCGACGCCGAGCGGCTCCAGCACGCGCGCGTCGTCCGACGCGGTGGCGCGCAGCGGCTCGAGAATGGCCAGCACCTCCTCGTGCCGCTCGGACCGGGACGCCTTGATGGCGGCGCGAACTTTCTCGCTCACCGACACCCGGTAGTCGTCGATCTCTTTCGCCCAGCGGTCGCTCCAGGGTGGGCGGCCCGAGAGGCCGAGCGCGAGATGGACCTTCGCCGCCTCGGCGTTCCCGCCGCGGGCGTAGGCGGTTCCGAGAAGCTGATGGATGTACGGGAGGAACGTCGGGAGCGGTTCCCGGGCGAGCAGCTCTTCGAGCAGCTTCGCGGCGCCGGCCGCGTCCTCGCGCTGCAGCCGGATCCGCGCGAGGCCGATCCAGCCTGCGGGATGGTCCGGGAGGATCTCGGCCGCGCGGCGAAACGACTCCTCGGCGCGGTCGAGATCGCCGGCCGCCTGGGCCCATTCGCCCCGCCGCCACCACGCCGGCGCGTAGTCTTCCGTGCGGCTGACGACGCTGTCCATGCGTGCGGCCGCCGCGGTCAGGTCACCCAGCTCCGCCCGCGCGAGGGCCGCGTGGTACCACCAGCGGGGCTCCGCCGGCGCGAGCGCGGTGGCCTGATCGAAGGTGACGGCGGCCGACTCGCGGAGGCCGTTGGCGGCGTAGGCGAGGCCCAACGTCCCACGCGCCTCCCCGTCCCGCGGCTGGCGGCGCGCCGCCGCCGTGAGGGAATCGAGCAAAGCGGCGACCTCCGGATCGAAGTCGCCGCTCGGTTCCACGATCTCGTCCTCGGATCCCGACGGTGCGCAGGCAGCGGCGAAGAGCGCCGCGAGCCAGGCCGCGCGCGCCGCCGCCCGGACTACCGCCGCGCCCCCATGGGCTTCCGGCCACGATCCCGGCCGCCGCGACCACCGCCGCGGCCACCACCGCCGCCGCCGCTGCTGCTGCGCGGGCTCGGCGTGTACTCCTCGCCGGCCTCCTCCATCAGCACCGCCTTGCGGGACAGCCGCACCTTCCCGTCGCGGTCGACATCGATGACCTTCACGGTCATCAAATCGCCCTCGCGGCACACGTCCTCCACCCGCTCGACTCGCTCGCGAGCCAGCTCGGAGATGTGCACCATGCCGTCCTTGTTCGGGAGGACCTGCACGAAGGCCCCGTAGGTCTCGATACGCCGGACCGGTCCGGTGTACACCGCGCCGACCTCGACCTCCGCGACGATGTCCCGCACCATCTGGAGCGCGGCGTCGCCGCCCTCCCCGTCCACCGCCGCGATCTTCACCTCGCCGGAGTCGTCGATGTCGATCGTGGCACCGGTGTCCGCCTGGATCTTGCGGATCGTCTTGCCGCCAGGGCCGATGATGTCGCGGATCTTGTCCGGGTCCACCATGATGCGGAGGATCCGCGGCGCCCACGGGCTGATCGCGGAGCGCGGCTTGGCCAGGGCCTCGTCCATCTTGGCGAGGATGTGCATGCGTCCCTTGCGCGCCTGCTCCAGCGCGCGCTCCAGGACGTCGAAGGGGATGCCGCCGAGCTTGTTGTCCATCTGCAGCGCGGTGATACCCGCGGCGGTGCCGGTCACCTTGAAGTCCATGTCGCCGAGGTGATCCTCGAGCCCCTGGATGTCGGAGAGCACGGCATAGCGGTCACCCTCCCCGATCAGCCCCATGGCGATGCCCGCCACCGGTGCCTTGATCGGCACGCCGGCGTCCATCATGGCCAGCGATCCGCCGCACACCGAAGCCATGGACGACGAGCCGTTCGACTCGGTGATCTCGGAGACGACGCGGATGGTGTACGGGAACGTGTCCTCCGCCGGAACGACCGGCTCCAGCGCGCGCTCGGCGAGGTTGCCGTGACCGATCTCGCGGCGGCTGGTGGAGCCGATGCGCCGCACCTCCCCGACCGAGTACGGCGGGAAGTTGTAGTGCAGCATGTAGCTCTTCCAGGACTGGCCTTCCAGCGCGTCGATCTTCTGCTCGTCGGCGGCCGTGCCCAGCGTGGTGATGACCAGCGCCTGCGTCTCGCCGCGCTGGAACAACGCCGAGCCGTGCGTGCGCGGCAGGACTCCCACCTCGCTCCAGATCGGACGGATCTCGTCCAGCTTGCGCCCGTCTGCGCGCCGCCCGTCCTCGACCACCATGCGGCGCAGGTCCTTCTTCTCCAGATCGGCGAAGATGGCCTTGAGCGCGCGCACGTCCTCTTCCGCCCCGAAGCGGTCGGCGAGCGAGGCGATGGCCTCGTCACGGAGCGCCTTCACTGCCGTGACGCGCTCGTGCTTGCCGGAAACCATGTTCGCCGCGCGCAGCCGGCCGCCGACCGCGGCGGTCACGGCCTGCTTCATCGCGTCCGCGGGCAGCGCGGCCTGCCACTCCACCTTCGCCTTGCCGCAGCCCGCTCCCAGCAGCTCTTCCTGCAGGCCGATCACGACCTGGATCTCGTCGAAGGCGCGCCGGAGCGCCTCGATCACCCGCGCCTCGGGAACCTCGTGGGCCGAGCCCTCCACCATCACGATGGCGTCGCGCGTTCCCGCGACGGTGAGCACCAGCTCGCACTCGTCGCGCTGGTCGAACGTGGGGTTGACGACGAGCTCCTCGTCGCGAAGGCCGATCCGCACCGCGCCCACCGGGCCTGCGAAGGGAATGTCGGAGAGGGACAGCGCCATCGAGGCGCCGATCAGCGCGAGCGTGTCGCTGTCGTTCTCCTGGTCGGAGGAGAGGACCGTGGCGATGATCTGCGTCTCGCGCGCCCAGCCCTTGGGGAAGAGCGGCCTCACGGGCCGGTCCACCTGTCGAGCGGCGAGCGTCTCCTTCTCCGTCGGGCGAGACTCGCGCTTGAAGAATCCGCCGGGGATCTTGCCGGCCGCATAGTACTTCTCTCGATACTCCACGGTGAGCGGGAGGAAGTCCCGCACCGGATCGTCCTTGTCTTCGGCCTGCGCGGTGACGAGCACCACGGTCTCGCCGTACTGGACGAGTGCGGAGCCGGACGCCTGCTTGGCGATGCGGCCCGTCTCGATCGAGAGCGTGCGGCCCCCGATCTCCTTGCTCTTCTTGACCGTCATGATTTCCTTTCGGCCCGTGCCCTTCGAGGACGGGCTGCGTGTGCGCTACTTGCGGAGACCCAGCTCCTTCACGATCGCCCGGTAGCGGTCCACCCGGTTCGCCTTGAGATAGTCCAGGAGGCGACGGCGCCGCCCGACCAGCTTCAGCAGGCCGCGGCGGGAGTGGTGGTCCTTCTTGTGCGTCTTGAAGTGCTCGGTGAGGTAGTTGATGCGCTCCGTGAGGAGGGCGATCTGGACCTCGGGGGAACCGGAGTCGGTCTCGTGCAGCCTATGGCGGCTGATGATGCCCGACTTGTCCTCCTTCGACATGGTCATGGGAACCGGGATCTCCTTCGGGCACCCGCACTCGGTGGCGGGCCCATCATTTCGTCTCGTCGCCGCAACAGCCGGGGAATCTACCAGAGGATCGCCGGGGGGACAAGCAAGGATCTCCCTCAGATCTCGTGCTTTTCCAGGATCTTGCGAGCCTCCCGGAGGTCCACCTCGATCCGGGCCGCGAGCGCCTCGGGCCCGTCGAATCGGCGCTCGTCCCGGATCCGATCGACGAACTCGATCGACAGGGTGCGGCCGATCAGGTCCCCCTCGAAACCGGGCAGGTGCACCTCCATCGTCGGCTCTCCGCCGTCGAAGGTCGGCCGAGTCCCGCGGTTCAGCGCCCCGGGCCGGGCCTCTCCCGGGTCCCCGGCGATGCGAACGCGCACCGCATAGACGCCGAACGCGGGGAGGAGCTTCCGCCTGTCCCCCACATCGACGTTCGCGGTGGGGAAATCGAGCGTCCGGCCGATCCCGCGCCCCTTCACCACGACCCCCCTCGCCAGGTAGGGGTGCCCGAGGAGCTTCGCCGCGTCGGCCACGGCCCCCTCGGCCACGAGCTCACGGATACGGGTCGAGGAGACGGGCTCCTCTCCGCCCTCGGGGCCGACGCGGATGACGCGGAACCCGGCGGTCTCACCCTGCTCGCGCAGCTCCTCGTAGCCGGCCGCGCGACCTTTGCCCATACGGAAGTCGTGGCCGACCACCAGCGTGGAGAGCCGCGCGTTCTCCGGGAGAAGACGCGTCAGGAACTCCGCGGGGGCGAGAGCCGCGGTCTCCCGGGAGAAGGCGAAGACGAAGACGGCGGCTGCACCGTGCCGCGCGAGGAGCTCGACGCGCTCCTCCGCCGTGGTGAGAAGTCTCGGCGCCTTCTCCGGGCGAAGCACTTCGAGCGGGTGCGGGTCCAGCGCGACGACCACCGCCGATGCTCCGTCGAGCGCGCACTCCCTCTGCAGCGCCCGCACGATGGCCACGTGCCCGCGATGCACGCCGTCGAACACGCTGACCGTGACTCCGAAGGGACCGGGCAGATCGCGGAGCTCGTCGCGGTGGCGGAAGACGATCACGCCCGCCTCCCCCGGCCAAACGGAGCGGCCGACGGGAACCAGTGCAGGACGCGCAGGCCGTCCGCGGTCGACCGCCCGACGCCGCGCACCACACCGATGCCGCTCACGAGGCGAACCAGTTCGCCCTCGGCGCCCTCGGCCGGCTCGCGGGAGATGATCTCGCCGGCCTTCCGCAACTCCGCGCCCGGCGGCAGCAGCCGCTCGGGCAGGAACCCGACGGCGACTTCCGGCGCCACGCAGGCGGCGCGCACCGCTTCCGCGGCACCGCCCGAGCCGAGCACGGACCACGCCACGGCGCTCTCCAGCGCGAACGTCCCCTGGCGGCGCCGAACCAGCTCCGCCAAGTGCGCTCCGCATCCCAGCGCTTCGCCCAGGTCGTGCACGAGAGTGCGCACGTACGTGCCCTTCGAGCAGCGCAGCACGAACTCGAACTCGGGAAGATCGATGCGCACGACCTCGAACGAGTGGACGACCACGCGGCGAGGCTGCCGCTCGACCTCCATGCCGCGCCGGGCGAGACGGTAGAGCCGCTGCCCGGCCACCTTCACCGCCGAGAACATCGGGGGGATCTGGTCGAGCGCCCCGGTGAGCCGCGCGACCTCGCGGCGGACGTCGTCCGGCTCGGCCGCCACCGGACGCTCCGACACCACCGAGCCGGTCGCGTCCTGGCTGTCGGTGGTGATCCCGAGGCGGCCCACCCCGCGGTACTCCTTCACGCCTTCCATCAGGAACGCGGCGATCTTCGTCGCCTGGCCCACGCAGAGGACCAGCACGCCGGTCGCGTCGGGGTCCAGCGTGCCGGCGTGGCCGACCTTCGCGCCCCCGAGCGCGCGGCGTACCCGAGCCACGACGTCGTGCGACGTCAGTCCCTTGGGCTTGTCCGCGGCGAAGACGCCCGGCGGCTCAGCCGCCGAGAGTGCGGAGATGCTCGGAGACGGCTCGGACGACGCTTTCTTTCGCCGCCTCGATCGGGCCTGGAACCCGCGCCCCACTGGCGCGGGCGTGCCCGCCCCCTCCGAACCGGCCGGCGACACCATGAATGTCCACTCCCTCGTTGGATCGAAAGCTCACTTTCACCATCCCTCCGTCCGCCTCGCGGAAGAAGAGACCCACCCGTACTCCGTCGATGAACCGTGGATAGGCCGAGAAGCCGTCGGCGTCCTCGGGCGCCGCGCCGGTCTCGGCCAGCATGTCCCGGGTCACGTGGATGGAAGCCACCCGACCTCCGTCGGACACATCCAGCGTGGCCAGCGCACGCCCGAGCAGGCGGATCGAAGCCGCGGACGCGCGTTCGTACACCCGGGACGCGACGGCGTGCGGCGA
>JBQTGV010000125.1:0-3649 GCA_052390515.1 Candidatus Eiseniibacteriota bacterium | reverse complement strand
TGTAGGTGCTCGTCCGGGCGCTGGACGCGACGGGCCGCTGTGCTACGGTCCGACGGATGAGCGGACGGCAGATCCTGGACGTGGCGGAAAAGGCGGCCCGCGAAGCGGGCGACGTGCTGCTCGGATTCGTGGGCAAAGCCTTCGAAGTCCGGCACAAGGGCGACGTGGATCTCGTGACGCAGGCGGACCGCGCGTCCGAGGACCGAATCGTGCGGATCGTGCGGGAGCGTTTCCCGGATCACGCCGTTCTCGCGGAGGAGGGGGGCGGCACTCCGGCCAGGCGCGACGCCGAGTTCCTCTGGGTCGTCGACCCTCTGGACGGCACGACGAACTTCGCCCACGGGCTGCCGATCTGGAGCGTGTCCATCGGGGTGCTCCGCCACGGCGCACCGTTCGCCGGCGTCGTCCTCGACCCTTCGCGCGGAGAGTGCTTCCGAGCCCAGCGCGGCGAAGGGGCGTGGCTCGACGGCCGCCGCATCCGGGTGTCGGACTCCGCTGCGCTGGACCGCGCCCTGCTCGTCACCGGATTCCCGTACGATGTCCGCTCGAGCCCGGTGAACAACCTCGACCACTTCGAGCGCTTCCTGCTTCGTTCGCGCGCCGTACGCAGGCTGGGGAGCGCCGCTCTGGACCTGGCCTACGTGGCCTGCGGCCGCTTCGACGGGTTCTGGGAGCTGAAGCTGCACCCTTGGGACATGGCGGCGGGCGCGTTACTCGTCGAGGAGGCCGGGGGCCGGGTCACGAGGTTCGGGGGCGAGCCGCTGGACGTCTTCGGCGAGGAGATCGTGGCCGCCCCTCCCGGCCTGATCCAGGCGATGCTCGAGATCCTGGTCCATGGGAAGCGCCCGACCCCGCCCGGGGAATGAGCGCCCAAGCCATTGTACCGGATAGGGTTAGCGTGCCCGCTCCATTGACGGTCGGCGGATGCGTGACTAGAATCTCGCAGGACGGGAGCTGACTCACCTCGTGAGGAGCGCCCCGCGCCCCGGAAAGGAAGCCAGGGTGACACGCTCGCCCGCTCTTGCCGTGCTCGCCCTCGGTCTCGCCCTGGTCACGCCCGCGCAGGCCCAGTTCGGGAAGAACAAGGTCCACTACGAGAGCTTCGAGTGGAGCACGATCCAGACCGAGAACTTCGACGTCTATTACTACGAGGGCGAAGAGGAGACGGCGTTCCACGCGGCCCGGATGGCCGAGCGAGGCTACGAGCGGCTCTCGCGCATCCTGCACCACGAGATCGAGGAGCGCGTCCCGATCATCGTCTACGCTTCGCACACCGACTTCCAGCAGACCAACATCTCGCCGGGACTGATTCCCGAGGGCGTCGGCGGAGTCACCGAGTTCGTGAAGCGGCGCGTCTACTTGCCGTTCACCGGCTCCTACGGCGAGTTCGACCATGTGCTCACCCACGAGCTCGTGCACGCCTTCCAGGTCGATCTGCTCTTCGGGGTGGGCTCGGACGCGAATCCGTTCTCCTTCCAGCCGCCGCTGTGGTTCATGGAGGGGATGGCGGAGTACCTGTCGGTCGCCGAGGTCGATCCGAACACGGAGATGTGGCTGCGCTGGTCCGCCCTCGAAGGGCAGCTGATTCCATTGCATCACATGCATCGCGTCGCGGACATCCGCGTGTACCGCATCGGACAGGCCATCTTCGCGTTCCTCGGCGAGCGTTACGGCGACGAGCGGATCGGGGAGCTGCTCAAGAAGACGGTCTACTTCCGCTCCGTGGACGTCGCGTTCGAGAAGACGCTGGGGATGGACCTCGAGTCCCTGAACGAGGAGTGGGAGGACTACGTCCGGCGCAAGTACTACCCTCAGATCGTCGAGCTCAGCCGGCCGGAGGAGCACGGGCGCCGGCTCATCAAGGAGCGCGACTTCGGGCTCACGCACCTCGCCCCGGCGATCTCACCGGACGGCGACCGCGTGGTGTTCATCCGCGACGGCCGATTCTCCAAGGACATCGTGCTGGCCTCGGCGATCGACGGGAAGGTGCTGGCGAAACTGGTGGAGGGCGAGCGCTCGTCCGACTTCGAGTCGCTTCGCTACATCTACACGTCCATCGGATGGTCTCCGGACGGCAAGCGGATCGCGTTCCCGTCGAAGCGGGGGGGCGAGGACGTGCTGCACATCCTGGACGTGGATTCGCGCAAGGTCCTGGACACGCTGGCGTTCCAGTTCGACGCTCTGTATTCGCCGTCGTTCCATCCCGGCGGGGATCGCATCGTGTTCTCGGCGATCCGCGGCGGGGAGTCGGACCTGTGGATGGTCGAGCTCGACTCGCGGCGCCTGATCCGGCTGACCGACGACCCCTACCTGCAGCGCGACCCGCAGTGGTCGCCTGACGGGAAACGGATCGCCTTCGTGACGGACAGCGGCCCGGACACCGACCTCGAAAACCTCGTCTTCGGGGAGCCGCGGATCGCGGTCCTCGAGGTAGAGACGGGCGAGATCACCGTGCTGCCGTACCAGGAAGGCAAGAACATCACGCCCCAGTGGGGGCCGGACGGGAACCACCTCGCGTTCGTGTCCGACCGGGACGGGATCTCCAACCTGTATGTGCAGGATCTCCGCGACGGCCGTCTGTTCCGGCTGACGAACCTGATCACCGGCGTCACCGGGATCATCGAGTCGAGCCCGCCGTTCTCGTGGTCACGGAACGGGCAGCGAATCGTGTTCACGACGTTCATGGGCAGCGGCTGGGAGCTCTATCAGATCGACGAGCCGCTCGCGCGCATGGAAGAGGTCGAGACGCCCGAGCCCATCGAGCAGATCGCGAGGAGGGAGCTGGACGGAGGGGCGTCCTGGGAGCAGCCGGGGCCGGCGCAGGAGGACGCCATGCTGGCGAGCTTCGCCGGAGACGCGGAGGAGGGCGCGGAGGCGACGCCGGGCGAGAGCCCGGGTGAGGCGGCCCCGGTCGACTCGACCGGCCACGCGGGTGTGGCCGACCTGCTCGATCCGGGCGGCGGTGCGGTGACCGTACCCGGCCCGGCACCGCTCGTGCTGCGCACACCGCACGGAGCGGACGACTCGACCGGAAACGTGAGGCGCGGACTCACCCTGACGGAGGTCCGGGCGGAGACCGCCCGCGATCTTCCCGACCGCGAGAGCCTCGCCTCGGAGCCCTACCGGATCAAGTGGGCGCCCGATTTCGTCGGGGCGTCCCCTTTCTTCGCTTCCAACGTCGGCTTCGCCGGCTCCGCGCAGATCGCACTCTCGGACATCCTGAGCAATCACGTGATCCAGATTGGCGCCTCGGTGTACGGCTCCCTGGACGAGTCCGACCTCTTCCTCGGCTACTACAATCTCGCACACCGGACCAACTGGGGCGTCTCCGCGTTCCAGTTCCGCAACGACTTCGGAGTGTTCACCGCGCAGGATCGGATCGGATTCGAGAGCCAGATCTACCGCGGCGTGCAGGGCGTCGTATCCCGGCCGTTCTCGAAGTTCAGCCGTCTCGAGCTCTCCGCCAGGGGAGTCGCGGTGACCAGCACGGTCTTTGATCAGAGCTTCGAATCCGGGTTCGTGACCACCCAGGAGGTGGACTCCGACCTGCTCTACTTCGCCCAGCCCCAGGTGGCGCTCGTCAACGACAACGTGTCCTGGGGTTACAACGGCCCGGTCCAGGGCGCCCGCATGAGGATCCAGAACGGGC
>JBQTGV010000124.1:0-47509 GCA_052390515.1 Candidatus Eiseniibacteriota bacterium | reverse complement strand
GGGCCGCTTCTCGCACGCCTTGGACACACCGCGAACCGTTCCGGCGGCAGAAGCTGGATCGCGGTGTGTCCAAGGCGTGCGAGAAGCGGCCCATCCCGCGCGAGGAGGTCGAGGCGTTGATCGACCGCGTGGAGGCGGCCGTGCAGGCCATGGGGCAGAGCGAGATCGAGAGCCGCGAGATCGGCGAGCTCGTCATGGAGGAGCTCGGCCGGCTGGACCAGATAGCGTACGTCCGGTTCGCCAGCGTCTACCGCGAGTTCCGTGACGTGAACCACTTCATGGAGGAGATCCACCGGGTGCTGGGCAAGGCGCGAAAGGAGAAGGGCGGTTGATGGGAGCGGAACGCCGCGTGCTGGACAACGGACTGACCGTCGTCGCCGAGCGGCGAGGACTCGGCAACGTCGTCTTCGCGGGCATCGTGTACCGCGTGGGATCGCGGGACGAACGGCCCGGCCTCACCGGGATCAGCCATCTGCTCGAGCACATGATGTTCAAGGGCACGAAGAAGTACGCGAAGGGCGAGGTGGCCGCGCTGGTGGAGCGAAACGGCGGCGAGCTGAACGCGTTCACCTCCGAGGACGTGACCATGTACTACGAGGTGTTCTCCGCGGACCGCTGGGAGCTGGCGCTGGAGATCGAGGCGGAGCGGATGGTGAATCTGGCCATCGATCCGGCCGAGCTGGAGGCCGAGCGCCAGGTCGTCCTGGAGGAGCGCACCATGTACCTGGACATGCCCGCGGTGGAGGTCTCCGAGGAGCTCGTCGCCGCCACGTTCCGGGAGAGCCCGTACCGCGTACCCATCATCGGCTGGGAGTCGGACATCCGCGGGATCACCCGCGACGATCTGCTCGACCACTACCGCCGGCACTACGTGCCGAGCTCGGCGGCGCTCGTGGTGGTCGGGGACGTGAGCCCCGACGAGGTGTTCCGTGCCGCGGGTCGACACTTCGGCGCGCTTCCGGCCGGAGCTGCCGCGGAGACGCGCGTGCCCAAGGAGCCGCCGCTGGCCCGCACGACCCGGATCGAGCTCTCCCGCCGCACTGCCGTTCCGCAGCTGCACGTGCTGTTCCGCGCCCCGGAGATTCGCAGCCGCGGCTCCGAAGCGCTGTACCTGCTGGCCGGCATCCTCTCCGGAACGAAGACCTCGCGGCTGGACCTCGCCCTGGTCGAGACCAACCGGGCCGGCGACGTCTCCGTCCAGTACCATCCCAAGGCGGATCCATCGACGCTCGTCGTGGCGGTCGAGGGGCAGCCCGAGGTCTCGCTCGACGAGATCGAGTCCGTGCTGCGCGGCGAGATCGAGAAGCTGCGAACCGAGCCCGTCGGCGCCGAGGAGCTGGAGCGCGCGCTCAATCAGGTGGAGGCTCACCACTTGTTCGCCCTGCAGTCCCCGTCGAACCGTGGGTTCGCGCTGGGCTGGCACGAGGCGCACGGCGACGTCGGCTATAGCGACGAGGTCGTCCACCGGCTCGCGCGGTTCGGCCCGGACGATCTGCAGAGCGCCGCCCGCGAGTGGCTCGACCTCGAGCGCTGCGGCTGGGCGAGGCTCGTGCCGTGCTGAGGCCCGCGGTCCGGCGTTTCACGCTCGACAACGGATTGTCCGTGATCCTGGAGCCCGACCGCACGGATCCGCTGGTCGCTCTCTCCCTGCTGTTCCGCGGCGGTGCGGTCTTCGATCCACCGGGACGGGAAGGGCTCGCGAACCTCGTAGCCGACTCGATGGAGCGCGGCCCGGTCGGGGTCGAGTTCGTGGAGTTCAGCCGGCGTTTCGAGCGCATCGGCGCGGAGTTCTCGCTGGGGGCGGGCTCGGAGCTGGTGCACGGCGATGCCACCTTCCTGGCCCGCCACCTGCCGACCGGGCTCGATCTCGTCGCCGGGCTGCTGGAGGCGCCGGCCTTCCGTGAGTCCGACCTCGAGACGGTGCGCTCGCTCGCGCTTTCCGACCTCGACGCGCGCGAGGACGATCTGGACGACGTGGCCGAGGATCTGTTCTTCCGCGCGGCAGGTGGCCGGCACCCCTACGCGAACCTCCCGCACGGCACGAAGGAGGGGACGCGCGCCGTGCAGGCGACGGACCTCGGCGCCTTCCACCGGCGGGCCTACCGGCCGGACCGAGCGCACCTCGCCCTCGTGGGCGACTTCGACGAGGACCGCGCGCTGCATCTGCTGCAGGAGCGCTTCGGCCGCCTTCCCAATCCGCCGGAGCCGGCCGACGACATCCCCGCCCTGCCGCTGGCGAACGAGGATCGCGTCGTGGTGCGCACCCGGCCGGAGAAGGGGCAGGCACGGATCTTCCTTGGAGGCCACGGCCTCTCCGCGAACGACCCGGACCGCTTCGGCGCGATCGTGGCGAACCACATCCTCGGATCCAGCTCGATCCGCTCGCGGCTCGGCGACGAGATCCGAGACCGCCTCGGCCTCGCGTACTCGGTGTACAGCCGCAACTACGAGCGGTCGCGGGGCGGCTTCTTCCAGGTGCACGTCGGAACGCGGCCGGAGAACGTGCGCCGGGCGGTGGACAGCGTCCGCGCGGAGCTCGCCAAGATCACCGAGGGAGTGACTCCCGCCGAACTGGATGACGCGCGCGATCACCTTACCGGCTCCTTCCCGCTGCGGCTCACCACTTATGGGAAGCTCGCGCGCTTCTGGTCGCGGGCGTCGTTCTACGGCTGGCCGCACGACTACCTGGAGACCTACGTGCCGCGCATGCGTGCGCTCGGAGCCGCCGACGTGAAGCGGGCGGCGGCGCGCCTGGTGGGCGGAGCCCGCGTGCTGGCCGTCGCCGGTCCGGTGGGCGAGGACCTCGAGCCGCTCGGCGATGGATAGCGACAAGGTCAAGAGGCAGGAGCTGGCCGGCGGAGAGATGACTCTCTTCGAGCACCTGGCCGAGCTGCGCCGGGTGCTGCTGCAGTCCATCGTCGCCGTGGGTCTGGCGAGTGTCGGCGCATGGTTCCTGGCCGAACGGGCCCTGGATCTGATGATCGGTCCGGCGCTCGGACCGGGTGAGCGCCTGGTCTTCCTCAGCCCGAGCGGCGCGTTCATGCTTCGGGTCAAGACCGCGCTCGGGCTGGGACTGTTCCTCGCCGCGCCGATCGTGGTGTGGCGCCTGTGGAGCTTCGTCGTGCCGGGGCTGTTGCGCAAGGAACGCGGCCTGCTCCTGCCGGTCGTGGTCTCGTCGGTGTTCCTGTTCTACGCGGGAGCGCTCTTCGCCCATCTTCTCGTCGTGCCAATGTCGGTCCGGTTCCTGCTCGGCTTCGGCAGCGAGCTCATCCAGCCGATGATCGAGGCGGAGCGGTACTTCCAGTTCGTGCTTCGCTCCCTGCTCGCTTTCGGGCTCGTCTTCCAGTTCCCCCTCGTCGTCGCCGTGCTCACCTGGTGGGACGTCCTGTCGCCCGACTTCCTGCGCCGCTACTGGCGGCACGGCGTCGTGCTGGTGTTCGTCGTGTCGGCCGTGCTCACGCCCCCGGACGTGGCCTCGCAGCTGCTCATGGCCGCGCCGGTGCTGGTGCTGTACGTCGTCTCCATGGTGCTGGCGCACCTGATCGCGCGGAGCCGGCGGGGGAGGGATCAGTCCACGTAGCCGAGGCTGCGCAGAGCCTCGCGGGTCGTGGCGTCGAGCCCGCCGCGCTGCTCGTCGATGGTCAGCGCCTTGCCCGGCGGCCGCGTGCGCAGATCCAGCTCGAGGTCCGCGGCCAGGACCTCGTAGTCGTCCCGTCCCGCGCCGAGATCGTTCCGCTCCGCGGGGTCGGCGACGAGATCGTAGTACTCGAAGCGACGCTCGCGCTGCTTCCAGATCACCTTCTCGTCATCGGTGCGCAGGGCGAAGATGGGCTCCGCCTTCTCGTGCGAGGGATGGGTCTCCAGGACGAAGAGCAGGCCGTCGCCCTCGGGCGGCGGGCCGAGCAGGTCGCGGCCCTCGGCGGCCGCGGGCGGCACGCCGCAGAACGCGAGGATCGTCGGCGCGATGTCCGTCGTGCGCGCCGGCTCCATCGAGAGCCGGGGCGAAGGTCCGGCGCCGCGCACCAGCAGCGGCACCCGCGCGACGGTGTCATAGAGCAGGATGTCGTGCCCGAAGTAGCGCTCGTGCTCGCGAAGACCTTCGCCGTGGTCGGCGGTCACGACGATGAGTGCGTCGTCGGGCAGCACGCGCAGCAGCCGGCCCGCCGCACGGTCCAGGAACGTGACCTCCCCCGCGTAGAGCGCGGCGACATGGCGAATGTCGCGCGGGTCGGCGGCCTCGTCGCGGAAAACGTCCTGGATGGGCTGCTCCGGCCGGGCGAAAGGCCCGGTGTAGTCCGCGTCGTAGAGGCGATCGAGCGGCGCGGGAGGAAGGTAGGGCAGGTGGGCGTCGAAGTAGTGCACCCATAGGAACGCCCGGTCCAGCGCGTGCTCCTCGAGCCAGCGGAGCGCCGCTGCCGTCGTCTCCGCGCCGTGGCCGCTCGCCGGCCTCGATTCCGGTATGACCACGTCGTAGGTATCGAAGCCCTGGTCGAGATCCAGCTCGGGCCCGAGCACGGTCTCGCTGGACACCACGGCGCCGGTGCTCCAGCCGGACTCGCGGAGCTGCTCGGCGAGCGTGGTCCGCGCCTCCGGCAGCACCATGCGGTTCCGCAGCACGCCGTGCGTGCGCGGCGTCAGCCCGGTCAGGATCGTGGCGTGCGACGGCGTCGTCAGGGGGATGGCGGTCACGGCCAGCGGCCAGTGCGTCGAGCCGCGCGCCAGGCGGTCCAGAAAGGGAGTGCGCACCGCGGGATGACCCGCCGCCCCGAGATGATCCGCGCGAAACGTGTCCAGCGTCACCAGCACGATCTTCGCCGGTGCGGGGTGGCGCGGTGCGGGCGTCTCCGTGCACGCGCCGAGCCCGGTCACGACCGCCGCCGCCAGGACGGTCGCCGCGTTCGAGCGTCTCACTCGATGTACCCCAGGGCCCGGATGCGCTCCTCCAGGTCGGCGGCAGCCGAGGCGGCAGGGAGCTTCCCGCGCTCCCAGGGACCGGTCTCGTACGTCGCCACCGGCTCGGCGGCATGCGCGGCGAGCCACGTGTCCGTCAGCAGCGCGGTCCTCGCCTCCCCGTCCAGGTCTTTCGCCAGCGGCAACCCGTGGTAGGAGATCAGCGTGGGCGCCACGTCCACCGCGTCCACGTCACCGGCGGGAACGCCGCGGCGAACGCCGGGTCCGGCGAAGAGGAAGAATGACTGCCTGCGATGCTCGCCGGAGATGCCCTTGTCCGGCCAGCGCTCCGTCGAAGGGCGGAAGCCATGGTCGGAGACGAGCAGGATCGCGCGACCTTCACCGCCGGCGTCCACGAGCTGCCCGACGAGCCCGTCGGTCCACGCGTAGTAGCGCTCGATCGCCTGGCCGAAGGCCGCCACGTCGGCCGCGGAAGGCGCCGTTCCGCTCCCTGCGGGATCCATGAACTCCCAGAAGTAGTGCTGCAGGATGTCGATTCCCTCGAAGAACACGCCGAAGAGCTCCGGCCGGCGCTCCTCCAGGAGCTTCCGCGCCGCGCCGAAGTGCGTCCGGTCCACGGCGTGCGCGATCGCGAACTCGCTGGGCTTGTCGAACTTCGCGAACTGCTCGGGGAAGACGAACCCTTCCTGCAGGTCGGCGAAGAGCGCGAAGTCCTCGCGACCGATGGAGCGGCGATCCACCACGAGCGAAGCGATCTCGACGGCGAGCTCCTCCGGCCACGTCTGGCTCTCGGTGAAACGCTCGTCGACCTCGCCTTCGAAGTCGGGGCCGAGGCCGAAGCGCGTCGCCGAGAAGTGGTCGGTGACGAGGAAGCCGTGGACCGGCTCGGCCGGCCACGTGCACCACCAGCCGACGAAGCCGACGGTCCGCTCGCGCTCGGAGAAGATGTTCCAGAGCGCGCGGCACTTCCGCGACGTCGATGGCGTCGGCAGCAGGCGATCGAACCCCTCCACCCGGGTCATGAAGCTCGTGACCCCGTGGGCGTCGGGCAGTCTTCCCGTCGCGATCGAGGTCCACAGCACCGGCGACCAGCGGTAGTCGGCGTTGGTGAGCATGGTCCCGGCCGCGCCGGCCTGCCTGAGTGCGGCGAGCACCGGCAGCTTGCCCTGGCGGATCAGCGGCAGCGCGATGCGCCAGTCGGCCCCGTCGAGCCCGATGAGCGAGGTGGCCGCCGGCTCCCGCTCGACGCGGGAGCATCCCGGCCCCGCCGCGAGCGCCGCGGCGACCAGCCCCGCCAGCGCGCGTCTCACTCGACGTACCCGAGCCCGCGGAGCCGCTCCATGAGCTCCTCGTCCACGCCGGACGCGATCGGCACCTGTTCGCGCCAGCCCTCGGTGTCGTATGTGGGAATACGTTCGCGCGGATACGCGGCGCGCCACTCCTCCGTGAACAGCTCATCCATCACCCGCCCATCCATGTCTTCCGCCGCCGGGATCCCCAGCAGGGCCAGCACCGTCGGTGCGATGTCGGCGAGCTTCGGGGCGATCGGCTCGACTCCCCCCGCGATGTGTCGCCCTGCGGCCACGAACACGCCGGCCGGCGCGTCCTTGTGGCCGCGCGCGTGGAACCCGTGGTCGGAGACGATGAAGAACGTGTCGTCGGGGCGCCGTTGCTCGAGGATGTCCCAGATGAGCTCGTCCGTGTACTTGTAGTAGCGGTCGATCACGTTGCGGAAGCGCGGAATCTCTTCGCGGTCGAACGCACGGTAGGCGTCGGGCTCGTTGTACTTCCAGTAACGGTGCTCCACGACGTCGATGCCGTTGAAGTAGATGCCCCACAGCTCGATGTCCGGGTCCTTCTCCAGCAGGTGCCGCGTCACCGCCCGGTAGGTTTCGTCCGCGGAGTACGCCCAGCGGAATCCCTCGACGATGTCGCGGCCGATCTCGTCCTCGTCGATCATCATGAAGCGGCTCGCCTCGTCGAAGGTGACGCCGTCGGCGGGTCGGATCAGCGGGGCGATCTCCCCGAACAGCTCCGGCGGCCAGGTCTGCCCCTCGAGATCCGGCGCGAGCGTCCCCTTCGTCGGCGTGGACCGACCGCCGCTCTGCTGCAGCGGCACGTGGCTGGAAACGATGTAGCCGTTCACCGGTTCCGCCGGCCAGGACACCCACCAGCCCACGAAGGCGCTGCGCTTGCCCACGTCGCCGAGGATGTTCCAGAGCGCCTTCGTCCGCCGCATGTTCGACGTCATGTGCATGATGGCGGCGTTGCGCTCGCCGTCGTCGTCGGCCAGGAACGTGAAGTCGTTGATGCCGTGCTTCTCGAAGGACTTGCCCGTGGCGACGGTGGTCCAGAGCGCCGGGCTCACCGTGGGCAGCATGGACTCGAGCGGGGCGCGCACCCCTTCTCGGAGAAGCGTATTGAACGACTTGAGCCGCCCGGTCTCGATGAGCGGCGCGAGCCGGTCCCAGGTTGCGCCGTCGATGCCGATCACGAAGACCCGGCCGGAGGGACGCGGGATGGGAGCGGGCTCCCCGGCGCAACCGCAGGCGAGGGCGAAGGCCAGCGCCGGCGCGACGGCCCGCCTCATCGGGCCGCCGGCGGGGTAGAGCCGCACCCTGCGGTCCGCGACACGAGCCAGGAGCCGAGCGCCAGCAGGGCGAGCCCGGCGAGCGAAAGCGCCGCTCCGAGCCGGAACGAGGCGGGACGGTACTCGAAGTTCACTTCGCGATCCTCGGGTCCCACGACGACCCCTCGGAAGATGTGATCCACCCGGTGGATCGGCCGCTCGCGGCCGGCGACCGAGGCCTTCCAGCCCGGATACCACGAGTCCGCCAGTACCAGGAGCGCGGGCCGGTCGGCCTGCACCTCCACCGCGACGCGCTCCGGCAGGTGTCGGAGGACCCGCGCGGTCCCGGGCGAGACGCCGCCCAGAGGCTCCGGCCCGTCGATGGGAACCGCCGAGTAGGCCCAAAGATCCGGGCGAAAGGACGGTGCGGCCATCGCCGCGAGGAGGGCGGCGGGCTCTTCGACGACCCGGACTTCGCCCACCAGGAAAGCCCGCGGCAGGGCTCCGGGGTTCCGGTGGACTGCCAGGTCCGAGGCGTGCACCGCCTCGAGCCCGGGGAGCGCTCCGGCGCTTCGCTCGGCGAGGACGTAGCGGACGTTCAGAAGGTCGAGGAGCGGGAGGGCGAAGGCCGCGGCCTCCGTCACCCCGCGGAAATTGCCGCGCCGCTCGACGATGATGCCGGGGTCGATCGCCTCCAGCACCTCTCGGATGGCCGCCGTGTTGATCGAGTCGAAGCCGCGGACGTCCTCCACATCGTAGACGGCTCCGACCGAGGGGGGCAGAACGCCGCCGAAGGGGCTCCTCCTCGGTTCGTAGGCCATGATCCGGAAAGGACCTTCGTCGTCGCGCCGCGCCCGCAGGAACTCGAGGCTCCCACCCGGCTGCGCCGGCCGGAAGATGGACGACTCGGGCTGCATCACGTTGAAGACCGACGCGTGCCGGCCCACGTCCGCGAGAACGAACGCCAGCGTCGCGAGGAGGAACGTTCGCGAGCCGATCGTACCGCGCGCGCGCAGGAAGAGGATCGCCAGCGCCACCGCAAACGACGCCAGCGCCTGAACGGCGGCGGCGCGCACCGCAGGCTCTCCCAGATGCGCGACGACCATGGGCGGCATGAGGCGGGGCCCGGCGACGGACAGCGTGGCGGCGACCAGAGCGGCGCAGGTTCCGGCGAAGACTGCGAGCGTGTTGGCCCAACGACGCAGCCCGGGCCCTTCCGCCGAGGCGAGTCGATCCGCGGCGAGCCCGGTGACGAGCGCCATCCCCGTGCACCACAGGAACGTCCCGCGATCCGGCCGCGACACCGCGAGGCCGGGCAGATGCAGCGCGAGCGCGGTGAGCGGCGTCCACAGACAGAAGAGGAGCCCGAGCCCGGCGAGGAGGAGCGCGGCCAGCGTCTCGCGGCGGCGGTCGCCGGGGGACAGCAGGAGCACGGCCGGCAGCAGGAGCGGCAGCGCCCCGACGTAGACCGCGGTGCTGTGCTCCGTCTGGAAGTAGTAGCCGCCGGCGACGGAGAGCAGGTGCGCCGCATTCGCCCCGACCAGCGGCGGGCCGAGCAGGTGCGGGACGACGAGCTGGGCGAGCGCCCACGGATGCAGCGTCCCCGAGGCGAGGTCCTCCGCGGGGTACTCCGCGTCCTGAGCGAGGGACATGAACTCGAGGGTGGGCACGAGATGCACCGAGAGCAGCAGGAGCGCGAGTCCTCCCGCCGAGACCCAGCCGAACCAGCGGCCGACGTCGCTTCGCCGCGGCGAGGCCAGGCCGTCCACGAGCCCGAACAGACCGAAGGCGTACGCGGCGAGCACGAAGATCTGGGCGAAGCCCGCGAGGCCGGACAGAGTCAGGGTGGCCGCCATCCCCGCCCAGGACCGCGCGTCGCCCCGATCGAACCAGCCGCGTGAAGCGGCGAGGGCCCAGGGCAGCCACGCCGCGCTCGCCACCAGGGTCGGCTGGCCGGTGCGGGCCGCGTTGAACCCGCTCCAGCCGAACACGATGCCTCCGGCCAGCGCCGCGAGCGGGCGCACGCGGTATCTCCGCAGCAGGGCGTAGGTCCCCGCCATTCCAAGTAGGACGTGCAGCGCGAGGTACGCGGTCATCTGGTCCGGCAGCGACAGGCCGGTGACCGCCAGGAGGAGGTTCGGCGGATAGAAGACGGCCGGCTGGAAGTTCGCCAGCAGCGGCGTTCCGCACAGGATCCACGGGTTCCACAGCGGGAGCCGGCCCTCGTTGAGGGCTTCGGTGGTCAACGCGCGCATCACCGCGAACTGGCGCGCGCAGTCCGCGTGGCGCGTCGGCCGGGCGAGATCGCTCTCGGACGCCGTGGCGGCCCATGGGTACCAGACGTCCATGTTCCAGGTGAAGACCGCTCGGTCGCCGAAGAGCGCGGGGGCGAAGAAGAGCGCGACCGCGAGCGCGAGCGCGGTCCCGGCCGCGAAATCGGAGCGGGTCATCCGCGCGAGCCTAGCACGCACCCGCGTGAGCGACAACGCCCCTCGGTCGCAAGCCGTTGATAGAGCGCAAGTTCCTGCCCACGGGGGCGCGGCCGGCGCGTTGACGGGTCCGCCGGGACTTGCTAACTTGCCCGAGGCTTCGTGTCCCTTGCGTCTCGGCCGGCTCGATCCCGCTTCCCGGAGTAATCCTTGCCCGATTCCCTGGCGCGCGTCGTACCCGCCGGCGGGAAGATGACGCTGCACGAAGTGCTCGCCGCGGTCCACGACGACCTCGAGCGCATCGAAGAGCGCCTCGCCTCCATCGAGCGTCCCGACGTTCCGCTCACCGCCGAGATCATGGAGCACGTGCTCGCGCGGCGCGGCAAGCGCGTGCGTCCGCTCCTGCTCATGCTCGTGGCGCGGCTCGGCCGCGATCCGGACTGGGATCAGGTGCTGTGGGCGTCCACCGTGATCGAGCTCGTGCATACCGCGACGCTCGTGCACGACGACTGCCTGGACGGCACCAACCTGCGCCGCGGGACACCGACGGTGAACCACCGCTACGGCGAACAGGCCGCGATCCTCATGGGCGACTACCTGTTCACCACCGGCTTCGAGCTGCTTCGCGCGCACGGGCTCATGGACGCCCTGGCCACGCTGACGCGGCAGACCCACCGCATGACCTGCGGCATGAACCGTGAATACGCGAACCGCCACGACCCGGCTCTTTCGCCGGAGACCTACTTCCGCATCGTGTCGGAGAAGACCGGCACGCTCTTCGAGTCCTCCTGCGAGATCGGTGCTCGCCTCGCCGGGTTGCCGGACGAGACGGTACGCCGGCTGGTCGAATTCGGCCGGGAGCTGGGCTTGGCGTTCCAGATCATCGACGACGTGTTCGACTTCACCGGCGATCCGGACGCCATCGGGAAGCCGGTGGGGACCGATTTCCGACTCGGCTTCGCCACGCTGCCGCTGATCCTCGCGCTGGAGAGCGGCGAGCAGGCTCAGGCCACCCGCGTCGCGCAGCTCTTCGCCCGCGGCGGGCT
This sequence comes from Candidatus Eiseniibacteriota bacterium, assembly GCA_052390515.1. Classification (GTDB taxonomy): domain Bacteria; phylum ARS69; class ARS69; order ARS69; family ARS69; genus JBQTGV01. The sequence continues at coordinate 36,554 of JBQTGV010000124.1, read as the reverse complement.
CACCGAGGCGGAGTGGGAGGAGTGCCGCGAGTTCGTCCTGCAGAGCGGCGGCGTCGCCGCGGCTCGGACCGAGGCGCTGAGTCACGCCTTCGCCGCGCGCGAACGGCTCACGTTCCTGAACGGCGCGGCCGGCGTGGCCCCGCTCATCGCCACCGTGGAGTTCATGATCGATCGGGGACGCTGAGTTGGTGTCCGGGTCGGCGACCCGGACGCTCCGCGGTGCCCGCGGCGCGCTGCTCCTGACCATCGCCTGCACGGCGTGCTCCAGCGGCGCCGCGAAGCATGCCGTTCACGATCGCACCGACTTCGTGCTCGGCACGGTGGCCGAGCTGAAGGTCGTCTGCGCCTCCGCCGAAGAGGCCGCTCGCGCGCTGCAACGCGCCTACGACGAGCTCTCCCGAATCGAGCGGCTGGCCAGCGCGTACATCGACACGAGCGAGGTCGGCCGGCTCGCGCTGGATCCCTCGGCGCCGCTCTCCGCGGATACCCGCGAGATCCTGCGCGTCGCGCGGGAGGTGCAGGACGCCTCGGGGGGCGCGTTCTGCCCGACGCTCGGCGCACTCCTGAAGATCTGGGGCTTTCCGGAGCCGGCGGCGCTTCCGGACTCGGCCTCGGTGCGCGAGGGGGTGCGTCTCTCCCGGCTGCCGAATGCCGCGCTCGATCTCGGCGGTATCGCCAAGGGCTACGCGGTCGATCTCGCCGCCGGCGCGCTGGCGGAGACGGGGAGCTGCATCGTCACCGCCGGCGGCGACCTGGCCGTGCGAGGGACGCGCCCCGACGGGAAGGCGTGGCTCATCGGAGTGCAGGACCCCCGCGACACGTCGCGGTTCGTGGTGAAGCTGCGCGTCTCCGGGAAGGTGAGCGTGTCGACGTCGGGGGACTACCAGCGCTTCCTGATGGTCGACGGCGTCCGCTACCACCACATCCTGGATCCGTCGACGGGCTGGCCCGCGCGAGGTCTGCGCAGCGTGACGGTGATCGGGCCGTCCGCGGTGTTGACCGACGCGTGGTCCACCGCAGCCTTCGTTCTCGGAGCGCAAGAGGGGCTCGCGCGGCTCGAAGCGCACCCCGATCTCGAGGGGATGCTGGTCGAGGAGGACGGGGCCGGCCGCCTCGTGCTGCACCGCACGTCGGGCTTCTCGAAGTACGAGGAGCCGAACGAGTGAGCGGCGCGCTGTCGCTTCGCGGCATCTGGTCGGCGATGACCGCCGCCGACCGTGTCGCTTCGTTCGGGCTGCTCGCGCTTTCGTGTGCGCTGGCGCTCGGTCTGCGCGCCGAGGCGCGGCCGGCCCGCGCCGTGGTGCTCTCCGGGAGGACCGTCGTCGCGGAGCTGCCGCTCGATCAGGACGCGACGCTGTCCGTGCGCGGGCGAATCGGAGAGCTCATCGTCACCGTCGCGAACGGAGCGGTGCGCGTCTCCGAGAGCTCCTGTCCCCAGCGCCTCTGCGTGGCCATGGGCGAACGGCGTCGACCGGGCGAGATGCTGGCGTGCGTCCCGAACGCGGTGCTGGTCCGGCTCGAAGGAGAGGCGAAGCCCGGCGAGGACGTGCCGGACGCGGTGCTGCGATGAGCGCGCGCGCCGTCGCCCGGCTGGCCATCCTCGTCGCCGTCGCCACGACGCTGCAGATCGCGGAGAGCTCGATCCCCAAGCCCCTGCCCTGGCTGCGGCTCGGGCTCGCGAACGGCGTGACGCTGCTGGCCGTGATGCGGATCGGTGCGCGCGGAGCCCTGGCGGTGACGGCGTGTCGCGTGCTTCTCGGCGGGCTCGCCTTCGGCTCGTTCGGGGGTCCGTCGTTCCTGCTGTCCGCGTCGGGCTCGCTCGGCGCCTGGGCGGTGATGGCCGCCGCGTGGCGGCTCTTCGCCCCGCCCTTCTCGGTGCTCGGCGTCAGCGTGCTCGGCTCCGCGGCCCACGTCGCGGGGCAGCTCCTCGCCCTGGCGTTCGCGTTCGAGCTGGGCAGCGGCGTTCTCGCCCTGGCCCCGTGGCTCACCGCGTCCGCGGTGCCGCTGGGGCTCGTCACCGGCGCGGTGATCCGGGCGGTGCACGCGCGCCTCCCGGCGTGGTAGATTCGTGTCGTCCGAGAACCGTTCCCGATACCCCGGAGCTCAACCGCAATCTTGGAGCCCTCCCGACTCGCCGAGCGCGCCGCCTTCCTCGCGCTCGAGAAAAAGGCCCGTGACATCATCATCCTGGACCTCTCGCAGCTGACTTCCGCCACGGACCGATTCGTGGTGTGCACCGGGGACTCCGACGTGCAGGTCAAGGCGATCGCCGACCACGTCGTGGAGAAGATGGGCGAGGCAGGGCACCGGGTGTGGCACGTCGAGGGCGAGCAGGGCCGGCGCTGGATCCTCCTCGACTTCGTGGACGTGGTGGTCCACGTGTTCTACAGTGAGACGCGCGACTTCTATTCGCTGGAAACCCTCTGGGGGGATGCCCCGGCCGTGCGGCTGGACGACGGCGCACGAGAGATCGCCTGAGCCGGACGCCATGCGTGAACTCTTGCTCGACGAGATTCGCCGGTCGGTGAAGTCCGCCTACCCCGGTGTCGAGGCCGACTTGCTCGGCCGGCTCACGCTGGACTCCCCGCGGGATCCGACTCACGGCGACTTCGCCACGAACGCCGCGTTCCTGCTGAAGGACGTGGTCCGCGAGAACCCCCGGCGGATCGCCGAGACGCTGGTCGGTCGCCTGGCGGGCGGACTGAGCGACGCCGAGGTGGCCGGACCCGGCTTCATCAACTTCCGCATCCGGCCGGGCGGGGTGCACGCCTTCCTGCGGCGGCTGGCCGACGCGGAGCAGCGCAGCGCACTGCTCGCCGATCCCGACCTCGCCGCGGAGCTCGGGCTCACCCAGATCGAGTTCGTCAGCGCCAACCCCACCGGCCCGATGAACGTCGTGTCGGCGCGCGCCGCGGCTTACGGCGACGCCTGCGTCCGGCTGCTGCGAGCCACCGGTTGCCAGGTCCGCGCCGAGTACTACGTGAACGACGAAGGCAACCAGGCGAAGCTCTTCGGCGCCTCGCTCGAGGCCCGGTTCCTCCAGGCCGCCGGGGTCGACGCGGATCTGCCCGAGGACGGCTACCGCGGCGAGTACGTCGCCGACCTGGCCCGGGAGATGTGGCGCTCGGCCGGTTCACCGCGAGGGACCGAGGCCGCCCTCGCTGCGTGTCGGACGATCGACTTCGCCGCCGGCGGCCTCGACGCCATGATCTCGGCCGCGCGCCGGGCGCTCGCCGCGTTCGGCGTGGAGTTCGACGTGTGGTTCCGCGAGTCCGCGCTGCACGTCGCCGAACCCGGCGGAGCGAGCCGCGTGGACGAGGCGGAGGCGCGGCTGCGCGAGCGCGGACACCTGCGCGAGGAGGGCGGCGCCACCTGGTTCGTCTCCACCGCGTTCGGCGACGACAAGGACCGCGTCATCCGGCGCTCGGGAGGCCCGCCGACGTATCTGCTCGGGGATATCGCCTATCACCTGGAAAAGAGCCGCCGCGGGTTCCGCCACGTCGTCGACGTGTGGGGGCCGGATCATCACGGGTACATCAAGCGGCTGCACTCCGCCACGGTCGCGCTGGGGCTCCCCGACGACTGGCTGCGCGTCGTGATCGTGCAGCAGGTGAACCTGCTGCGCGACGCCGAGCCGGTGAAGATGTCCAAGCGCGGCGGCGAGCTGGTCACGCTCGACGAGCTGGTCGAGGAAGTGGGCGCGGACGCGTCGCGCTTCTTCTTCCTCATGCGGCGCGCCTCGACGCATCTCGACTTCGACCTGGAGCTGGCCAAGCGCGAGTCCATGGAGAACCCGGTGTACTACGTGCAGTACGCGCACGCCCGGTCGCGCAGCATCTTCCGCCAGCCGATGGCCGCCCGCATCCTGGAGAGCGGGGCGGAGGCGGACCTCGCCCTGCTGACCGCGGAGGAGGAGGTGAGCATGATGCGCACCCTCCTGCAGTATCCGCAGACGGTCCGGGAGTCGGCGCGGGCGCTGGAGCCGCACCGGCTGGTGGGATACCTCCGAGAGGTCGCCCAAACGTATCATCGCTTCTACACTCGCGGCCGCAACGATCCGGCGCTGCGCGTGCTGGCCGACGATGCGGAGCTGGCGCGCGCGCGGCTCTTCCTCGTCGGGACGCTGGCCGACGTGCTCCGCGAGGGGCTCCAGCTTCTCGGAATCCGGGCCGTCGATCACATGTGAAGCCCGCAAGGGGCGAAGGGAAGGCGTCATGAGCATCCTGGTGGTCGGTTCCGTCGCCTTCGACGACGTGACCACTCCATTCGGCCGCGTGGAGCGAGCGCTCGGCGGGTCGGCCACGTACTTCGCCGCCGCGGCCAGCTTCTTCGCGCCGGTGCGCATGGTGGCGGTCGTGGGCGAGGACTTCGACGACCGGGAGCTGGACTTCCTGCGCGCCCGCGGCGTCGACACGCGCGGCATCACCCGGGAGAAGGGGCAGACGTTCCGCTGGAGCGGCTCCTACGGTGAGGAGATGGGCGACGCGACCACGCTGGCGACGCTGCTCAACGTGTTCCAGGACTTTCGCCCGGAGATCCCCGAGGTGTATCGGGACGCGCGCTACGTGTTCCTCGCGAACATCGATCCGGAGCTGCAGATCTCCGTGCTCGACCAGGTGCGCGATCCGGAGCTGGTGGTCTGCGACACGATGAACTTCTGGATCTCGGGCCGGCGGGAGGCGCTCGTCCGGCTCCTCCCGCGCGTCGACGTCTTCGTGCTGAACGAATCGGAGGCGAAGATGCTCGCCGGGGAGGCCAACCCCATCCGCGCGGCGCGCGCCATCGAGAGGATGGGCCCCAAGCGCGTGGTGATGAAGCTCGGCGAGTACGGCGTGCAGCTGCTCGGCGACGGTAAGGTGTATCGACTGCCGGCCTATCCCGTGGAGGAGGTGATCGATCCCACCGGTGCCGGCGACACCTTCGCCGGGGGATTCGTGGGCTACATGGCCGAGACCGGTGACCACTCCTTCGAAGGAATGCACCGCGCCCTCCTCGCGGGCGCTGTGTGCGCGTCGTTCGACGTGGAGTCCTTCTCGATGGACCGCCTACGGGAGGTGGACCGGCCGGCCCTGGATCGCAGGTGCCGGGATCTGGAGCACATCGCGGGTTGGGCCTGGGCGCAGTCGGTCGTGCACCGGCGGTGACTCGTGTCCGGTCTTGTCGTAGCCGCCGTGTCCGGAGCCACGGACGACGGAGGCCGGCGGCCACGAAGCGAGGAGGCACGGGTGCCGAGCGAGCGGTAGCGAGGCGCTCTGGTCATTTCTTTCGAGACCGAACACCAGGCACCCGGCGCGGTCTCAGGGCCGGCGGCCGCGCACTGCCAGCGTCAGGTACTTCATCCACAGCGCGAAGGGGCGCAGGGCCGACTCCAGCATGATCGCCTTGGACATCTTGGACTGCCCGCGCCGCCGTTCCGAGAAGACGATGGGCACCTCGACGATGCGATGGCCCGAAGCGTGCGCCCAGAAGAGCAGCTCGAGGAGAAACGAGTACCCGCGGCTGGTGAGGTTGAACTGCAGGAGCGTCTCGAGGACCTCCCGCCGGTAGCCCCGGTAACCGCTGGTGCAGTCCGCGTACGGCAGCCGCAGCATCCTTCGCACGTACGTGTTCGCCAGGACGCTGAGAACGAGACGGCGAAGCTCCCAGTCCAGGACACGCACGCCGCCCGCGTAGCGGGAGCCGAGGACCATCTGCGCGCCGCCGTCGAGCGCGGCGAACATCGCGGGAATGGCGTCCGGATCGTGGGAGAGGTCGGCGTCGAGGGTGACGACCTCGCGGGCCCCCTCGCGCAGCGCCCAGCGGAAGCCGTCGAGCACCGCCAGGCCGTAGCCGCGCTGCTCGGTCCGGGAGAGCACGTGGATCCGCGGGTCCCTCTCGGAGAGCCCGCGCACGATGCCGCCGGTGCCGTCCGGGGAATCGTCGTCCACGACGAGGACGTGGGCGTCAGGCGCCCGCTCGACGATGCGGGCGAGCAGGGCGGCGATGCTCTCCCGCTCGTTGTAGGTCGCGATCAAGATCAACCGTTCCACTTCGGCTTCCCGATCCTGCCGCGTCCGGCGCCGGGGGAGTCCCGCGCTTCCCGAGGGTCCCGCCAGCCTGCGGGGTTGCCGTCCCTGGCCGCGGAGAGTACCCAGCGTCTCACGGCCGAGCGAGCGGATTCAGGCCACCGACCTCGCTCACGCAGCCGGAAGTTCCGGACTGACCCCGACTCCGAGGAGGACGCCCGCGCGCGCGACCCCCCCGGCATGCTACGATGGGTCGCGAGGGCGGTCGCTCTTCGCAGCTTGCGGGCGCCCCGGATTCGGGGTATGGGTGCCCCGGTCGGCCCAACGGGTGGTGGTGCGGCAGGGTGGACGGCATGCCCCCGGCCGAAGACGTCGAAACCCAGCGGACACGAGCGTTATGGAACGTCCTTCCCCGTATGCGACGGCACAGCGGCGCGTTGCCAAGCTTCGCGACGTCGTGTCGTGCGAGATCGAGACCGATGCATCCGGCGCGATCGCCGCGATCCATGTGACCGCGCTCGCCGGACGTTCGCCGAAGCAGATCGCCCGCGACATCGAGACGCTGCTCGCCGCCGAAGAAGGGCTACACGTCGACTACCGCAAGATCTCCATCGCCCAGTACGAGGCGGGCGATGAACCCCAGTCGATCCTGACGCTGGCGCGCGTCTCGTTCGAGGGGGTGAGCCTGCACCAAGGCCCGCGCGATTGCGAGGTGGAGATCTCGCTCTCGGCCGGGCCGGTCCAGGGGATCGGGCGCGCCTCCGGGCCGAACACACCGTTCCACGTCCGCCGGCTCGTCGCCCAGGCGACCCTCGAGGCGGTGGTGAACCTCGCCGAGGGAGACCCGGGGTTTTCCCTGGGTGAGTTCGAGGAGAAGGAGCTCGGCGGGCGGAGGGTCTTCCTCGTCTGCGTGAATCGCACCCACGGGCGGCAGGAAACCCGCCTGATCGGGTGCGCGGAAATTGGTTACGATCCGACGCAAGCGGCTATTAATGCCGTGCTGGACGCCGTGAACCGGATCATCGGTGGAATGCCGCCGAGGGAGGCCGTAGAATACGACATCGGCCCGGTGCCCACGGAGTAACGGGGCCCGAGCGGAGCCCGGTGACAAGGAGAGCGGACTCCCGAGCGCAGCGGATCCACTCGCCAGCGGTTGCGAGTGAGATTTCATGTGAAGGGAGAGACTGATTTGATTACGGTTTGGGTTGGCGTCCTCGTGGGCGCGCTCCTGGGCGCGTTTGGCGGCGGCCGCAACGACTGGTAGTTGATGAAGAACCCGGACACCGGCCGATTCTCCAAGATGACCCCCGTCCGACACCCCTCGGGCGGGGGTTTCGTTTGCAGTCCTTCTGACGGACCGCTCTGTTTCTTGATTTTCTGCTTGATCTGACCGATACGCCGTGCAGGCTCGGTTCGGTCCGGGGTAACCGGGGCGAGGGGGGAGTCGTGCGCGAACTGCATCCCTGGCTGCGGGGGTTCGTCGCCCTCGTCCTGCTCGGCGGCCTCGCCCTGCTCATGCACGTCAGCGGCGATCTCGGCACGCTCGACTGGCACCCGCGTTCCCTCGCCAACGTCATCCTATGGAGCGTGATGATCGCGGTGGCGGCGGTCTCGCCGATTCCGCTGCCGCGCGGCGGCGCGACCGTCACGGTGACCTCCGCGCTCGACTTCGCCGCGATCCTCATCTTCGGTCCGGCCGTGGCCTGCTGGTTCGGCGTGATGTCCGACCTGCTCACGAACGTCGCGGTGAAGCGGAACCCGCTGTACAAGGTCGCCTTCAATCTCGGCCAGATCGTGCTCTCGATCGGTGCAGCCGGACTGGTGTACGTGCACCTCGGCGGGAAGACCGGCGCGGGATTCGAGCTGAGCTCGAGCCAGGTGCTGCCGCTGGTCGTCGCCCCGCTCGTTTACTTCCTGCTGAACACCGGGCTCATCTCCGTCGCCATCGGCCTCAAGGAGGAGATCTCCGCCTTCCGCATCTGGCAGACGAACTTTCAATGGGAGATCCTGCACGTCTTCTTCTTTCTGCCGTTCGGTATCCTGCTGGCCCTGGTCCATCTGCGCATCGGGCCCGTCGGCGTCGCGCTGTTCCTGATCCCGCTCTTCCTGGCGCGCTTCTCGTTCAAGCTGTGGATCGACACGAAGGCTTCGCACATCGCCACGGTGCAGGCCCTCGTCTCCGCCATCGACGCGAGCGATCCCTTCACCCGCGGGCACTCCTACCGCATCTCCAAGTACGCTGTGCGGATCGCGCGGCATCTCGGCGTGTCCGAGAAGGAAGTGGAGGAGATCGAGTACGGCGCGCTGCTGCACGACATCGGGAAGATCGCCATCCAGCACGACATCCTGCTGAAGCCGGGACAGCTCGACGACCGCGAGCGGGAGCTGATGCGCACGCATCCCAAGGTCGGCCACGACATCCTCAAGGGACTCAAGTTCCTGGAGGGCGCCGCGGAGATCGTCTATTGCCACCATGAGCAGCCCGACCGCAAGGGCTACCCGCGCGGACTCCCCCCCGAGCGGATCCCGGTCGGCAGCCGCATCATCATGGTGGTGGACGCCTTCGACGCGATGACCTCCGACCGTCCCTACCGGCAGGGGCTGGACTGCGACACGGCCTACGACGAGCTGCGCCGCCACTCCGGCACGCAGTTCTTCGCCGAGGTCGTGGATGCGCTCATCGACCTGCACCAGTCCGCCCGACTGTTCGACGAGATCGACGTCGCCGAGCTCGAGATGTATACTTCCGACCGCTACAACTCGCGGATCCTGCAGGAGCACGTGATGCGCAAGCTCGAGGAACGCTACGGTCCCGAACGGCAGCTGTTCCCCGATCGGGAGAAGCGGCTGCCCGCCGGGGAGGCCGCGCCGATCCCGGTGGTGAGCGCCGCGGACCCCACACTGGGGCGGGGGCGACGGGGCCCCGCGTAGGATGTCCGAAACCAGGAAGCCGATCTCGTACAAGGAGTCCGGCGTCGACGTCGCCGCGGGGGACGCCTTCGTCCGCCGCATCCGCGCCGCCGCCGACGGGACGCGCACGCCTGGAGTGCTGGGCGGGATCGGCGGCTTCGGCGGGCTCTTCGCCGCCGACTTCCCCGGCATGAACGAGCCCGTCCTCGTCTCCTCGGCGGACGGCGTCGGTACGAAGCTCAGACTGGCCTTCGCCACCGGCGCGCACGCCCGTGTCGGGGCCGATCTCGTCCGCCACTGCGTGAACGACGTGTCCGTGCTCGGCGCGCGGCCGCTCTTCTTCCTGGACTATCTCGGCACCGGCCGGCTCGAGGCGAACGTGCTCGCGGAGGTGGTGGGGGGCATGGCCGATGCCTGCCGCGAGGAAGGCGTCGCGCTGCTCGGCGGCGAGACCGCGGAGATGCCCGGCTTCTACGCGGACGGTGAGTACGACGCGGCCGGCTTCCTCGTCGGCGTGGTCGACCGGGCGAAGATCCTCGACGGCTCCACGATCCGGGTCGGCGACCGCCTCGTCGCCTTCCCCTCCACCGGACTGCACACGAACGGATACAGCCTCGCGCGACGCATCGTCGAGGAAACCCGGACGGCGCTGGACTCACGGCCGGCCGAGCTCGGCGGCGCAACCGTGGCCGACGCCCTCCTCGCGCCGCACCGGTCCTACGCGCGCGAGATCCGCGCGCTGATCGCGGATCCCGCGGCCCGCGTCCGGGGCTTCGCCCACATCACCGGCGGCGGCATCTCCGGGAACCTCGCGCGGATCCTCCCCTCGAACACCGACGCGCGCATCCGCGCCGGGTCGTGGCCCGAGCCTCCGGTCTTCGGCTGGCTGCGGCGCGCCGGTCGAGTCGACGAGGACGAGATGCGGCAAGCGTTCAACCTCGGTGTCGGGCTGATCGCCGTCGTCGGCGGTCCGGCGACCTCGGGCCTCGAGATCGGCGAGATCGTGGCCGGGTCCGGCCGCGTGATCTGGAACGCCTGAGCCGAATCCGGCACGCACCTTCCCGTCCCTCGATCCGCCGCGTCCCGCAGCCCGGCTCGGAAACCTTCGCCTCGGCTCTTCCGCGCCTGTCTGGCGCGGCACGTCTCCTGCTTCGCAGCGACCTCCCAGCTCACCCCCACCGGAGGTTCCGCATGTCCACGTTTCCTCTCATCGAGACGTCGCCCGCCGGAGGCGACTTCCACGACACGGTTCGCTCGGTTCTCCCCGTCGTCGGACGAAGCGCCGCGGTTGCCGAGATGCTGGCGCTCGTCGAGTCGCTCGCCGGCACCGACACCACCGTACTGATCAGCGGCGAGAGCGGCGCCGGCAAGGAGCTCGTCGCGCGGCTGCTGCACGAGACCGGCCGCCGTCCCGGGGTCTTCCTCGCGCACAACTGTGCGGCCATCGCCGAGGGAACGCTGGAGAGCGACCTGTTCGGGCACGCCGCCGGCGCGTTCACCGGCGCGCTCGGTGTGCGACGCGGGCTCTTCGAGGAGGCGCAGGGAGGGACCGCGTTCCTGGACGAGATCGGCGAGATCGGACCGAGGCTCCAGGCACAGCTGTTGCGCGTGCTGCAGGAGGGCGAGATTCGCCGCGTCGGGGAGTCGCGGCCGCGCCGCGTGCAGGTGAGGATCCTCGCCGCGACGAACCGCAGCCTGCAGGACGAGGTGCGCCGCAGCCGCTTCCGCGAAGATCTGTTCTACCGGCTCAACGTGGTGGAGGTGCGCGTTCCCTCGCTGCTGGAACGACGGCCGGACATCACGATCTTCGTGCAGCGCTTCCTCGCGGAATCCGCGCGCGCCGGGGAGAGCTGTGCGTCGGCCTTCACGCCCCAGGCCATGGAGAAGCTGCTGTCGTACTCGTGGCCCGGCAACGTCCGCCAGCTGCGCAACGAGGTGCTGAGGGCTGCGCTGCTCACGAGAGGGCGCGGGCCGATCGGCCCGCAGGACTTCTCCGAGGAGCTGCGGGAGGTCCCGTCCCGGGGCGCCCGGGTCGGATCGCTGCGGGAGCAGGTGGATCAGGCGCAGCGTGGGATCGTCCTCGGCACGCTGGAGCGGCACGGCTGGAACAAGACGCGCGCCGCGCGGTCGCTGGGGATCACCCGGCAGGGACTCATCAAGATGATCCACCGACTCGGTCTTCCGCTGCAGGGCGTCGTGGAGGCCGAGGACTGAGCCGGGGGTGTTGCTTCCGCGCGGGTTCCGGAGGATCATCGCTCCGTCACGAAAGGAACGCCCGTGCCGCTCACCGTCGCGCTCGCTCTGGGGCTCGTCGCGCTGCTCCTCGGGGGAGCGGCGGGGTGGCTGTTCGCAGCGCTCCGGGCGAAGGGGACGGCGGAGCGGCTGGCTGCCGAGCGCGAGCGGCGTGAGGCGCTCGACGCGGAGCTCGCCCAGGTGCGGGCGGCGAAGGAGCGTGCCGAGCGGGAGCTCGCCGCGGCGACGGAGCGCGGCCAGGCGGGCGAGGCCTTCGTTCGGAACGCCCGCGAGCAGCTCCGCGACTCCTTCGAGGCGCTGGCGGCGGAAGCGCTCCGGGGGAACCGCGAGCAGTTCTTCGCGCTGGCCGACCGGGACGAGGAGGAGCGCCGGCGGCGGGTCGAGGCGCTGCTCGCGCCGCTCACCGAGACGATGCGGCGGCTCGACGAGCGCGCCGGACAGATCGAGCGGGCGCGGGAGTCGGCGTACGGGGAGCTCAGCGCGCAGATCCGCGGCCTGCTCGAAGCCACCGGCGGACTCCAGGAGAGGACGTCGTCACTGACCGCCGCGCTGCGCGGATCCCGGACGCTGGGTCGCTGGGGCGAAATCGCGCTGCGCAACGTCGTCGAGCTCGCCGGACTCTCCGAGCACGTCGACTTCGAGGAGCAGACCGCTGCATCCGACGGGAAGCGGCCGGACATGATCGTGCGGCTGCCGGGGGACAAGTACATCGCCGTCGACGCGAAAGTGCCCTTCCAGGCGTATCTGGACGCGGTCGAGGCGACGACCGAGGAGGCCCGTGTCGCCGCCCTCGACCGGCACGTCAACGCCCAGCGGACCCACCTGCGCACGCACCCCGCGCGGGACTACGCGGGCGCCGTGCAGGGCAATGTCGATCTCGTGGTGCTCTTCCTCCCGGGAGACGCGCTTCTCGCCGCCGCGTTCGAGCGGGATGCGGAGCTGCAGGTGGAGGCGCTCCGCTCCCACGTCCTGATCGCGACCCCGACGACGCTCTTCGCCCTGCTGCGCACCGTGGCGGTGTACTGGCAGCACAAGTCGCTGGCCGAGAACGCGGAGCGCATCGCGGAAGTGGCGCGGGAGGTGTACGAACGCACCGTCACGTTCGGCGAGCACTTCTCGAAGATCGCCCGCGGCCTCGAGAGCGCGGTCGACGCGTACAACAAGGCGTCCGGGTCCTTCACGAAGCGGCTGCTTCCGCTGCACCGCCAGCTCGAGGAGATGCGCGTGACCGAGCATCTGCCGCAGCTGCTCGAGGCGCCCCCGACCGTGGAGATCGCACCTCGGGATCTTGCCGAGCGCGTGCAGGCCGAGGACGATCGGGTGGGCCGGTTGTTCTGAGTCGGGTTGCTGCTGCCCGGAGGTACCCATGCGTCCTCGTTCCTGGCTTGCCGCGGCGCTGTTGCTCTCCGCCTGCTCGCCGCGGCAGCCGACGCCCGTCGAGCCCGGGGTCATCCATCTGGTCGACGTGCTTCGCCTCGAAGATGGCAACTCACCCGCGGTCGGTCGGCAGACGTTCCACGGCCTCGGGATGGAGACGGTGGCGGCCGAGTCCGGGGCGAAGCTCACCGGCCGCGTTCCATTGCCGGGCGCATCGGCGACGCTTCACCTGTCCGTCGCGGCACTCGGTCCGGAAGGGACGGTGACGGCCGAGGTCCGCGGGGTCGACGGAGGCCGGGTTGTCTTGGAGGATCGGGGACGCTGGGTCCCGCTCACGCTGGTGCTGGACCGCGGCGCCCTCGGCGAGCCCGCCGAGATCATTCTCGCCGGCGAAGGCCCGGAGGGCACGACGCTCGTCTGGGGATCGCCGGTCGTGTCCTTCGCCGGTTCCCGGTCCGGCCTCCGCGACGTCATCCTCTACGAGATCGACACGCTGCGTGCCGACCTGCTGGAGCCGTACGGGTATCCCGGGCGATCGTCGCCGGTGATCGGTTCGCTCTCCCGGCGGGGGACGCTCTTCGCGGAGTGCCAGGCACCCTCATCCTGGACCCGACCCTCCGCAATCTCGATCCTGACGTCGCTCTCTCCACCGGCGCACGGCGTCATCGACGAGGACCTCCGTCTGCCCGACGACGTGCCGACGCTGGCGGACGCGCTCCGAGCCGCAGGCTGGTACACCGTGGCATTCCAGACGAACCCGAACGCGGGCCGGCCGGCCGGCCTGGATCGAGGCTTCGACCTGGTGTTCGAGATGAACGATCTGATCGGAGAGGCGCTGCGGCGCTCCGAGGAGTGGCAGGGGGCGAAGCAGCTCAGCATGACCAGCGGCACGGGTGAGCTGATCGCGTTTCGTCTGGAGCGGCTGCTTCCCGGCTGGGAGGAGCTTCCGCTCTTCCTGTACATCCACCCGAACGACCCCCACGCGCCGTACGATCCACGCGAGCCCTTCGCCAGCCTCCCGGGGTTCGACCGCGAAGGCGCTCCCGAGCGAATCGCCAAGCCGGTCCGGTCATACGCCCGCGACGTCCGAAACGCCGACTGGTTCCTCGGGCGGACTCTCGCCTTGCTCCAGGACGCCGGACGCCTCGAGACGGGGGTGTTCGCGCTGGTCTCGGATCATGGCGAGGAGTTCCGGGAGCACGACCGCATGGGGCACGGGATCCAGCTGTTTGCCGAGACGCAGCACATTCCATTCGTGCTCCACGCTCCGGGCAGCGTGCCGGCGGGCCGCATCTCCGTCGACCGGGTGAGCGCGCTCGACGTGTTGCCGACCCTGCTCGAGCTGGTCGGGGTCGCCGCGCCGGAAGTGATCGAAGGGCGAAGCCTGCTCGCCTCGCTTTCCGGTCCCGGCGCCGGGAGCCGTTTCCCCGACGAGCCGTCTTTCGCCCACGTGGTCACCATGAAGATGCGGCTCGACGACGCAGTCATGGCCGACCCCGCAGTCGTCGGTACCATCTCGGTGATGCGCGGCGCGTGGAAGTGCGTCGTCCAGGACTACGCGTCGCACAAGGAGCCGAGCGTCGCGCTCTTCGATCTGGCAGCGGATCCTCGCGAGCTCGTCGACGTCGCAGTGGCGCATCCCGAGATCGCGCGGTCGATGGAGGCGGAAGGCCGTACGTGGTGGAGCGAGCGGCGCACCGGCGCGGGGAACGCCGCCGCGAGCGTGCCGGACGCAGAAGCGGTGGAGCAACTCCGCGCGCTGGGATACCTGGAGTGAACGGCGGCGCTGCGTGGCCGTTTCGCCCGTGGGTGCGGGTCGACCGCGGGGGCCTGCCGGAGTCGTTCCACGAAGGCGTGCTTGCCGTGGTCGACGAGGACGGCACCCTGCTCGCGAGTTGGGGCGATCCGGGGTTCAGCGCGTTCGTGCGTTCGAGCCTCAAGATGATCCAGGCGCTCCCGCTCGTCGAGTCGGGAGCCGCGGACGCGTTCGGTCTCGAGCCGGCGCACCTCGCGCTCACGTGCGCGTCCCATGCGGGAGAGCCCTTCCACGTGACCGGCGTGCGCGAGATCCTCCGCCGCGCGGCGGTGCCGGAGTCCGCCCTGCAGTGCGGGGCGCATGCACCGCTGCATCGCGAGAGCGCGCGGGACCTCGTACGTCGCGGCGAGACACCGTCAGCGGTCCACAACAACTGCTCGGGCAAGCACGCTGGCATGCTGGCCACGTGCGCGCACCGCCGCTGGGACCTCGACGGCTACCGGCGCGCCGATCACCCCCTGCAGGTCCAGATCGCCGCCGTTCTCGGAGAGTTGGCCGGCCTCGACCCCGACAAGCTCGAGCGACGCGTCGACGGTTGCGGCGTGCCGGCCTTCCGCCTCCCGGTCGTACGCTTCGCGCACGCTCTGGCTCGGTTCGTCTCCGGGCGAACGTCGGAAACGCGGGCTCGCGCTGCTGCGAGGCTCTTCGGAGCCATGAGCACCCACCCGGAGATGGTCGGCGGAACGGCGGGCTTCTGCACCGAGCTCGCGCGCGCGGCCGGCCGGCCGCTGCTCGCCAAGGGTGGAGCCGAGGGATTCTACGTCGCGGCGTGGCAGGATGCCGGCCGAGGTGTCGCGCTGGCGGCGAAGGCCGCCTCCGGCGATCAGCGCGGCCGAGACTTCGCCGTGGTCGAGGCGCTTCGTCAGCTCGGCGTGCTGGATGCGGCGGGCGTCGCCCGGCTTGCCCCATTCCACTCGGGCCCGCTGCGCAACCACGCGGGCGACGAGGTGGGACGGATGGTATCGCTGATGGAGCTGGAGCGGACATAGCCGCCGGCGGAACGCTCAGCGGATCAGCCGCACGATCTCCGAGGCGCTTCCACCCGCGCCCCTGGCCAAGAGCACGTAAGCTCCAGCGGGAAGCGGTCTCCCCGCCGAGTCCCGGCCGTCCCACCCGATCGAGCCGTCGCGAAGGGCGTCGCCCTCGAACAAGCGGCGGATGCGGCTCCCGTCCACCGCCAGCACGTCGACGGTGACTCTCCCCTCGAGGCCGACGAGGCGGATCGTCGTGCCCGCCGCCGGCGCGGGATTCGGCTGCGCGACGAGCCGCGGCCCGGTGTCGCCCGGATTCGTCCCCAGCGGCACGGACACCGGCGGCTCGTTCAGGAACACGTAGAGCGTGTCCGAGAGCTCGTCGACCGCGGAGACGTCCAGGTCGCCGTCGCCGTCGAGGTCGCTCGCCCAGGCGAAGGATCCGCTGCGGTTCACGCCCAGCGTGGCGTCGAGGGCGAGCCCACCGAGCCCGTCGTTCTCGTACACGCCGATCGATGCGCCGTTGAAGTTCGCCGAGAGGACGTCGAGGTCCCCGTCGCCGTCGAGGTCGCCGAGGCCGACCCCCAACGGGAAGGAGATCGACGCGAAGCCGTTCTTCACCGCGAAGCCGGCGGAGCCGTCGTTGAACATGACGTGCACGCGGTTGTTGAACGACGTCACCGAGGCGAGATCGCAGTCCCCGTCGCCGTCCATGTCGTTCGCCGCGAGATCCCACGGGCCGTCGCCCGCGTGCCACCGCGCCGCGGTGGCGAACCCGCCCTGCCCGTCGTTCAGCAGCACGGCGAGGCTGTCGGTCGGCCCCGCGCTCGTGGCCTGCGAGGCCACCGCGAGATCGAGCCAGCCGTCGCGGTTGTAGTCGCCGGCCTCGACGGCGAAGGGACCGTCCTGCACGTCGGTGTACGGGGCGGCGGCGACGAACGTCCCCGAGCCGTCGTTGTAGTAGAGGAAGACCTGGTCGGTGGACCGCGAGGTGGCGGCCAGGTCGACGTCGTTGTCACCGTCGAAGTCCCCGCCGAAGACCTGGCGCGTCGTCGTTCCCGCGGCGTACGCCACGCTCGGCGCGAACGTGCCGTCGCCGTTGTTGAGCGCGACCGACATCGTCCCGGATCCGATGTCCGCGGTGGCCAGGTCGAGATCGCCGTCGTTGTCGAAGTCCTCGCCGAAACAGGAGGAGGGCGTCGAGCCGACGCCGTAGTCGGAGCGGGCACCGAGCTGGCCGGTACCGAGCGGATTGAGCCAGATGGAGAAGTCGTCGGTGCCCTCGTTCGGCGCAGCGAGATCGGGGTGCCCGTCGCCGTCGAGATCCCCGCCGAAGAGGAAGTAGGGGACGTTCGCCGCGCCGTACGCCACCGGCTCGTGGAAGTTGCGCGGCCCGGCGCCGGCGGCGACGGTGAACGCAAAGTAGTAACCGCCGTCCAGCGAGGCGCCGCCGCCCGTGGATACGTCGCGGTGCAGATTCACGTTCACGAGCTCGCCGGGCTGCCACGCGCCGGAGACCGTGATCGTCATCGTCGTGCCGGCGACGTTCGCGACGACGGGATGCAGCCCCGACATCGTGCCGCAGACGCGTACCGCGCCGGCGGGGGGAGCGGCCGGCGCGAGGTCGAACTGCACCGTGATCTCCGTCGTCGACGCCGGAACGTGCAGCGCGTACGGAGCGGGCGAGGTGGAGAGCACGTCGAGACCGGCGGCGAGTGCGGGGGTGTCGAGGGCCGCGGCCGGCGTGGCGGCGAACGAGACCGCGGCGAGCGGCACCGCGGCGAGCCGGCGAAGCAGGGGCATCATGGCGACCATTGTATCCGTTCCCGGTGCGCCGTGATATGCTGCCGCGCGCCTGTCCGCGGAGGGATTCCCGTGCAAGACATCCTTCGCCCCCTCCTCCGCGAGTCGAAGAGTAAAATCTTCCTCCTCGTTCTCGACGGGCTCGGCGGGCTGCCCGATCCGTCGACCGGACGGACCGAGCTCGAGACGGCGATCGCCCCGAACTTCGACCGCTGGGCCAAGGAAGGCGCGACGGGTCTAGTCGATCCGGTCGGACCGGGCATCACGCCGGGGAGCGGTCCGGCTCATCTCGCGCTCTTCGGCTACGACCCCGTCGCCGACAACGTGGGCCGCGGGGTACTTTCGGCGCTCGGGGCTGGGCTGGAGCTGACGGCTCTGGACGTCGCCGCGCGCATCAACTTCGCCACGCGCGGCGAGGGCGGCCGCATCGTCGATCGACGCGCGGGCCGCATCTCCTCGGAGGAGGGCAAGCGCGTCTGCGGCGTCCTCGCGAAGGGCGTCCGCATCCCCGGAGTCGAGGTGACCGTGGTGGCGGAGAAGGAGCACCGCGCCGTGGTGATGTTCCGCGCCGACGGGCTCGCCGGGAACGTGGGCGACACCGACCCGCAGGCCACGGGGGTCGCCGCGCTCGAGGCGCTCTCTCTCGACGGCCGGCCGGAGAGCCGGCGCACCGCGGACGTGGCGAACGACTTCGTCGCCCAGGCGCGGCGCCTGCTGGCGGGAGAGCCGGCGGCGAACGAGGTGCTGCTGCGTGGCTTCGCCGGCTGGGATCCGCCGCAGTCCTTCCGCGACCGGTTCGGGCTCTCGGCTTCGGCCATCGCCATGTATCCCATGTACCGCGGCCTCGCGCGTCTCGTGGGCATGCGCGTCTTCCCGGAAGCGCCCTCCATCGAGGCAGAGTTCGATGCTCTGCCCGCGGCGCTCGCCGAATCGGACTTCGTCTACCTGCACGTGAAGCAGACCGACTCCGCCGGCGAGGACGGCGACTTCCTGCGCAAGGTCGCGGTGATCGAGCGGGTCGACGCGCTGCTCCCGTCGGTGGAGCGGGCGCGGCCGGACCTCGTCATCGTGACCGGGGACCACTCGACGCCTTCGCTCATGAAGTCGCACTCCTGGCATCCCGTGCCGATCCTCTTCCGCGGCGGCGACACCTACGTCGACGACACGACCGAGTTCGGCGAGACCGCCTGCCGGCGGGGCGCGCTCGGCCGGTTCCCGTCGCAGCACATCCTTCCCCAGGCGCTGGCGACCGTCGGGCGGCTGAACAAGTTCGGGGCCTGAGAGGCGTTGGACGACTTCCGGTTCCGGCGCCTCCGGGTTCTCGCCAAGGGCGCCTTCTCGGGGCTCGTTCTCTCCTTCGCCTTCCCGCCGCTCGACCTCACGTTCCTCGCGTTCGTGGGGCTCGTCCCCGTCCTGTGGACGCTCGAGGACCTGGCGCGCGCCGGGCGCGGCCGGCCGCTCTCCGATTTCGCGCCGCGCGCATTCCTGCTGACCTGGACCGCCGCCGCCACGTGGTTCGCCGCGCTGCTGTGGTGGATCGTCCTGCTCGACGCGCCCGCGCTGACTATCCCGTGGGTCCGGTATCCCGGAACCGCGCTGATCGTCGGCTATCTCGCGCTGTACTTCGGCGTCTTCGGAGTGGCCTACACGTGGGTGCGCGCACGGACCGGCGCGCCCGCCGTGGTCCTGGCGCCGGCGCTGTGGGTCGTGGCCGAGGTGTCGCGCGGGTACTGGGAGCTCGGCTTCCCGTGGGGCCACCTCGGTTACTCCCAGGTGCGCTTCCTCCCGGCGCTGCAGATGGCCTCGGTGACGGGGATCCACGGAGTCACCGCTTGGATCGTCGCGGTGAACGTGCTGCTGCTCGGGGCGCTCCGTCCGGAGCGGCGCCGCTGGTTGTGGGCGGCGGCCGTGGTCCTGGCGCTCGGCGTGCCGATCGTGCTCGGCGCGGCGCGTCTGTCGAGACCGTTGGACCTGCCCACCGTGCGGGTCGCGCTGGTGCAGCCGAACATCGGCAACGCCGAGAAGTGGGACCCGGAACTCCGCGACGGCCACTTTCAGACGCTCGCCGAGCTGAGCCGCCGGGGGGTCGAGCAGGGCGCGCGCCTCGTGGCCTGGCCGGAGACCGCGGCGCCCACGTACCTGCTGCGCGACGCGAAGTGGCGGCCCTTCGTCGAGGGTCTCGCGCGCGAGCTCGGCGTTCCGCTCTTCTGCGGCTTCCCCGACTACCAGGTGGTGGAGGAGGGGGGCGCCCGCCGCGTCACGTACACCAATTCCGGCGCGCTCATCGACGCGGCGGGTGAGCTCGCCGGGCGCATGGACAAGATGCAGCTCGTCCCCTTCGGGGAGCGGATGCCCTTCTCCGGGATCCTCCCGTTCCTCGATCGCGTCGACTTCGGAGAGGCCGACTTCCTCCCGGGCGAAGGTCCGGTGCTCTTCGAGATGCCGGAGGGCCGCTTCGGGAGCCTGGTCTGCTTCGAGGCGATCTACCCCGACCTGGTCCGGCGCCACGCGAACGGGGGAGCGGAGCTGCTCGTGAACATCACGAACGACTCCTGGTTCGGCGCCGGTACGGGGGCCCGACAGCACGCCGACATGGCCGTCACCCGCTGCGTCGAGACCGGCTGCGGCATGGCCCGAGCGGCGAACTCGGGGATCTCCCTCGGGGCGGATCCCCTCGGCCGTACCTTCGGGGAGACGGCGCTCTTCACCCGCGACGTCGCCGTGGTCGACGTACCGCTCCGCCGCGGGCGAACCCTGTACTGCCGGTTCGGCGACTGGGCCTCCGGACTCGCCGGCGTGGCGACCGGCGCGCTGGTGGTCGGCGCGTTCCTCCGGCGGCGCGGCTGACCGGCGGCGCAACTGACCGGCGAACGGCTGCGGCGCGGACCCACGAAATGCGGGCTTGCCCGTGCCCCATGATGTAGTCTCGTGGAGGCTCGTCGCGGAGGTCGGGAATGGCCGGACGCTGGACGGTCGGACAGAGCGCGGAACTCTATCAGGTCGGGGCGTGGGGCTCCGGCTACTTCGCGGTGAACGACGAGGGACACGCCGAGGTTCGACCGGAGGGTCCGGACGGTCCCGCCATCGATCTGCACGTCCTGGTCGGACAGATCCAGGAACGTGGCCTCGGCCTGCCGTTGCTTCTCCGCTTCCCCGGCATTATCCGCAACCGCATCGACGCGCTGTGCGAGGCGTTCGGCCGGGCCATCGCGGCGGAGGGTTACCGCGGCTGCTACCGGCCGGTCTATCCCATCAAGGTCAACCAGCAGCGACGGGTCGTGCAGGCGCTCCTGGAGCACGGCGAAGGGCGGGGGTTCGGGCTCGAAGCGGGCTCCAAGCCGGAGGTGCTCGTGGCCTTCGCCATGGCCGATCGACCGGGCGCGCTTCTCGTGCTGAACGGATACAAGGACCACGAGTTCGTGGAGACCGCGCTGCTGGCCACCCGCCTCGGCCGCGACGCGATCATCGTCGTGGACCGCTTCCGCGAGCTGGACATCATCCTGCGCACCGCGGAGCGGCTGAACATCCCGCCGCGCATCGGCGTGCGCGTGAAGCTGGACGCGAAGGCCGAGGGACGCTGGACCGAGTCGAGCGGCATGGGCTCGAAGTTCGGACTCGAGACCGACGAGCTCGTGGCGCTGGTCGAGGAGCTTCGCCGCCGCAACCTGCTGGACTCGCTGGTGCTCCTGCACTTCCACATCGGCAGCCAGATCACCGCGATCAGCGGCCTCAAGGAGGCGGTGCAGGAGGCCGGGCGGCTCTACGGCGAGCTCGTCCGCCTGGGCGCGCCGCTTCGCTACCTCGACGTGGGCGGCGGCTGCGGCGTGGACTACGACGGGACGCAGTCGACGAACGCTTCCTCGGTGAACTACGGCCTGCAGGAGTACGCGAACAACGTCGTCTTCCACATCCGCGAGATGTGCGACGAGATGGAAGTCGAGCACCCCGACATCCTGAGCGAGTCCGGCCGTGCGCTCGTCGCGCACCACTCGGTGCTGGTCGTGGACGTGCGCGACATGGACGAGGGGCTGGACAACGGGAACGTGAAGCCGGCGGAGGAGGACGAGCATCGCGTCCTGCACTCCCTGTACGAGACCTGGGGCGCGGTCTCCGACGTGAACCTGCTGGAGTGCTGGCACGACGTGAACCACGCGCGCGACGAGGCGATCACGCTCTTCGCCAACGGAGTTCTGGATCTTCGAGGACGCGCGCGGGCCGACGAGCTCTACCGCGCCTGCTGTGCGCGGATCTTGGAGCGCGTCCGCGGCCTGGGCGACGTCCCGGAAGAGCTCTCGGATCTGGAGCGCCAGTGCTGCGACATCTACTTCGGGAACTTCTCGATCTTCCGCTCCGCGCCCGACCACTGGGCGGTCGAGCAGGTCTTCCCGGTGATGCCGATCCACCGCCTGGAGGAGGAGCCGCGGAGGCGCGGTGTGGTCGCGGACCTGACCTGCGACTCGGACGGTCTCATGGACCGCTTCATCGACTCGGGGACCGGCGGCCGGGTACTGCCGCTGCACGTCCCCAACGGGCAGCCCTACTACCTGGGGATCTTCCTGCTGGGCGCCTACCAGGAGATCCTCGGCGACCTGCACAACCTGTTCGGCGACACCAACGCGGTGCACGTGAACGTCGACGCGGATGGGAAGGTGGTCTTGGAGGAAGTAGTCGAGCACGACACCGTGACCGACGTGCTGCGCTACGTCGGGTACGAGCGCCCGGACCTCGTCGCGCGGATGAGGCGCGCGGTGGAGCGGGCGCTGCGGGACGGGAACCTCACCCTCAAGGAATCGCGGCTCTTCCTGCACGACTTCGAGACGGGGTTGGCCGGGACGACGTATCTCGAGGACGAGGCGGCGGAGATCGAGGAGGTGAAGCCTCCCTCCTCGACGAACATCGAGGCCCCTTCCGAGCCGGCGGCGACGGGTGATCCGCTGAGGTGACCCGCTCGGTCGTCCTCGCTCTGCTCGCGGGCCTCGCCGTGAGGCTCCTGGCGCTGTGGTTTCTCGCGCCGTCCGAGCTGATGGGCGACGAGCGCGAGTACTGGCACCGCGCAGTTTCGCTGGCCGAGGGGCGCGAGGTCCTGGGGGAAGGCAAGCGTCCGCCGGGGAGCATCTGGTGGTACGCGCTTGTCGTCCACCTCTTCGGCGACTCCCGCAGGGTGGCACTGGCCGCGAACATCCTCCCGGGTCTGGCCGTCATCGCCATCGCTGCCGCGCTCGGACGCCGCTTCGGCGGTGAGCGCGCCATGGTGTGGAGCGCGTGGGCCGCGGCACTGTATCCGACGTTCGTGATCTACTCGGTCTCGCTGTGGAGCGAGCCGCTGTACTCCGCGCTGTCGCTCGGCGCCCTCCTGCTGCTGCTGCCCGCCTCCGGAAGGGCCGCCCCCGCGGCGCTCTTCGCCGCAGGCGTCCTGCTCGGGGCTGCGGCGCTCACCCGCGAGGTCGGGATCTTCCTCCCGGTGGTCGCCGGGGCGTGGCTGCTTTCCCGCGGTGAACGAGCGCGGTCCGCCTGGTGGCGCTTCGCTCTGGTATGCGTGGGATTCGTGGTGTCCGTGGCTCCGTGGACGATGCGGCAGAACACGGACAGCGAGGCGCCGGCGCTGGTGTCCCGCACCACGTGGAAGAACCTGTACGTGGGCAATGCCCCGCTGCCGGAGGGCGAGGGCGGGGGTTTGGACCGTCGAGGGAGCGGCTCGCTGTACCGCACCTACAACGGGCTCGGGAGAGACATGGCGGAGCGCGAGGCTCAGGCGAAGGCGATCGCCCTAGCCGCCATCCGCGACCGCATGCCCTGGTGGCCGTTCGAGAAGATCGCCGAGGCGGTGCCGGGGGTGCTGACCCCCAACGCGCTGCCGGTCGGGCGGCTGCTGGCGCGGCCGGAGAGCTCGGGCTGGGCGGGGAGCTGGGCGTACGTGACGGCCGTCGACGGCGGTGCCGCGGAGCGGTCTCGCGACGTTCTGGCCTGGGCCATGGTGGCGATCTGGACGGTCACGCTGCTGGGCGGCGCCGCCGGGCTCGCGCTGGCAGGCGCCGGGGGACGTGCGCCGGTCGGCCTCTTCGGGCTCTTCATCGCGTTCCACCTCCTGCCGACGATCCTCACGTTCGGGATCTCGCGCTTCCGGGTGCCCTTCGAGCCGCTGCTGCTGATCGCCGCGATGTGGTGGCTCGCGGAGGGCGCAGCCGCGTGGCGCCAGGCCGGTCGCCGGCGGAAGCTCGCCGCGGCGCTCGCCGTCGGCTCCGCCGCCCTGATCCTGGTCTCGGAGTGGCGGACGCTGCTCGCGCCGCAGTTCGGCTGAGCGGACCGACCGTCATGCGGCGAAGGACCTCCGCGCTCGGATGGATCGCTCTCGTGCCGGGCAACCCGGAGTAGCGATGCGGTTCGCCTTCCGTCGCGACGTGGCCCTCGGATCCTATCTCCCGCTGCCGACGGCGGTGCACCGGCTCGATCCACGGACGAAGCTCCTGCTCTTCGCGGCGACGCTGCTGGTGCTGTTCCGGGTGGGCCCGGGCGGAGGCGCGGTGCTCCTGCTCGCGCTCGCCGGGACGGGGGCGCTCGCTCGGCTCTCCTGGAGGCGGTTCGCGCGCGGCCTCCGGGCGCTCGCGTGGGTCTTTGCCATAACGTTCCTGTATCAGGTGCTCTGGACCGGGCGCGGGCATCCCTCGGGCCTGGCCGGGGGGACCCTGGTCGGCCTGCACATGGTGCTGAGGCTCGCCGCGATGCTCCTCGCCGCGTACCTTCTCACGTTCACGACCGAGCCGATCCGTATGGCGGACGGCCTCGGGCGCCTCTTCGGCTTCCTGGAACGCGTCCGGGTCCCGGTGAGGGACCTCTCGCTCGTGCTCACGCTGGCGTTGCGCTTCCTGCCAACCGTCATGGAAGAGGCGGAGCGGATCGTGCTCGCGCAGCAGGCCCGGGGAGCGCGCTTCGAAGGCGGCCCGCTGGCGCGCGCGCGGAGGCTCCTGCCGCTCGCCGTACCGCTCTTCGCGGGCTGCCTGCATCGGGCCGAGACGCTCGCGCTGGCCATGGAGGCGCGGGGGTGGCGCGGAGGCAGGCATCGAACGCAGCTCGATCCGCCGCGGTTCGCCGCGCTCGACGCGTTCGCGCTCGTCGTCGCCGCGGCGGTCGTCGGTCTCGCGTTCGCCGTCCCCGGGGGTTGACGTGGCCTTCTGGAAGCTCGTCGTCGAGTACGAGGGGACGGACTTTTCCGGCTGGCAGCTGCAGCCGCGCGAACGCACCGTCCAGGGGGAGCTGGAGCGGGCCCTCTCCACCGTGCTGCGCGAGAGCGTGCGCGTCACCGGGGCCGGGCGCACGGATGCGGGGGTGCACGCGCTCGGGCAGGTCGCGAGCCTGGAGACCGAGGCGAACGTCGCCGAGTCCCTCCGCTCGATCAACGGGGTGCTGCCCGACGACGTGGTGGTGCTCGCGGCCGAGCAGGCCCCGGCGGGGTTCGACGCGAGGAGGGACGCCGTCCGGAGGCACTACCGGTACCGGCTGCACCGGGGGCCCTCCGCCCTGGAGCGCCGGTTCTGCCTGGAGGTGCGGCCCTTCCCGGACCCTGCGCTCCTCCGGGAAGCGGCACGCCTGCTGCCCGGGAGGCGGGATTTCGCGGCTTTCGCCAGCTCGAAGGACGCCGGCGAAAGCACCGATTGCCATCTGGAACGGGTGGATATTATAGAGAGGGACTCCCTGCTGAGCGTGGAGGTCACCGCGAACCGGTTCCTCCGCAAGATGGTCCGGACGCTCGTCGGTACGCTGCTCGAGGTCGGACAGGGAAAGCGACCGCCGGAGTGGGTCCTCGAGGTCCTGGACGCCCGCGACAGGAAGGCCGCCGGTGCGGTGGTGGCACCCAGGGGTCTCTTCCTCGTTCGCATCGACTACCCCGGGGAGCCGGGGAACGGAGGCACGAAATGAAGTTCTTCCTCGACACCGCCAACGTGGACGAGATCCGTTCGTTCCAGGACATGGGCATCGTGGATGGCGTGACCACGAATCCGACGCTCCTCGCGCGCGAGAAGAACCGCGGAGACTTCCGCGAGGTGCTCAAGGAGATCTGCTCGATCGTCAACGGCCCGGTGAACGGCGAGGTCATCGGCGACACGCACGAGCAGATGTTCGAGGAGGGAATGAAGCTCGCGCGGATCCACGAGAACATCGTGGTGAAGATCCCCATGACCCGCGAGGGGATGAAGACCGTGCACGCGCTGCACGCCGAGGGGATCCAGACCAACGTCACGCTGATCTTCACGCCGAACCAGGCCCTGATCGCGGCGAAGGCCGGAGCGAACTTCGTGAGCCCGTTCATCGGGCGGCTGGACGACATCAGCCACTTCGGCGTCGAGGTCGTGCGGGACAGCGTGACGATCTTCTCGAACTACGGGATCGAGACGGAGGTGCTGGCCGCGTCGCTGCGCTCGCCGACGCACGTCGTGGACTGCGCGACCGCCGGGGCGCACATCGCCACCATGCCCACCGCGGTGCTGGAGAAGATGTTCAAGCACCCGCTCACCGACTCGGGCATCGAGCAGTTCCTCAAGGACTGGAAGACCACGGGGGCGAAGATCTAGTCGATGCGTTCCCGCTTCGCCGCCGTTCTCGCGCTCGGTTCGCTGGCTGCCTGTTCGTCGGTGCTCGCGCAGTCGGTGACCGAGGCCGTGGAGGAGCTCGGGGCGGGACGCAAGAACGCCCTGGTGCTCGCCGCGGAACGGGTGGGGCCGGCCGTGGTCACCGTGTCGGTGCTCCGGACCGAGCTGGTGGAGGGCCCTGCGTTCCCGCAGCAGAGCGAGTTCTTCTCGCCCTTCTTCCAGAATCTGCGCCGCCGCTACTGGCAGCGGGTGCAGGGGATCGGCTCCGGCGTGATCGTCTCGGCGGACGGGGTCATCGTCACGAACTACCACGTGGTCCGCGGGGCCCAGGGCATTCACATCACGCTGGCGGACGGGCGGGAGTACGAGGCCCGCTACCTCGGAGGCGAAGAGCTCTATGACCTGGCGTTCCTGCAGTTGGAGTCGACCGACGGGGAGCTGCCGGTCGCTCCGCTCAGGACTTCCGGGGACCTGCTCATCGGCGAGTGGGCCGTGGCCATCGGCAACCCGTTCGGCTATCTGCTCGATGACCCGCATCCGACCGTGACCGTCGGCGTGATCAGCGCGGTCGGCCGCGACATCCTGCCCGAGCACGAGAACGCGGAGACGCTGTACAAGGACATGATCCAGACCGACGCCGCGATCAATCCGGGAAACTCGGGCGGTGCCCTCGTCAATGCGCTCGGGGAAGTGATCGGCATCAACACGTTCATCTTCTCGCGCTCGGGAGGGAGCCACGGGATCGGATTCGCCATCCCCACGCGCACGGTGCGGCGCGTGCTGCGCGAGATCCTCGATCACGGCAAGGTACGCGAAGTGTGGGTGGGCGTGCGCATCCAGGAGGTCCCGGAGGCGCTAGCGGAAAGCCTGGAGCTGCGCTCCGGCGAGGGTGTGATCGTCGCTTCGGTCGACGACGGCAGTCCGGCGGACCGCGCCGGCATCCTCCGCGGAGACGTGATCGTGGGCATCGCCGGCGACCGCATCCGCAATTACGACGACGCGCGGCGAGCGCTCTACGGGGTCATGGTCGAGGACCGGATCGAGTTCACCGTGACGCGTTCCGGCCGCGAGTCCCGGCACGTGCTCACGCTCGTGGAGCGTCAATGATCGAGCGCTACACGCGCCCCGAGATGGGCGCTCTCTTCGGCGACCAGCACCGCTTCGAGACGTGGCTCGAGGTGGAGCTGGCCATCCTCGAGGCGATGGCCGAGCTGGGGCAGGTGCCCGCGGCGGACGTGGCACACGTTCGCCGGCACGCCCGGGTCGACGCGGTGCGGATCGCGGAGATCGAACAGGAGACGAACCACGACGTGGTCGCGTTCCTGCGCAACGTCTCGGAGACGGCCGGCGAGCCGGCACGCTGGGTGCACCTCGGCGTCACCAGCTCGGACGTGGTGGACACGGCCTGGGCCATCCTGCTCAAGCAGGCCGGGGCGAAGCTCATCGACGGGGTCGACCGGCTGCGGGAGGCGCTCGCCCGGCGCGCGCTCGAGCACCGCGCGACCCCGATGATCGGCCGCACGCACGGAGTGCACGCCGAGCCGACGACGTTCGGGCTGAAGCTCGCCGTGATCTGGAAGGAGCTCGGCCGGGATCGGGAGCGCCTGGAGCGCGCCGTCGCGACGATCTCCGTCGGCAAGGTCTCGGGCGCGGTGGGGACCTTCGCCCATCTGGATCCCGAGGTGGAAGAGGGCGCGTGCCGGCGCCTCGGCCTTCGCGCGGCGGAGATCTCCACGCAGGTGCTGCAGCGTGATCGGCACGCGGAGTACGCCTTCGCGCTGGCGGTCACGGGGGCCACGCTGGAGAAGCTGGCCCTGGAGGTGCGCCACCTGCACCGCACCGAGGTGCGCGAAGTTCAGGAGCAGTTCGGCCGTAAGCAGACCGGATCCTCATCGATGCCGCACAAGCGCAACCCGGTGCTCTCGGAGCGCATCTGCGGGCTGGCGCGCGTCCTGCGCGGCAACCTGATCGTGGCGCTCGAGAACGTCGCGCTGTGGCACGAGCGGGACATCAGCCACTCGTCCGCGGAGCGCGTGGTTCTGCCCGACGGTTGCATCCTGCTCGACTACCTGCTGGCGAAGACGACCGCGCTGGTCGACAACCTCGTCGTCTACCCCGAGAACATGCGCGAGAACCTGGAGCGCATGCGCGGGCTGCCGTACTCGCAGAACCTGCTGCTCGATCTGGTGCGCGCCGGCCGCACGCGGGAGGACGCGTACCGCTCCGTCCAGCGGGCGGCGGCCCGCGTGTGGGACGAAGGCATCTCCTTCCGCGAGGCGGCGATGTCGGATCCGGACATCTCCGGCACTCTCGGCGCCGCCGGCGTGGACTCCGCGCTCTCGCTCGCTCGCGCGCTGCGCAACGCGGACCGCATCTTCGAGCGCATCGGCATCCTGGAGGTGGCGCGTGCCCGTTGACGCGTCGAGCACGGCCGGCGCGCTGCCCTTCGCCCGCGGAAGCGCCGACGAGGTGACGCGCGCCGTGCGCGAGCACGGGTTGGACTTCACCGAGGGCGAAGCCCGCCGTCTCGCCGAGCTTCTGGGGCGGGACCCCACGCTCGTCGAGGCGCACCTCTTCAACACGATGTGGTCCGAGCACTGCTCGTACAAGTCCAGCCGCCCCCTGCTCAAGAAGTACCTGCCCACGGAGAGCCCGTTCGTGGTGCTCGGTCCGGTGGAGGACGCGGGCGTCGTGGAGGTCGGGCGGCACGCCGGCGTGACCTGGGCGGTGGCGCTGGGTCACGAGAGCCACAATCACCCCAGCCAGATCGTCCCCTATGAAGGCGCTGCGACCGGCATCGGCGGCATCGTCCGCGACGTGTACTGCATGGGCGCGGACGTCTTCGCCGTGCTGGACCCGCTGCGCTTCGGCGATCTCGAGGGCCCGAACGCCGAGCGCTGCCGGGAGATCATGCTCGGTGTGGTCGACGGCATCGCCGGCTACGCGAATCCGCTCGGCATCCCCAACCTCGGCGGCGACACGTGCTTCCACCCCGGCTACGACGACAACTGCCTCGTGAACGTCGTCGCGGCGGGAATCCTGCGCGCGGATCGACTCGTGCACAGCGCCGTCCCGGGAGCGGCGAAGCGCGAACCGTACGACCTGGTGCTGGTCGGCAAGGGGACGGACGCGTCCGGCTTCGGCGGCGCGGCGATGGCCTCCCGGATCCTCGACGCGGGCGAGGACCGGCGCAGCTCCGTGCAGGTGCCGGACCCCTTCCTGAAGCGGGTTCTGCGCAACGCGACGCTCGAGGCGCTGGAGGTGGCCGCGGCGCGCGGCATCCCGGTCGGGTTCAAGGACCTCGGCGCGGGCGGGATCGCCTGCGTGGCCTCGGAGATCGCGCACGCCGGCGGCGTCGGCGTCGAGGTGGACCTGGACCGCGTGCACGTGTTGGAAGACGGTCTGCCGCCGGAGGTGATCGCCTGCGCCGAGACGCAGGAGCGCTTCGGCTGGGCCGTTCCGGCCACGTTCACGGCAGAGCTGCTGTCGATCTACAACGAGCGACACGAGCTCTCCGCCGTGAGCCGCGGCGCGAGGGCCTCGGTGATCGGGAGATTCCTCGCGGACGAGCCGGTGTTCCGTGTGCGCTTCCGCGGCGAGGTCGTGGGCGAAGCGCGCACCGCGGACGTCACCGCCGGCGTGATCGCGGTGCGCACGGCGGCACCTCCTCGCGGCCGCGGGGCGACGCGTCCGGTGGAGCTCATCGGCGATCTGCGCTCGCTCGCGCTGCGCGTGCTCGCCTCGCCCAACGTCGCCTCCAAGCGGGAGCTCTTCTCCCACTACGACCAGGAAGTGCAGGGGCGGACCTGGTTCCGCCCGGGGGAGGCGGACGCGGGCGTGGCGCGCCCCGTCGAGGACGCGCCCTTCGCCGTCGCGCTGACGGTGGACGGGAACCCGCGCTGGGGCGAGCTCGATCCGTACTGGGGCGCCGCCAACGCCGTGGTGGAGGCGGTGCGGAATCTCGTCTCGACCGGCGCCTGGCCGCGGGCGCTCACCGACTGCCTCAACTTCGGGGATCCGACGCGCCCGGAGGTGTACCGGGATCTCGAGGCGTCGGTGCAGGGGCTCGCCGACGCGGCCCGCGGAATCGGCACGCTGGAGCTCGACGACGAAGTGCCGCTTCCCTTCATCAGCGGCAACGTGAGCCTGTACAACGAGTCGTCCGCCGGACGCGCCGTGCCGCCTTCGCCCATCGTGTGCGGGCTCGGCGTCCTGCCGGACTCGTCCAAGGCGACGGGACTCAAGCTGGACCGAGCCGGCGACCGCGTCGTGCTCGTCGGCGAGCGACGCGCGGAGCTCGGCGGTTCGGAGGCGGCGCGGATCCTCGGGCAGGGGGATCGCGGGTCGGTGCCGACCGCGAACTTCGCCACCGAGCGGATGTGCGCCCGCGCCGTGCTCCGGCTCATCGAGGCCGGCAAGGTCAGGGCCTGTCACGACGTCTCTACCGGCGGCCTGCTTGCCGCATTGGCCGAGATGATGCTCGGCGGAGCCTCCCGGGTGGACCTCGGGCTCGACGTGGACCTGCGCCGGCTTCCCGGGGCGAACGACTTCGAGAAGCTCTTCTCCGAGACCGGAGCCTATCTCGTGGAAGTGGCTCCGAGCGACGTGGCCGCGTTCGCCGGCGTGCCGCACGTGGATCTCGCGGCGGTGGTCACGGCGCGCGGGCTTCGCCTCCGCGGCGACAGCGAGCTGATCCTCGAAGCCGACGAGCTGGAGGAGGCGTGGGGCCGGTCCTTCGCGAAGGTGCTGGAGTGAGGGAGAGGCGATGAGCGTCGCGGTGCTGCTCTTCCCCGGGATGAACTGCGAGAGCGAGACGCTGCGCGCCCTCGCCTCCGTCGGCGCCGACGCCGAGATCGTGCGCGCCAACGAGCCACGGGACCGGCTGGTGCGCCACGACGGCTACGTGCTGCCCGGCGGGTTCTCCTACGAGGACCGCATCCGCGCCGGGGTCGTCGCCGCGTGGCATCCGGCGGTCGAGACGGTGATCCGCGAGGCGGAGTCGGGCAAGCCGGTTGCAGGCATCTGCAACGGAGCGCAGATCCTGCTCGAGGCCGGGCTCGTTCCGGGCATCCGTCCGGGCAAGGTGGAGATGGCGCTCGCGCTGAACGACTCCGGGAAGCGCGTCGGCTACTACTGCGACTGGCGCTGGGTCACGGGCGATCTCTTCGAGGAACCGGTGCCGCTGCCTTTCGCCCACGCGGAGGGACGGTTCGTCACGGGCGACGAGTCCGTGAAGCGCGAGATCCTGGAGCGCGGCCTCGTCGCGGCGCGGTACTGTGACGCCACAGGCCAGGTGGTCCACAGCTGGCCGGTGAACCCGAACGGCGCCTGGGACAACGCCGCGGCCCTGCGCAGCGCGTCCGGGAACGTGGTGGCCATCATGCCGCACCCCGAGCGGGCCAACTGGGTAGGGCAGGTGCCGCCGGAGGTCGGCGGCCGCTTCGGCGAGGCGAAGCGGAGAATGGACCGCGGCTGGCGGGATGCACCCGGCCCGGGGCGCGTGTTCTTCGAGAAGTTCGCGGGTATGCTGCGGAGGGCGGCGGCGTGAGGGTGGAAGCCCTGGTGCGGCGCAAGACGCAGGATCTGGTGCGGGACTCCGCCGAGAGTCTGGTGCGCGCCTCGATCGGCGGCGTACGCGCGGTGGAGCGCGCTGAGGTCTGGACCTTCGACGTGGAAGGAGACTCCGCCACGGACCGCGTACGCCGGGTGCTGGAGGAGACGACGCTGGTGGTGAACCCGAACGTGCACCGCTGGTCCCTGGAGGCGTCCGCCGCGGCGCCCTCCGCCGGCTCCCGCATCGTGGTGCGCGTGCATGATCGGGTCGACGCGAAGGGCCGGCAGGTGCTTCGCGCCGTCCGCGAGCGGCTCGGCCTCCGCGAGGTGCGGGGCGTGGAGCGCGCGGCGCAATGGACCGTGGACCTGGAGACGACGGATCGGGCGGCCGCCGAGCACGCCGGACGGATCCTCACCGGCGGCGACCGGGGTGCGGGGATCCTGGTCAACGCGCACGCCCAGACGGCCGAGGTCCGCGTGACGAGCGGGGGAGCCTGACATGTGCGGGATCGTCGGCGTCTTCGGGCACGAGGAAGCTTCCTGGCTGACGTACCTCGCGCTGCACGCGCTGCAGCATCGCGGCCAGGAGGGCACCGGGATCTGCTCGACCGACGGAGAGCGCCTGTTCGTTCGCCGTGGCCGAGGACTCGTCTCCGAGGTGTACTCGCGGGAGGCCCTGGCCGACCTGCCCGGGCGCGCCGCGATCGGCCACAACCGGTATTCCACGACGGGCTCGGACCACGACGCGAACCTGCAGCCCATTCTCGCCTCGTACCGCGACGGGAGCATCGCCCTGGCGCACAACGGCAACCTGGTGAACGCGAAAGAGGTCCGCGAGGAGTGCGAGCACCTCGGGTCCATCTTCCAGTCGACGGTGGACTCCGAGGTGATCGTGCACCTGCTGGCGCGCGCACGGACCGACGACCTGGAGGGGCGGCTCGTGCAGGCGCTCTCCCGCGTGCGCGGCGCCTACTCGCTGGTGAGTCTCTCGCCCTCGCGGATGATCGGCGTGCGGGATCCGCACGGCTTCCGTCCTCTCTGCCTGGGGCAGCTGAGCGGAGCGTGGATCCTCGCCTCGGAGAGCTGCGCCCTGGACATCCTCGATGCGCGCTGGATCCGGGAGATCGACCCCGGCGAGATGGTGATCGTGACCGAGTCGGGTGTGGAGAGCCGGCGCTTCGGGGCGGAGGCTCCGCGCGCGGAGTGCATCTTCGAGCACGTCTACTTCGCCAGGCCGGACTCGCGCGCGTTCGGGAACGGCGTCGGCCCGGTGCGGGTGGAGCTGGGCCGCGCGCTCGCCCGCGAGCATCCCGCCGACGCCGACGTGGTGATGTCGGTGCCGGACTCGTCGAACGCCGCCGCGCTCGGCTACTCGCGGGAGTCGGGCATCCCGCTCGAGCACGGCCTCATCCGCAACCACTACGTCGGCCGCACGTTCATCAGCCCGACGCAGTCCCTCCGCGATCTGGGCGTCCGCCTCAAGTTCAACGCGGTGCGGGAGGCGGTGCAGGGCAAGCGGGTCGTCGTCGTCGACGACTCCATCGTGCGTGGCACGACCAGCCGGAGCCTCGTGCGCATGATTCGCGGCGCCGGCGCGAAGCAGATCCACTTCCGTGTGAGCTCTCCGCCGATCGCGCACCCGTGCTACTACGGCATCGACATGCCCACCTACCAGGAACTCGTGGCGCACGGGCGAAGCGTCGAGCAGATCCGCGAGTTCATCGGCGTCGACTCGATCGGCTATCTCTCCCTCGAGGGAATGCTCGAGGCGGTCCGCGGCGCGGATTCGGGTGCCTGCCGGGCCTGCTTCACCGGGGATTACCCGGTGAAGTGGAAGCGCGCGCCGTCCAAGGAAGGACTGGAGGCGAAGCCGCGGGAGGGGACGGCGAGTCCGCGCTGAGTCGTCCCGCCGAGCCGTTCGCGTCTCTAGTGTCGCGTCTCGAAAGAAATGTTCAGATGGCTGAGCGTCGTAGCCGCCGTGTCCGGAGCCATGGACGGCGGAGGCCGGCGGCAACGAAGCGAGCGAGGCACGGACGCCGAGCGAGCGTAAGCGAGGTCATCTGAACATTTCTTTCGAGACGCGACACCAGTGTTCCGAGACGGAACCTCAGCGGGGGCGATACATCGCCTTGACGGCTCCCCACGTCGCCGGAGCGAGCGCCGTCGGGGCGCACCCCACGCCCTCCGCGCCGACCAGCCCGCACGCCGTCCCCGCCGGGGCGCAGGGCGAGCTCTCCATCAACGTGAAGTCCAGGCCCGCCGCATCGCAGAAGAGCGGATCGGAGGTGAAGTTGCCTGCGGTGTTCTCCTGACCGACGAGGCAGCCGGCCCAGTCGCCGCCGGCATTCCCGAAGACGTCCGTGCACGTGGCGACGACCGTGGAGCCGACCGTGCAGCTCACCGGGAAGGCCGGCCCCCCATGTCCCGCGACGATGCAGCGGTCCACGACCAGGGAGGCGCCGCTCGCCCCCGCGTGCATGGCCGTGCCCCCGAGTTGGGCATCGTTGTCCCAGAAGGTGCACCCGGCGAGAGATGCATCCCCGTACTGCACGGCGAATCCTCCTCCCGTGAACTGGATGGCCCGGTTCCCGGCGAACACGCACCCCTCGACCGTCGGCGCGGAGGCGGGATACCAGGCCTGCATCCCTCCGCCCCCGTGCGTCGCGGTGTTCGCCTCGAACCGGCAGCGGCTCACCCGGGGGGAGCCGAGCTCGCAGTAGATGCCTCCGCCATAGAGCGCCGCGTTGCCGGCGAACACGCAGCGGTCGATCACCGGGGAGGAGGTGCCTTGGAGCGCGATCCCGCCGCCCCAGTTCCCGGAGACGTTCGCCTCGAACCGGCAGTCGGCCACGGTCAGATGGGCGTTCGACCCGTAGATCCCCGCCCCGTGGCTCGTGGTGAAGCCGTTCCGGAAGGTGATCCCCCGGACCTCGGTGGACGCGTCCGTCCCGTTGACCACCAGGATGCGGCCGAGCCCCCGGCCGTCGATGGCGACGCAATCCGGCCCGCCGGCATCGCCGAGGAGTCGGACCCCGGAGGCCAGCACGATGTTGCGCTCGTTCCAGGTTCCGCAGGCCACCACCACGGTGTCGCCCGGCTGAGCGAGGTCGATGGCGGCCTGGATCGTGGCGGCGTCGTCCGGGAAGCGGAACGTCGCCGCGGGGGTGGCTCCGGCCGCGCCGAGCAACGCGGCGAGCGGCGGAACGAATCGGGCGGCTTGGCGGAAGCGCGACACCGGCACCCTCCGAAGGGCGCAGCATAGCAGGGCCATGCCCGCCCCGGTCGGGAGACGTTCATTCCCCTGGTCGCCTTGCCGATAGGGAACTAGACTGTTCGCGCATTCGCCGGAATCCGACGATTCTGGCTCCTCTTCACGCACCGCCGGGGACGGGACGATGGGTTTCACGGGGATCTGGAGCCTCCTCTCCAACGACATGGCCATCGACCTGGGGACGGCCAACTCCCTGGTCTACATCAAGGGTCGAGGCATCGTCCTGAACGAGCCGAGCGTCGTCGCGGTGGAGCGCGGCTCGGATCGTGCCATCGCGGTCGGCGTGGAAGCGAAGGCGATGCTGGGCCGCGCGCCCGAGAACATCGTGGTGATCCGCCCGCTGCGGGACGGCGTCATCGAGAAGGTGGGCGTCGCCGAGGAGATGCTGCGCACGTTCATCATCCGTGCCCAGGGGCGAAAGGCGTTCGTCCGCCCGCGCGCGGTCATCGCCGTGCCGTCGGAGATCAGCGAGTCGAACGAGCGCGCCCTGCGGGACTCCGCCGAGAACGCCGGCGTCCGGGAGGTCTTCATCGTCACCGAACCGATGGCCGCGGCCATCGGCGTCGGACTTCCCGTCGAGAAGCCCGCCGGCAACATGGTGATCGACATCGGAGGCGGCACGACGGACATCGCCGTGATTGCGCTCTCCGGGATGGTGGCGCGGACCTCGCTCAAGGTCGGCGGCGACGAGATGAACGAGGCGGTGATCCACAGCATCAAGAAGAAGCACAACATGCTGATCGGCGAGACCGCCGCCGAGTCCATCAAGATCGCCATCGGGTCGGCGCACTCCGACGGCCTGCCCGAGCAGGAGCTGGAAGTGAAGGGGCGTGACCTGGTGGAAGGGATCCCCAAGACGGTGATCGTGACCACGCGCGAGATCCAGGACGCCCTCCGCGACTGCGTGGACGAGATCATCGCCGGAGTGAAGCAGACTCTGGAGGAGACGCCGCCGGAGCTCGCCGCGGACATCGTCGACCGCGGCATCGTCATGACCGGCGGGGGAGCGCTGCTCAAGGGGCTGGACATCTACCTGCGCGAGCGCACCAACCTCCCCATTCACGTGGTCGAGGACCCGCTGACCTGCGTCGTGCTCGGCGCCGGGAAGATCCTGGAGAATCTGGAGCGCTACGAGAAAGTTCTCCTGCCTCGCGACCGCAGGTAGGCCGTGCCCGCACTGACCGACATTCTGTCCCGTCGGGGCGAGTACTTCGTGTTGCTGCTCGTCGCCATCGTGTCCATCGCGCTCATGCTCTTCTCCACCGGAGGCAAGATGTCGGTCGCGCGGGCGCTCCACGACGCCGCGCTGACGCCGGTGCAGACGACGCTGACCGGCGTGAGCGACGTGCGCGGGCTTCGCGCGGAGAACGATTCGCTGCGCGCCCGCCTCGCCCGCGTGCGGCTGGACGTGGCCGCGCTCGGAGAGCGGGCTCTCGCCGCGGAGCGCCTGGAGAGAATGCTCGCGTTCCGCGAGACGAGCCGCTTCGACCTGCTGTCCGCGCGCATCATCGGATTCGAGGCCGACCGGGCCGGTCGCGAGTTCAAGATCGACCGCGGGTCGGTGGACGGCATCGAGAGGAACCTCGCCGTCGTCACGCCGGAAGGGCTGGTGGGCCGCGTGTCGGAGGTGGAGCGAGGCTCCGCGTACGTCCGGCCAATCAACGGGCCGCAGTGCAGCGTGAGCGCGCGCGTGCAGGACACGCGCGTCGAGGGGATCCTCGACTGGACTCCCGATCACGGGCTGCACCTCGCGTTCCTTCCGCTCCGCATCGAGATCGAGGTCGGCGACGAGATCGTGTCCTCCGGCCTCGGCGGTGTCTTCCCCCGCGGTGTCCCGCTGGGCCGGGTGGTCGAGCTGGAGATCGACGAGGCCGACGGCACGCTCCGGGCGAAGGTCGACGCGTCGGTGGACTTCGGATCCCTCGAGGAGGTCTTCGTGGTCACCGGCCAGCATGCCGAAGCCGACTTCGTCCCGGAGCCCGCGCCCGATCCGACCGCCGTCGTCGAGGA
>JBQTGV010000123.1:0-6132 GCA_052390515.1 Candidatus Eiseniibacteriota bacterium | reverse complement strand
GCGGCGGAGCGATCCGTCGCGCGGTTTCCGCGCAACCGCGTCCTCGCACTGGTGCGCGACCACCTGGGAACGGCCCAGCGAGCCGCGGGGGGCGAGCTCCGCCGCGAGGGCCTGGCGCTCCAGGTCCCGAGCCCGCACGGCCCGCGCGACGGCCTCGTGCAATGTGCCCCCCGGGAGGCCGGCGAACGCTTCGCGGACGTCCCCGCGGATCTCGGCCAGGCCGGGAACGGGATCCACCGTCGGCTCGGAGCGCCGTCTCGCAGCCTCGACGGACGCGAGCTCCGGGCTTCGCCGCGAGTGGATCGGGCTGGAACGGCTGATCCCGCGCACGACTTCGTCCGGGGAGAGGAACTGCGAGAGGAGCGTGGGCGGGTCGGCGATCCAGGACTCGGCGAGGCTCGCGGCCAGCCCGGGATCCTGGTACGCGCGCGCGAGGCCCGCCCCGTCGTGAGGGGAGCGCGTCGTCTTAGCCAGCATGACGACGTCGCCCTCCTGGCCCGCCCAGATTTCGACGTGCGGGAAGACGGCGGCGAACGTGGCGAGCAGCGTCTGGAACCCCGGCTTGGTGAGCGACGAACCGGGAACCCACTGGCCGTAGACGCCGTGCTCGCCGAGACGCCGGCGCACGAGCTCCAAGAACTCGCGCGTGGAGGCGCGCGAGGACAGCTCGGTCCACGATCCCGAGATCTGGTTCAGGATCACGTCCTGCGGCCCGCAGCGAGCGAGCAGATCGACCACGTCGCCGGTGACGACGCGGACTCGCCCGTCGTCGAACGGCGCCGGGCCGTGGCTGCGGAACTGCTCGGCGGCGTGCACCGCCGCGGGGGCCGGCGCGAGCACCAGCAAGCGCTCGATCGGATGGGCGAGCGCGACGCGGACCGCCCGGCCGTTGCCCGCGCCCAGCACGGCGACCGACTTCGCCCCCGGCCGGACCAGCAGCGGCAGGTGCGCGAGCAGCCCGTGGCTCTTGATCTGGCTCACCGATCCCATCTCGAAGCGGCCGTTCACGAAGAGACGCTTCTCGTGTCCTCGCTTGAGCACCGCCCAGGTGCCGGCGGCCGCGTCCTCGTCCAGGATCCTCCAGCTCTTCTGCACGCCGACGGGGGAGGCCTCGGAGTGGAGCGTGCGCTCGACGAGCCAGCCGCTGCGGTCGAAGCGGGCGGCGCGCGCGGCGAGCAACGCGACGGCGGCGACGGCGAGCAGACCGGCCGCGATGCGCGCCGTGGAGCGCGGGGTCCGAGCAGCGAGCAGCCACGCGGCAGGCGCGGCGATCAGCACCCCCGCGAGCACCATCGCCCCGGCGATGCCCAGCGGGTCGAGCGAGAGACGCATGGCGAGACCGATGCAAGCGCCCGCCGCGACACCCGCCAGCGTCCGTGCGAGCCAGGGTGACCGCGAGCGTCGCTGCTCGGGAAGGAGCGCCGCGAGCGACACGCAGGCGATGCCGGCGAAGAGCGCACCCGGAAGAACGACGGGCAGCGCGAAGACGAGCGCGCTTCGCACCGCGTCGACGTGGGCGACGCCCTCGACTGCCTCCGCGAAGCGCGAAGGAAGGGGGGCGACGCGCGGAACGGACACCGCGAGCCAGGCGACGGCGCCGGCGAGGAGCGCGGCGAGCGTCGTCGAGGCGGCGAAGCGGAGAGCGAAGCGAAGGAGGGCGAGCGCGAGCAGCGCGCCCGCGGTGACGCCCGCCAGGAAGACCCCGGACGCCAGCGGGATGCCGGGCAGCTCGTTGCCGAACGCGGGCACGAGGGCGCGCGGGCCGAGGAAGCCGAGCGCCGCGACGGCGAACGCGACCACGCCGCCGGTGAGCGCGATGCCGGAGTACGCCACCCGTCCCTGCGGTGTGTCCTCGGCCTTCGCTTTTCGCGCGCTGCTCGCCGCCACCCCGGTGAGCAGAAGGAGGGTTCCGGCGACCGGCTGCGTCACGGAAGCGGTGAGCGGAAGGACCACCGCAGCGAGCGCTCCGCCCGCTGCCGCGGCCAACGCGCCCGCGAGAACGGGCCGGGCCGCCTCTCCCTCGGGAAGTGCGCGCGCAGCGCAGCGCAGCGCGGACCCGGCGAGCGCCGCGGCCGGCCCCAGCAGGAGCGCTCCTGCGAGCACGCGCGCGAACACGAGGCCGAGCGGCGACGAGTCGACGGCGCCGCCGGCCCATACGAGCACCGCCGGAACTCGCGGCAGGATCCACGGGGCGGCGAACGTCAGGGCCGACACCGCGAGGAGCCGCATGCCGGGGTCGCCCCCGCGCCCGAGGGAGGCCCCGACGGCGAGCCCGAGCCAGCTCACGGCGCCGAAGGTGACCACGGCGTCCGGCGCCGATCCCAGCGTCTCGGCCACGGAGCGCGCCCAGGCGGCGGCCGCGAACCCCACCGCGAGCGCGCCCATCGCGGCGACGGCGTGGGCGAGACCGTGTGGTCGGGCCAACGGGACCCCTCCGGTTCCGCGGGAAACGGCGGCGATCATACCACGCGCCTACGAACCCCCCTCGAGACGCTCGAGGTTCCGGCGAAATCGCTCGTCCCTGGAGTCGATGAGCAGTCCCTGCTCGAAGGCCGCGCGCGCCTCGTCCTCGCGGCCGTCCAGCGCCAGGAAGACTCCGTAGTTCAGCAGCACATCGGTGGACCAGGGATCGGCCTCGCGCCCCCGCCGGTAGGCCTCCTCCGCGGCGTCCTTCCGACCCAGCCGCTCCAGGGCGGCCGCCTTGCCGATCAGGGCGCGCACGTAGTCCGGAGCACCTGCCAGCGACGAGTCGAAGTGGGCGAGGGCGTCGGAGAGCTCGTTGCGCTCCAGCGCGATCTCCGCGAGGCACAAGTGCGCGTCGGGATCCTGCGGCGACGCCGAGAGCGCCGCCAGGAACTCCCGGCGGGCGCCGGCGTCGAGTCCGCTCCGGCGCATGGCCACGCCGCGGTTGATCGCCGCGCGGGCCTCGTCGATGCGGTGTTCGCCCAGGAAGTCGACGTGCACGACGACGGCGAGGACGATGCAGACGACGGCCGCCCGCCGCCCGAGAGCCCGCCCGCGCGCGGAGAGGAGCGCGTCCACGCCGACGCCGGCGAGTACCGCGAGCATCGGCACGGCCTCCAGCCGGTAGCGGTCCGCGACGAAGAACGCGAGGTTCTGCGCGGCCGCCGCCGCCACCGCCACGATCAGGAGCGTCCGGCGCCGCCCGCCGACGCCGCGCACGGCCATGCCCACGAACGCCAGCGGAGCGAGGACGCCGAACCCGACCAGCGGGAGCGAGAGCACGCGCGACGCCGGACGGAACGCCTCCCAGTCGGTGTTCCGCGGAGTCTCGCGGGCGGCGAGCAGACGCAGCACCTTGCGTCCCAGCGCGCGCGCCCATCCCGCGGGATCGGCGGCCGCCTCGCGCAGCGCTCGGTCCGTCCAGTACGCCGACTCGGCGGCGCGCGTGCGGACGCCGGCGCGGAAGGGCTCCACCTGCAGCCGGTCCCAGGCGTAGCCCGGTTGGATGGCCACCAGGGAGTCCGGGTTCGCGCCGTTGCCGAGGTAGAAGTTGATGCCGCCGTTGTAGGACACGAGGACGCGCTCGCCGCCGCCGAAGACGTTCGCCGCGGTGATGGGCAGCACCGGCGCGACGAAGGCGACGGCCGCGCCGAGCACGCAGCGCCGCGGGACCGGTGCGGTGCGCAGCCACCAGACCGCCGCCCCCAGCGCGAGCAGCGCGGAAGTGGGCCGCAGCACCACGGACAGCCCCAACAGGAACGCCGCGAGGATCGGGCGCTTCGCGTGCTCCCCGCGATCCGCCGCGTCCAGCAGCAGGAGCACCGCCGCGGTATGCAGGAAGAGGAGGACCGCCGGCGGCAGCAGCTCGCCCTCGAAGTAGAGGGCCGGACCGTAGAGCGCGAGCAGCCCTGCGGCGAACAAACCGGCGCGCCGCCCCCGCGCGCGCGCGGCGATCAGGAAGACCAGCGCGACGGTCGCGGCGCCGAGGGCGGCCTGCAGCACGCGGGGCGCGACCCAGCTGCCCCCGGTGAGCGCGTACACCGCGCCGAGCAGCAGCGGGTAGCCCGGCGGCTGGTAGTAGGGCAGCTCCAGCGCGCCCGGCCCCTCCGCGGCCACGCGCCGGGCATCCCGGTCGTAGACCATCGCGTCGACGAGCGGCGATTCGAAGGTGACGCCGTGCCGCGCGTCCTGCAGGTACGCGATGCGAACGGCGAGGGCGCAAAGCGCCACCAGGATGGCCCCGCGGGAGAGGCGCATGGCGCGACTCTACCCCCAAGGCGCCGGAACCCGGAACCGCCGTTGCTGATCGGCGGGCGATCCGGTAGCTTTCGGCGCTTTCCGGCTCGGTCGAGAAGCCGCACCGGGGGCGGAGGGAGCCAGGCATGCCGGCATCGAAGCGGCAGGTGTACTTCTTCGGGAACGGACGGGCCGACGGGCGCGCCGAGGACCGGGATCTCCTGGGAGGCAAGGGCGCGAACCTCGCGGAGATGACGCGCATCGGGCTCCCCGTGCCCGCGGGGTTCACCATTTCCACCGACGTCTGCGCGGGCTACTACGCGAACTCCCGGCGCTACCCCGCCGGCCTCGACGCCGAGGTGCGTAAGGCGGTGAGCCGCGTCGAGAGCGTGATGGGCACGCGCTTCGGCGACGCGCGCGCCCCCCTGCTCCTGTCGGTGCGCTCCGGGTCGCGCGTCTCCATGCCGGGCATGATGGACACGGTGCTGAACCTCGGACTGAACGAGCGCACCGTGACCGGTCTCGCCGAGCGCACCGGTGACGAGCGCTTCGCCTGGGACTGCTACCGACGGCTCGTCCAGATGTACGGAGACGTGGTGCTCGGACTCCGTCCCGAGTCGTCCTCGGAGCACGATCCCTTCGAGGAGATCCTCGCCGGGAAGAAGAAGCGGCGGCGCATTCGCACCGACCAGGAGCTGACCGTCCGGGACCTGCAGGAGATCGTGGCGAAGTTCCGGGACTCGATCGCGGAGC
Source organism: Candidatus Eiseniibacteriota bacterium (assembly GCA_052390515.1). Taxonomy (GTDB): domain Bacteria; phylum ARS69; class ARS69; order ARS69; family ARS69; genus JBQTGV01. Next base: position 1,179 of record JBQTGV010000123.1, on the reverse strand, counting down.
GCACCGGAGCCGTGTTCCCGGAGGACCCCTGGAAGCAGCTGTGGGGCGCCATCGGCGCGGTGTTCGGCTCCTGGCACAACGATCGCGCGGTGGCCTACCGCAAGATGAACGGGATCCCCGGATCCTGGGGCACCGCCGCGAACGTGCAGGCCATGGTCTTCGGCAATCTCGGCGAGGACTCCGGAACGGGCGTCGCGTTCACGCGCAATCCCGCCACCGGCGAGAGGATCTTCTACGGCGAGTTCCTGCTCAACGCACAGGGCGAAGACGTGGTCGCGGGGGTACGAACCCCGCAGCCCATCGAGGAGCTTCGCCGGGTGATGCCGAAGGCGTACAAGCAGCTCACCGAGATCCAGAACACGCTCGAGAAGCACTACCGCGAGATGCAGGACATCGAGTTCACCATCGAGCGGCAGAAGCTCTGGATGCTGCAGACGCGCGCCGGAAAGCGCACCGGAAAGGCCGCGGTGCGCATCGCGGTGAGCATGGTCGGCGAAGGTCTGATCACCCGCGAGGAAGCCGTGCGGCGCGTGCTTCCCGCGCAGATCGAGCAGTTCCTCTCGCCCGGCTTCGATCCGTCGGCACGGAAGGCCGCGGCCGCTGAGGGCCGCGTGATCGGGACCGGCCTACCCGCGGGCCCGGGTGCAGCCAGCGGCCGCATCGCCTTCACCGCGGAGGAGGCCGAGCGTCGCTCCCGCGCGGGGGAGACGGTTATCCTGGTGCGCCGCGAGACATCGCCTGAAGACATTCGAGGCATGGCCGCGGCCGCGGGAATCCTGACCTCGCGCGGCGGGATGACGTCGCACGCCGCGCTCGTCGCGCGGCAGATGGGTAAGGTGTGCATCGTCGGATGCCTCGAGGCAGCGGTGGACTACCGCGCGCGGCGTCTCTCGCTCGGAGGGAAGCGCCTCCGCGAGGGCGACTGGCTCTCCATCGACGGCTCGACCGGCGAGGTCATCGAGGGGCACCTGGACACCGAGCCGTCCGAGGTGGTGCGCGTCGTGCAGGGCAAGTCGAAGGCACGCGCCAGGGGCTCCGACTGGGAGGTCTTCTCCCGCATCATGCGCTGGGCGGACGACGTTCGCCGGCTGGGCATCCGCGCGAACGCCGACCAGCCGGATCAAGCCGAGCTGGCCGTCGGATTCGGGGCCGAGGGCATCGGGCTCTGCCGCACGGAGC
>JBQTGV010000122.1:0-21706 GCA_052390515.1 Candidatus Eiseniibacteriota bacterium | reverse complement strand
CTTGCCGGTGCCGGTCTCGCCCTGGAACAGGATCGTCGCGCGGCTGTCCCGCAGCCTCTCCACGAGATCGAGAATGTCCAGCATCCGGCGGCTCTGGGTGACGATCCCTTCGAATCCGGCCCGGCTGGCCACCCGGCGGCGGAGCCGCTGATTCTCGACGCGGACCGCCTCGAGCCGCATTTCCTGGACGGCCATCGTCGCGGTCGTGGCGAAGGCCACGAGGAAATCCAGCTCGGGCTGGTGGAAGTAGCCCGCATCGAGCTGCAGGTCGACGTAGAGACCGCCGACAACCTCCCCGTCCGAGCACAGCGGCATGAACGCGACGGAACCCAGACCATCGAGCACACCGCGGTCGAAACCGGTGAGACGGGGATCCCGCGCCGGCGACGTGGACACGAGCGGCTTCGGCGCGAGCGGGCCTTCGCCACGGAGCCGTCCGATGAGCTTCGCCGCACGCGTGGCCGCACCGGCCGCGAGGGAGCTTCCGGGAGCCGCTACGAAGCCATCGCCCGCGGCGCTCAGCAGCAGTCCGGCATGATCGGCGTTCATCCGTTCCTCGAGCGTCCTCTCGATCATGCGTACCTTGTCCTCGGGTTCCTCCGCCGCCCGGATGCGAGCTACGGCCTCGTTCAGCGCAGCAAGGTCGTTGCGCTCGGACAGCGACGTCTCCTCCAGCAAGCGATCGATATCGCGATGGACCTCGCGCAGCGCCTCACGGTCGTCCTCGCTGCCGATGCGCTCGAGCAGCTCGATCGCGGACTCGAGGTGGTGACGCGCGTCGCCGGTCGGATGATCGCAGACCATCTCCAGCTTGGCGGCCAGCAGATACGCATGGCCGGCCTCGTACTGGGCGCCGATGCGCTCGAACGTGCGGCGAGCCTGCTCCAGGTGCGCCGCGGCGTCGTCGAGCTCGATGATGTTCTCGATGCAGAACGTCGCGAACTCCAGGCGCGTCAGAGCGAGCTCGAACGGCGCGCCGCAGGCCTCGTGCAGCCGCAGCGCGGCTCGGTAGGTCTCCACGGCCGTCGCCACGTCGCCGTCCGCCGACTCGATACGGGCCTGGACTCGGAGCAAGGCGCCTCGCTCGATCGGTTCGTCGAGCCGTTCCGACAGGGCGAACCCCTCCGCAAGATGCTGCTTGGCCTCGACGATCCGGCCGACGCGCGACTCGAGGTCGGCGAGCCGGCGGCGCGCCTCGAGGACCAGGTCGCCCTGGGGAGCGAGCTGCTGCCCACCCTCCAGCGCCGCGCGGTACAGCTTGCGGGCGTCCTCGTACAGCTCGGAGGCGAGCGCCAGATCTCCCTGCAGCTCGTCCACCAGCACGCGCTCACGCGCCTCCCCGAGCTCCTCGATCAGCAGCCGGGCACGGTCGTAGTGGGCCTGCGCCTGGTCCCAGTCTCGCTTGTGCCGGTAGTAGTTCCCCAGGTTCAGGAGGACCCGCGAGACTTCCCAGCGGTTGCCGATGCTCTCGAGCAGGCGCACGGAACGCTGGAAGTGCGCGTGCGCGTCCTCCCACAGTCCCATCTTGAACTCGACGAGGCCCAGGTTGTAGAGACCCATCCCGATGTGCGGCGTGTCGCCGAGGTCCTCGAAGTGTCCGAGCGCCTCGCGCAGATACTTCACCGCCGCTTCGAGGTTGCCACGGTTCTTCTCCATCAGGCCGAGATTGTTGAGGCACTGCGCCGAACCCGCGCGATCGGAGATCATCCGGAACCCGGCGAGCGCCGCCTCGAAGGAGCGGCTCGCAGCGTCCCAGTCGCCCCGCCGCATGGCGATCACACCGAAGCTCTTCTGCGCGCGGGCGAGCTCTCCGGCGGCGCGGGGATCCACGATCCGCTCGGTGACACGTCTCACCGCGACTTCCGCTTCCTCGTAGCGGCCCAGACTCAGCAGCGCGAAGGCGCGCTCATTCTCGATGGAGCACCGTTCGAGCTCTTCACCACCGTCCTCGAGATGCGCGAGCGCCGAATCGAAGAGCCCGAGGGCGCGGGTGTAGTCGCCGGTCTGGCACTGACACATGGCCATCTGGCGGAGGACTTTGGCGACGAGATCGGGTGATTGCCGCGCGCGCTCGGCGATGCGCAGGATCTGCTCGTAATACTCCATCGCCGACGTGAACTCTCCGGCGCTCTGGCTGAAGCTGGCCAGCTGCTCGAGCAACGAGAGATCCTCGCCCTGTCCGGACAGGGGCTTCACGTCGTGGTCCGCTCCACCGGGAGTCTTCCCGACGTGCGGCTCTTCGTGAGGACCTCTCATCCCTTCACACCTCTGCCGCCTGTGAATCCGCTTCACCTCGGCCGGCGCACCACCCCGCTGTCGGGGCGCGACGGCGGACGAACGGATCCAGGCGAGCCCTGAGGGAACGGACTAGATGGAGAACCACCGAGAGAGCTTGAGGTACGCTCTCAGCGACTTCATCCACCAGCCCTGCTTCGCTCGGACCTCCGCCCCGTCGGTCAACGCCGCGCTCTTCCGATCTGCGGTCGGCTGGTTCACCGCCGTAATCGGCTGGATCACCATGGGACCGTCGGGGTCTCCGTCTCCACCCGGACGACCCGACCCTTGCCCGGGTCCGGCCGCCGCAACGCCCGCCGACGCGAGCAGGGCGAACACAGCGATGAGATTCCGCAACTGCTTCGGCATTCGGATCTCCCTGCGCACAGCGCCCCGCCCCCCGCGAAGAAGGGCGGTGCCCAGGAACTTGGTTCACAGCTCCCGGACGAGTTCAGTTTAGAACCAGTGGCGACGAACGTCAACGCCGCCCCGGAAACTCCGATCGGGCGTCCAAGGCCCTTTTTACCGCCCAGAGGAGGCCGAGAACGACCGCGGCGCCCCCCGCGCTCGGCAGGCCCTCCCGGAAGGGGACGAAGAACAGCTCGGAGATTCGCCCGAGCAGGCCCCCCGTGTCCGTTCCCGGTCCGGCGACGACCCGGACCAGGCCGAACCACAAGCCCTGGATCCCGAAGGCCAGGACGAGGATAGCGACCCAGTCGCCGATCAGGCTGTCCCAGAACCTGTTCCAGGATTCGTCCATGCTCGGGCGCTCCTTGACCGGAAGCTTCAGGAGCCGCGCTCGACCCCGGGGAGGGAGACGTAGGTCGCCTGACCCTCGGCACCGACTTCCATGCGCATGCAGTGGCTCACGAGGACGAGCCGGTCCCCGTCCCGGCGCCAGAGGTAGGCGTTCCCCCCGTCGGTACTGACGAACGTGGCGTGGTCGTCGATCGACATCGGGTCGCCGGCCCAGGCGGGCGTCACCCCGGGAACGGCGGGGACGGCGGCGTCACGGCCGCCCGTGAGGTGACCGACGGCGAACGAGAGCGCGAGGGCGAGGGCGAACACCCAGCTTCGGCGAAGCATGCCAGACCTCCACGGAAAGAGGGGCGACCGCACGTACCCAATCATGTTCGAAGGGGCGAGGCGCGATGTCAACCACGTCGCCGCCTCAGGGCGCGAGGGCCAGCAACTCCCGAGGCGCTCCGTCGGGCGGTACCCGGGCCCACGCCTCGTCCCAGGCGAGCTCTTCGCCGGGCTCGATCCGGTCGGCGAGGACCCATACGCGGTCCCGCCAACGGGCGAAGCGCTCCTGCTCCTCGGCGAGAAGCGCGCGACCCGGAGGGGACTCGAGCCGCAGCGGATCGATGAAGCTACCGCCCCGCTTCACTCGGAAGTCGAGATGCGGCCCGGTGGAGAGACCCGTCGAGCCGACGGTTCCGATCACCTGGCCTTGCTCCACCCGCGCGCCGCGCCGGACGCCCTTGGCGATGCGATCGAGGTGGCCATAGCACGTCGTGTAGGTCGAGTTGTGCCGCACCTCGACGTAATTGCCCAGTCCGCGGTTCATCCCCGCGAACTCGACCGTTCCGTCGCCGAGAGCGCTCACCGGAGTGCCCCGAGGTGCGGCGTAGTCAACTCCCCAGTGCGGCATGACCTTCTTGAGGACCGGGTGCCGGCGGGCTCGAGAGAAGCCCGAGCTGATGCGCGAGTAGTTCAGAGGGGACTTGAGAAAGGCGCGATGCACGGACTCCCCGCGATCGTCGTACCAGCCCGCCTTCTCGGACTCGCCGGACCAGCGCACGGCGCGCCCCTCGACGCAGTCTCCGTCGTACTCCGCGGCCAGGATCTCGCCGAATCCCAGGTCCTTGCCTTCGAAGGAGCGTCGCTCCGCGAGGATGCGGAAGCGGTCGCCCTCTCGGGGCTCGGTGACGAAGTCCACCTGCCAGGAGAGGATGTCGGCGAAGCGGTTGACCAGGTCGGCGTCTCCTCCCTCCGCGAGGACGGATTCGTAGAGGCTTCCGTGCAGCTCGCCCACGACGCAGCGGACCTGCACCTCCGGCTCGTGACGCACCACGGCGACCGCCGGGGGTCCGCTCTCCGGAAGCTCCATCTCCACCTTCTGCAGCTCGTCGCGGTGCAACGCTGCTCGAACGAGGCGGCCCGAAGCATCCCGCTGGACTTCGAGGCGCTCGCCGGGAAGCACGCGGCGCAGATCGACCTTCTCCCCGAAGGCCGCTCCCACCACCCATCGCTCCGCGGCCGACAGCCCGAGCCGGTGCATCGCACCGTCCAGCGGCTCGCCGCGGCGGATCTCCACCTCGCGGCGGTCCGTGGGTGGAGGAGGCGGCGGCAGGACCTGAACGATGCGCTCGGGGTGCGGCGCGATCCGCTCGACCGCGTCCTGCCTGCACCCCGAGAGCACTGCCGCGAATGCCGCGCAGAACACCAGCAAGCGCCACGACTGCCGAATCATGCTTCCCCTTTCGCCGAGCGGCTTGGCCATCCCTTCCCCTCTTCGGTCGCGACGTTCCCCGACTCCACTGCCTCGCCGCGCTACCGGACGATTCGCACGGAGTCTCCGGCGCGGAGGGCGAGCCCGTCGCTCGCGCGCCCGCGATTCACGCAGAGCTCCAGCGTTCCCGAGCCGCCGATGGTCAGGAGCGGTTCGCCTGCGCCGACCTCGTCGTAGGCGCGGCGTATCCCCCGCACCGCTCTCCCCCCCGCCGTGACGGTGATCCCCGTCCAGCCCTCACCGAACGCACTCCTCAGGAAGGACTCCTCGACAACTGTCACCACGTTGCCGAACCGATCCACGCGAATCACCTCGGCGCTCCAACCGCCCCCGTCCGGGACCGGATCGAAGGGCGCGAGCCGCACGATCTCGCCGATCTTCGGCCCGAACTCCGCGAGCGCCGCCCCCCGGGCGAGGCGCGCCGCGGCCGGCGCGAACAAGTCTCGCCCGTCGAACGTCGTCCCCCTCCGGGCCGACGCGGGGACAGGCGCGGCGATCTCGTGGATCACGGCGCCCCCCGCATCCGCGAGCGCCGCCGCGAGGATCCCGTTGTCCGGACCGACGAAGCGGTGTCCACCCGCGGCCGCGACGATGGCCCGTCGCGCGCTTCCCACTCCGGGATCCACCACGGCGAGGTGACAGGTCCCGCTCGGAAAACGAGCCCACGATTTCAGCAGTACCCACGAAGCTTCGCGAACGTTCCCGGGGTCGATCTCGTGCGTGAGATCGATCACGGTCTCGCAGCCGCCGCGGAGCAGCTCGGCCTTCAGCTCGCCGACGAACGGATCGCGGAGCCCGAAGTCGGTCAGCACGGAGATGGCCGGCATCCAGGCCCCCGGGCGCGAAGCCCGTGATTCGAGTATCTTCCCCGCGGCGACTTTCTCCTTACCTCATGCCGCGCGATTCGGGAACGGCAGAAACGGATGCGATTGGAACCGGTGGCGATCCTCTCCGCGGCGCGAACGCCGATCGGCCGGTTCCTCGGCTCGCTGGCCGACGTTCCGGCGAGGGACCTCGCCGTCGTCGCCGGACGTGCCGCGCTGGAGCGTGCCGCGGTGGATCCCGCCGACGTCGGAGAGACCATCTTCGGCATGGCGCGGCAGGCGGGGAACGGACCCAACCCGGCGCGGCCGGTGAGCGTCGGATGCGGCGTCCCGGAGTCCGCGCCGGCCTACACCGTGAATCAGGCCTGCGCGAGCGGACTCCAGGCCGTGGCTCTGGGAGCCGCGGCGCTGCAGCGCGGCGATGCGCGTCTGGTGCTCGCCGGCGGGATGGAGAGCATGACCCGCGTCCCCTTCCTCCTGGAGCGCGCCCGTCTTGGATACCGCCTGGGCGATTCCGCGGTCGTCGACGCGATGTATCGCGACGGGTTCCACTGCCCGCTCGCCGACCAGCTCATGGGCAGGACGGCGGAGACCCTCGCCGAGCAGGGCGGCATCTCCCGCCGCGAGCAGGACGAGCTGGCGCTGGCCAGCCAGCTTCGCGCCACGGCCGCGTGGGAGGCCGGGCGCTTCGACGCGGAAGTCGTGCCCGTCGCCGTTCCGGGAAGGAACGGCCAGCGCTTGACGCGCGACGAGCACTACCGCGCCGACACGACGCTGGAGAAGCTCTCGAAGCTGCCGGCCGTCTTCCGGGACGGCGGGACGGTGCACGCCGGGAACTCCTCGGGAATCACCGACGGGGCGGCCGCCGTCGTTCTCGCCGGCAGCGCCGAGGTGCGCGCCCGCGGCGTCACGCCGCTCGCGTGGATCGGCGGGTGGGTCGCGGTGGGCGTGGACCCGCGCATCATGGGCATCGGTCCCGTACCAGCCACACGCAAGCTGCTGGGCCGCCTGGGATGGAAGCTCGGCGACGTCGAGCTCGTCGAGCTCAACGAGGCCTTCGCCGCGCAGGTTCTCGCCGTGGCGAGGGAGCTTCGCCTCGACCTCGAGCGGACCAATGTCAACGGCGGCGCGATCGCCCTGGGCCACCCGATCGGCGCGAGCGGCGCGAGGATCCTGACCACGCTCGCGCACGAGATGCGCCGGCGCGGCGCGGCGCGCGGAATCGCGACGCTGTGCGTGAGCGGCGGCATGGGATTCGCCATGGCGCTGACGGCGGAGCGCCCGTCCTGACGGACGAGGGCGACTCGTGTTCCGTCTGGAGAGACCAGCGACGAGGCTGAACCGGGCACCTCACCGCGCGAGCAGCACCTTGCGCGTCACCGTGCGCTCTCCCGCGGAAAGACGGACGAAGTAGACGCCGGACGATGCCGCCCGCCCGCCTTCGTCGTCGCCGGACCAACGCGCCGAGTGCCGTCCCCCCGGCACCGTGCCGGAGACGAGCGTGCGCACGAGCCGCCCCCGCACGTCGTGCACGGTCAGCGTCACCCGCCCGGGCGCAGGAACTCCATATCCGATCGTCGTCGAGGCGGCGAACGGGCTGGGCCACGGCGCTCGGAGCTCGACGCCGCGCGGCGGATCGATCGCCCCGGTCTCGACCGCAGCGACGAACTCGCGCGAGCCGACTGCCAAGCGGAAGCGATGCGTCCTTCCCGAGGGCAGCGCGACGCCGTCCCGCTCCGAGAGCGCGACCCGGGCGCCCGTCTCCCGCGGGAACAGCACCGCCTCGAATCCCGCGGGCAGACCGGCGAGACCCGACCAGGTCAGCTCCACCCGCTCGCCCGACTCGGAGCTCACCGCGACCTCCCAGACGTGGCCACCGCCGGACGCGGAGCGGAGGTCGCGGGTCAACTCGCGGGTGGCGCCGCCCTCGCCCGGCGCCTCGAGCCACAGGCGAACGTGCCCGGGCGCGGCGGGCGGCTCGAGCGAGTCCCCGCGGTCGCGGCCCTCGACGGCCTCGGCCGCCACGCCGGCTTCGTTGCCTCCGTCCATCGCCCCGCCCTGGCGAGCCGAGAGAGCGACGCTCCACTTCGCCGGGACCGGCGGCGACGCCGACACGCGACCGGCCGGAGCCGCCCGCGGCGCGACGACGATCGTCTCGGTCGCGACGTTCTCGTTGTGCATCCAGTACCCCTCCCACGGCTCGAGCACCGCCGCATCCTCGTAGCCGGCGTTCCCATAGCGCACGATCCGGCGCTCCACGTTGGGGGCGCCGGAGAAGTCGACGTCGCTCACGAGGACCGGGAAGAAGAACGGATGAGCGACCTGATTCCAACCCGGCTCGAGCGTGATCGGCACGCCGGCCCGGATGTCCCGGCCGCGACCGGATGCAGCCGGCCGCACTTCCCGATCCGTGATCAGCCAGAAAGCTTGTCCGGGGCTCAGCGTGAGCGTCGAGTCGCTCGCCTCGACATAGCGTCGCCCGCGCGAGTCCCAGCGTCCGAGCCGCCAGCGCCGGTCGTCCAGGGCGCCCAGGTCGTCGGCGAAGAGCGCCGCGGCGGTCGAGTCGGACGGCACGAACGGGAAGCCGAACAGCGCGAAGCGCCTCGCCGGAAGCGCGACGGGGCTCGCCAGATTCGTGAACTCCGCGGGCAGGAACGCCGGACGGCTCACGCCTTCGTACGGCGTCGTCCGCGGGGTCCCGCCGTTCAGCCGGTACTCCACCCAGTACTCCATCCCCGCTTCCGTCACGAGATCCGCGGGAAGGCGCGCTCGCAGCGCCACCCCGCCGATGGCGAAGAGCGGAAACGAGGCGTAGCCGCCCGAGCCGCCCGAGCGCGCGAACAGCGTCGCCGAGGTGACGCGCGCTCCGTCCAGACGCAGGTTCAGATCGAACGCGCTCCGTACCGGCACGAGCTGAAGGGCAGACGCGAGCCCCGGCTCCGCCACGGTGAGCACACGGTCCACGGACACGCCGCTGATCACGTGCACCTGTCCACTCGGCCAGCTCACCTGGACCTGCGCCGAGACGTCCGCTCCCAGGCCGAACCACGCGGAGGCCGGCTCCTGCGAGCACCAACCGTCGCCGCCGCCGGAGACCTGGAGCGAGGTCATGCGGCCACCCGCGATCACGTCGACGCGCGCGCCGATGCCCTGCCGCTGGGAGAGGGCGCCCTGGAGGTCCACACGCAGCCAGTGTCGGCTCGCTCCGTTCTCGTTGCGCAGCAGCCGATCCGACGTGGATCCGTGGAGTCCCAGGAAGAGGTCCGGCCGCCCGTCCCCGTCCCATTCGCCCCACGCCCCGCTCCACACGTTGCTCTGCGTCACCGAGCCCAGGAGCGGGGATACGTCGCGGAACGACGCCGCATCGTTGCGGTAGAGAGCGGTTCCGCCCGGCACGTGACCCAGGCGCAGGATGTCCGCATCGCCGTCGAGGTCGAAGTCGCACCACGAGGAGGTGTAGGCAGCCCCGGTGCCTTGCAGCAGCGCCGGCGTCACGTCCGCGAAACCGAAGCTGCCCTCGTTGCGGAAGAGACGCGCCGGCTCGAAGAAGTAAGTCACGTAGAGGTCGTCGTCGCCGTCCCGGTCGTAGTCGGCGAAGCCACCCGAGAACGCGCCGTCCGTCCCTCCACCCAGGCTGCCCAGGGCCACGTCGCGGAACGCGCCGCCCCCGTCGTTGCGCGCGAGCACGAGCGGCTGGTCGATCGTTCCCAGGAACGCGTCGGGGTCTCCGTCCCGGTCCCAGTCGCTCCACTCCACCGACCAGGTGAGCACGTCGAGCGCTGCGGGAGTGCGGTTCGCGAACCCGCCGCCGCCGTCGTTGCGGAACAGGCGCCCGCCGAACCGCGAGGCGACGCTCAGGTCCAGATCGCCGTCGAGGTCGTAGTCCACCCAGACCGGCGTGTAGGACGAGCTGTCCGCGCGCAGGACGGGCGGGGTGATGTCCACGAACGCGTCGTTCCCGTCGTTGCGGAACAGCCCGGTCCCGGCGCTCGACTCCGAGGTCACGAAGACGTCCGCGTCGCCGTCGTCGTCGAAGTCCGCCCAGGCCGATCCGGTGCAGAGGTACGGGCCGAGCCCCAGCGCCGCGACCGGATGATCTTCGAAACGGAGGCCGACGTTCTCGTAGAGGCGGTTGAACTCGTTCCCGGGAACGTTGCCGTAGGTCGTGGCGAAGACATCGAGATCGCCGTCGCCATCGAAGTCGACCCAGGCGACGCCGGCGGTCGTCTCCGAACCGAGCGGCACCAGGGACGTGACGTCCCGGAACTGGGCCCGCGCGGGGGCGGCGGCCGCGAGCGCGATCCACATCAGGGTCGGGAGGAACCGGCCGCGGCGCGGCAGCCTCCGGCGGAGGGTCACTCGGGAGGCTCCGGGAAGTCCGGGAGACGGGCCGGCTCGTCGGCTGCGCCCTCGTCGAACACGAGAATCAGGACGCCCGCGGCTACGCCACCGGCGACGCCAAGCACGAGCGGGCGGCGGTACCAGGAGCGCGCTTCCTGGGCCGGCCCGATGCCGAGCCGGGCCGGCTCGAGCCAAGGCGTGTCGACCGGGGAGAGCTCCGCCCGGTGCGGAGGTGGCGGCGCGACCGGAGGCAGGGACAGCGGCACCGCTCGGTGGAAGGCGGCGAGCTCGCCGGTCGAAAGCGCCGTGCCTGGATCCGGGCGCCACTCTCCGTCCAGGCGAAGAACCGAGCAGAACGCCGCGACCGCGGACTCCGTCCTGCCCAGGCCGACGAGAGAGCGCGCGCGAAGCACGTGAGCCTGGACCAGGCGATCGTCGGTCAACCCGCGCCCGTCGAGCAACCCGGTCAGCCGTTCGAGCGCGGTCCGATAATCGGCGACGAGGAAGTAGTCTACGGCGAGGTCCAGCGCCTCGCGGGTCGTTCCGGCGGCGGCGGCCGGGAAGGACACGACGGTCGTCCCGGCGACCGCGACGAGGCGGCGCAGCCAGACCCGGGGACGGCGTCCGGTTCGCACGAGTCTCTCCTGGATGGAGCGCGCCCGCCGGCGGGCGCGTGCCCTAGAGCGAAGATCATGGCACGCGATTCCCGAATCGGCAAATCGCCGGAGAGGACCGGCGGTCAGTCGCGGGTGATTCGACCGACGGCGACGCTGACGTTGTCGGGGGCGCCGCGTTCCTTGGCGAGCTGCACGAGGCGCCGGCATGCACCGTCCGGACCGTGCATGGATACGATCTGGTGGATCTCGCCGTCGTTCACGAGATTGCACAGGCCGTCCGAGCAGATCACGAGCCCGGCGTCGTCGGGCAGCGGCGTCGGGGTCTCGGAGACGTCGATCTGGACTTCCGCGCGAACGCCGAGGCAGCGGGTGAGCACGTTGCGGGCACGGGAACGAAGATCCTCCGCGCCGCCCGTGCGTCCCAGCTCCGCGGCCAGCGAATGGTCGCTGGTGAGCTGCCGGAGACTCGTGCCCGTCTTGAGGTAGGCGCGGCTGTCCCCGATGTGCGCGAACCACAGCTCGCGGCCGATGACCGCGACTGCGGTGCAGGTCGTTCCCATTCCGGAGAGGCGGCGGTCGTTGCGCGCCTTTTCCAGGATCGACGTGTTGGCCGTCTCGAGCGCAACGCGCAGCGCGACCGCCGGGCTTCGTTCGTCCGACCGGAAGTAGCCCTCGCGGACCCGCTCCACCGCGAGACGGCTGGCTACTTCGCCGGCCGCGGCTCCACCCATGCCGTCGGCGACGATCAGGAGCGTACCCTTCGCCGGGTCGTCGTTGGGGAAGACCCCGATGGAGTCCTCGTTGTTGTCGCGCACGCAACCGACGTCGGACAGGCTCGACACCGCGAGCCACTCCGATCCCCCGGTCGTGAGGGGTATCTCCTGCACGCGAACCTCCCGTCGGGCGCCGAGGCCGAGCCGCGGTGCCCGCAGTCTCTCACGGCTCCAGTTTCGACCGAACCGGAATGAAGCTTGAAGTGCCTCCGGTTTTCCCCCGGTCCGGCGGACATCACCTCGAAGCTAGAGCGTTTCTCCCCCCACTCCAGCCCCCCCGGGCGAGAAGCGGCGGACCAGGTCCCTCACCGCCTCGGGCGTGGTGGCCTTGCGGAACTCCTCCCGGACGCCCGAGGACCGGAACAGGTACGAGACCATGCCCAGAACCGAGAGGTACTCGCGCCGCTCCTGCTCCGGCCCGGCCAGCGCCAGGAACAGGTCCACTCCCCGCCCGTCCATCGCGCGGAAGTCGATCGGCCGCACCGTCCGCACGAACGCGAGGCGGATCCCCGCCATCGAGTCCACCCGGGCGTGCGGGAACGCGATTCCGCCGCCGACTCCGGTGGGCGAGACCTGCTCGCGCCACGCCAACCCGTCGCGCACGGCTTCCTGGACCGTCGCGTCCCGCCCGCCGAGAAGCCGGGCGAGCTCGCCGATCACGTCGTCCGCCGACCGTGCGTCGAGATCGAGCCGGATCCGCTCCGGCGGAAGCCGGTCCTCGAGACCGCTCATCCGGCCAGATTCTCGATGATCGCCGACGCGAACTCGGAAGTCTTGACGGGCCGGACGTCCTGGAGCAGCCGCGCGAGGTCGTAGGTCACGCGCTTCTGCAGGATCGTCCGCTCCAGCGCGTTCTCCACCGCGCGGGCCGCTTCGCGCCAGCCGAGATGCTCGAGCATCATCGCCCCGGAGAGCAGCAGCGAGCCCGGGTTGACCATGTCCCGATTCGCATACTTCGGAGCCGTTCCGTGGGTGGCTTCGAACAGACCGGCCTCGTCCCCGAGGTTCGCTCCGGGTGCCATCCCCAGTCCACCGACCTGCGCGGCGCACGCGTCGGAAAGGTAGTCGCCGTTCAGGTTGGGCATCGCCAGGACGGAGTACTCGTCGGTGCGGGTGAGGATCTGCTGGAACATGCTGTCGGCGATTCGGTCCTTGATCACGACACGGCCCGCCGGCGCGGGGCCTTGCAGATCCTCCTCGGCGACGACCCGGCCCGCATACTCTTCTCGGGCCAGCTCGTAGCCCCAGTCGCGGAACGCGCCCTCCGTGTACTTCATGATGTTGCCCTTGTGCACCATCGTGACGCTGGACCGCTCCTGGCGGATGGCGGCGTCGATGGCCATGCGCACCAGGCGCTTCGTTCCGAACTCGGAGATGGGCTTGATCCCGATCCCGGACGGCCGGCGCACCTGGATGCCCATCTCCGAGCCGAGGATGTCGATGATCCGGTTCGCCTCGGGCGAGCCCGCCGCCCACTCGATGCCGGCGTACACGTCCTCGGTGTTCTCGCGGTAGATGACCACGTTCATCTTCTCCGGCTCGCGCACCGGGCTCGGAACCCCGTGGAAGTAGCGCACCGGACGCACGCACGCGTACAGGTCCAGCACTTGGCGGAGCGTGACGTTGAGACTGCGGAAGCCACCTCCCACGGGCGTGGTGAGCGGCCCCTTGAGGGCCACGCGGAAGTGCCGGATGGCTTCGAACGTGTCCTCCGGCAGCCACTCGCCGTAGCGTTCCTGCGCGGTCTCGCCGGCGAAGACGTCGAACCAGGCGATCTTCTTGCGGCCGCCGTAGGACTTCTCCACCGCCGCGTCCAGGACGCGCCGGGTCGCCCGCATGATGTCCGGTCCGATGCCGTCCCCCTCGATCACCGGAATGATCGGGCGGTCCGGCACCACGAGGCCCTGAGCGCTCCTTCCGATGCGCTCCCCGACCGGCGGAACGACCTTCGCGAAATGCGGCGCGTCCGTCTCAGTGCCCTTCATCTTCCGCCTCCCGGGAGCACCTTCCTCCCTCTCGATGTCATCGCGCACGGGTTTCCAGTTCCCCCGCCACCGCTTCGACGGCGGCGAGCAGCTCGCCGCTCCGCGCGAGAGCGGCGGCGGTCCTCATATCCGGGGAAGCGTACCGGTCCCGGGCCCAGAAGGGAACGTCCCTCCGCAGGCGGTCGCGCAGGGCGCGGGGTGCCGGGGCCACGTGGGCGCCGGCTCGCAGGTCCAGCGCCTGGGCCGCGCAGATCGCGGCGATGCCCAGGACGCCGGCCACGTTCTCCAGGATCTGCGCCGCCTTGTGCACCGAGGTGGCCCCCATGGGAACGTGGTCCTCCTGGTCCGCCGAGACGGGGATCGAATCGACGCTCGCCGGGTGAGCGAGAACCTTGTTCTCGGAGACGAGCGACGCCGCGGTGTACTGCAGGATCATGAGGCCGGAGTTCCGGCCGTTGTCCTGGGCGAGGAACGGCGGGAGCCCCGAAAGGGCCGGGTTCAGCAGGCGGTTCACCTGCCGCTCGGCCAGGGACGCGATCTCCGCGAGCGCCATTCCGAACAGATCGAGCGCGAGGGAGAGGCTCTCGCCGTGGAAGTTCCCGGCGGCCACGATCTCCTCTTCCTCCGCGAAGACCAGGGGATTGTCGCTCGCGGCGTTGATCTCCACCGCGAGACGCCGCTCCAGGTCGTCGAACGCATCCCCGATGCCGCCCAGGATCTGCGGCACGCAGCGGAGCGAGTACGCGTCCTGCACGCGGTCGCCGATGCTGCGCGGGCCGGCGAGCAGCCTGCGCAGGTTCGCCGCGACGGCACGCTGGCCAGGGTACGGCCGGGCGGCGTGCACCCGCTCGGCAAACGGCGCATCGGCGGCTCCCAGCGCATCCAGCACGGCAGCGGAAACGGCCTGCGCGGTCTTCCAGAGAACGCGCGCGTCGTGCAGCAGGAGCGTCCCGCGCGCGGCCATGAGCTGGCAGCCGTTGATGATACCGAGGCCCTCCTTGAACGACAGCGCGAACGGCGTCAGACCCGCGATGCGCAACGCCTCCCCCGCCGGCAACGTGCGACCTTCCAGGCGCGCCTCGCCCTCGCCGAGCAGGCACAGCGCCACGTGCGCGAGCGGCGCGAGGTCTCCGCTCGCCCCGAGAGAACCCTTGGCCGGTACGACGGGGAGCACGTCCGCGCGCAGCAGCGCCTCGAACGCGCGGATGAGCTCGACGCGGACGCCGGAGCGTCCCTTGGCGAAGAGGTTCAGCTTGAGGAGGAGGATCGCGCGGACTTCGTCGTCGGCGAGCGGCGGCCCGAATCCCGCCGCGTGGCTGCGCACGATGTTGCCCTGGAGCTCGTCGAGATGCTCCCTCGCGACGGCCACGTGCGCGAGCTGGCCGATCCCGGTGTTGACCCCGTAGATGACCCGCCCCTCGGCCACGCAGCGCTCCAGGAAGGCGCGCGCGCGGCGGGCGCGCTCGATCGCCTCCTCGCCGACGCGAACCGGACGGCGTTCCCGGGCCACGCGCACGACGTCATGTAGCGTCAGGCCGTCTCCGTCGAGCACGAGCATCAGCGACACCTCGGGCGGATCCGCAAAAGCGCGGCATTCTGCCATGCTGCTCGCGCGAGCGTCAACGCGACGCCTGCATGCTAGACTCTGCGCCCGCGGCGCGGGAGGCGTGGCTTGTCCGGATCCGCTTGGGCGATCGTTCGCGGCGCGCTGCTGCCGTCCCGACCGGACGGCGCCGACTCCCTGCTCGTCGACGGCGAGACCATCGCGCGGATCGGACAGGCCGAGGACATCCTGGCCCTGCTGCCTCCCGGCGGACGGGTCTTCGACGCTGCAGGACGGGCGGTCTCCGCCGGCTTCCACGACGCGCACTTCCACTTCCTGCAGATGGGCATCAAGGCGTCGCATCCGACGCTCGTGCGTTGCCGATCGCGGGCCGAGCTGTTCGACGCCGTCGACCAGGGACTGACGCTTCACCCCGGCCGCCGCTTGCTGGTCTTCGAGGAGTGGGACGAGACGAACTGGTCCGATTCCACGCTGCCCACGCGCGCGGAGCTGGACCGCGTCGCGCCGGATCGGGCCGTCGTGCTCCGCCGCATCGACGACCACACCGCGGTGGCCAACACGCGCGGCCTCGAGCGCCTGCGGGCCGTCTGGCAGGGCACGGGAATCGACGAGGAGAGCGGCCTCTGCCGCGAGGGCGTCGTGCAGCAACTGGAAGAGCTGTTCCCTCCCGATGAGGACGAGCTCGGCGAGGCATTCGCCGCGGCTGCCCGGCTCTGCTTCTCGCTGGGCATCACCACCGCATGCGACTTCCTTCGCCCCGGCGCCTGCGACGCCTATGCGGAGCGCTTCGATGCCGTCCATCCGACCCCGCGCATCGACGCGTTCATCTGGGCGAAGTGCCTCGCCGACCCGCGGCTCGCCGCCCTTCCGCTCTCGTCGCGCCTGCGCCTGCGCGGCATCAAGGCGTGGGCGGACGGCTCCGTGGGCGCGCGCGAGGCCGCGCTGTTCGAGGACTACGCGGACCGGCAAGGAGCGCGCGGAACGCTCCTCTACACCGACGCGGAGCTGGAGGCGATCGTCCGTGCGGGACACGGCGCCGGACTCACCGTCGCGGTCCACGCCATCGGCGACCGGGCCATCGCGCAGGTGCTCGACGCCTTCGCGAAGCTGCCGCGCGCGGAGATCGCCGCGCAGCGTCACCGCATCGAGCACCTCGAGCTCCCCCGCGACAAGGACATCGCCCGGCTCGTCGAGCTCGGCGTTCGCCCCTGCGTCCAGCCGAACTTCGTCGGACTCTGGGCGGGCCCCGGCGGCCTCTACGAGCGCGCCCTGGGAGCGGAGCGGCTGCGCCGCATGAACCCGTTCGGGACGCTGCTGCGCCGCGGGACGGGAGTGTTCTTCGGGTCCGACGGAATGCCGCCGTCGCCGCTCTTCGGGATCCGCTCGGCGATGAAGCACCCGGTCCCCGACGAACGCCTGACCTTCGCGGAGGCTCACCGGCTCTACACCGTGGAAGCGGCCCGCGCGGTCGCCGGTGACAGTGCCGGCGCGACGCTCGAGCCCGGCGCGCACGCGGACATCGTCGTGCTCCCCGCATCGCCCGGAGCGCTGCCCGGGAGCGACGAGGACGAGATGGCGCTCACCGTGGCGGGCGGGCGGGTGGTGCACCGGGGTGCCGTGCTTGAGGCGCTCCCGCGGCGGTGCTAGGCTTGCGCCGGCCGCGCGGGCATGATCGGCGGGGGAACCGTTCCTTGAGACTCTCCGAGAAGCTCGACGCGCGCCGCATCCGGATCCCCCACCACGCGAAGACCAAGGCCGACGGCCTCCGCGAGCTCGTCACGCTCCTCCCCGGCGCGCTCGCCGGCGCGCGCGGCGAGCGGATCTTGGGAGCGGTCCTCGACCGGGAGCGCCGGATGTCGACCGGAATCGGCCGTGGCGTCGCCATCCCTCACGGCAAGAGCGAGCTCGTCGGCGACATGGAGATCGCGTTCGGCGTCTCCCCGCAGCCGATCGACTTCCAGTCACTGGACGGCGCGCCCTGCTCGGTCTTCTTCCTGCTGGTGTCGCCGCCGGAGATGGCCGGCGCCCACATCCAGGCGCTCGCGGCGATCTCCCGCATGCTGGCCTCCGACTCGCTGCTCGGCGAGCTCCGGCGCGTCTCGGACGCGGAACAGGTCAAGGCGCTCTTCCGGCGCGAGGAGACGCTGCATCCGGGCTGAGCCGGCCGCCGGCAAAAGGCGTCGAGGCGCGCGGCCGATGTGCCGAGTGAGTCCGGGGCGACGCGCTCCGCGGACAGGCGGTGATCGGTGAGGCTTCTCTCCATGCGGATCGTGCGACTTGCGTTCATGGCGCTCGTCGTCCTCTCCGGCGGCCCCGCGTGCGACGGGTCACGCGGCGAGCTCGGTCCGGAGGAGGCGCTGCGAGCGGCGAGGGAGCTGACGGGCCGCTCGCCCCGCCAGGCGGCGAAGGTCCTCGCCCCGCTCCTCGCGCAGTCGCCCGTGGCTCCGGAAGTGCGCGTCGCCGCGGGGGACATCGCCCTCGAGAGCGACGACCCCGCCGCCGCGGTGGCGCACTTCCGCGAGGCTGCGCGCACTTCGGCCGACCCCGCGCTGCTCCTCGAAGCCGGTCGAGGCATGGCGAGAGCCGGATTCCCCGACGACGGCATCGCCGTCGTGCGGCGAGTGCTCGACGGTGGAGACCCCGGTCCGGAGGCGCGCTACACTCTCGCCTGGATTCTCGAGAAGGCCGAGCGCTACCCGGAGTGCGTCCGCGAGTACAGCGGACTGCTCGCGGATCATCCCGACTACGTCCCGGCGTATCGCAACCTCGGGGCTCTCATGGCCCGAGACGGGGAGCTGCCCCGGGCGATCCGGTTGTGGCGACGCGGGCTGGAGCATGCGCCGGGGGACGCCGGTCTCGAGGCGAACATCCGTGAGGCGACGGAAGCGCTCGAGCTCGAGTTCGCGGAGGGAGAGGGAGAAGGAGAGGGATGAGCCAGGACGACGAGAAGCGGGCGGCGGGCCGGCGGGCCGCCGAGCTCGTCCGGGACGGCATGACGCTCGGGCTCGGCACCGGCTCCACCGCCGATCGTTTTCTCGATGCCCTGGCCGAGCGTATCGGCGAAGGCCTTCGCGTCCGTGGCGTTCCCACCTCGGAGCGGACGGCGGCGCGCGCTCGAGCGCTCGGCATCGAGATCGTCGCCCTCGACGAGTGCCCCGAGCTGGACCTCGCCGTGGACGGAGCGGACCAGGTGGATCCCGCCGGCGACCTCATCAAGGGACTGGGCGGTGCGCTGCTGCGCGAGAAGCGGGTGGCCAAGGCGGCGCGCGAGTTCGTCGTGATCGTGGACTCCGCGAAGTCGGTCGCGCGGCTCGGGGACGGATGCCCCGTTCCGGTGGAACTCGTCCCCGAAGAGCGAACTGAGGTGGACCGGGCGCTCTCCCGCCTGGGCGCCGCGGCCACCCTTCGCCGGGACGGGGCCGACCCCTACGTGACCGACAACGGGAACTGGATCCTCGACGCGACGTTCGCCCGGATCGAGGACGCCGCGGATCTCGAACGTCGCATCAACGCCATCGCCGGGGTACTCGACAACGGCCTCTTCCCCGCCATGGCCGACCTCATCGTCGTCGGCGAGGGATCCACCGTCCGAGAGTGGCGGCCGAAGCGCGCGGGCCCCGCCCGGCGGTCCGGATCCGGCCCGGGGAGCGTGCGGACCGCTTGAGCCTGGCGGGCCGAGCCGTCGATCGATCTCGCGGTAGGCTGGAAAAAATCCCCTTGAGACAGACCCGCGTCTCACCCTATTCTTGAACGGTTGCCCCTGAGCTATTTCGCCGGCGGAGGTTGGTCGAGGGATGCATCCGATCGGGAAGAACATCAAGATCCTCAGGCAGATGCAGGGCGTCACGCAGACGAAGCTCGCGGAGGCCGTCGGCGTCGCGCCGGCATACATCAGCCAGATCGAATCCATGATCCGAGTGCCCAGCGTCAAGGTCACGCATCGCATCGCGGAGGCGCTGGGAACGACCGTGGGAACCCTTCTGGGGGAGAACACGGACGCGAGCACCGAGGGGCACCTCTCCAAGCTCGAGCAGATCCACATGCTCAAGCGGCTCGTCTTGGAGCTCGAGGCGGAGCTCGAGAACGAGACGAAGGCGATGAACTCGCTCGATCCCACGGAGCCGCGCAAGGGCGTCGCCTAGCCTGCCGCGTCGCGGCCGCGGGTGGACGCTTCCGCCCGCCGCCCTCATCTTGCTCCCGGCCGCTGCCGATGGGGCGAGGTGCGATCATGCCGAGGGACGAGTCGCGTTCCGACCCGAGTGAGAAGATGACCGCCGGTCTCCCCGCTCCCGTCCAGCAGTTCTCTTCCGAGTTTCGGGCCACCCCGGCGCACCACCCGGGCGGGGCGCCGCGTGCCGCGCGGATCTTCGTGAACCGCAACCTGCGCATGCGTTCCGTCGGGGCCGTCGGGTTCGATCTCGACTACACCCTGGCCCACTACCGCTACCGCGAGCTCGATGATCTCGCCTTCCGCCTGACCCAGAAGAAGCTGGTCGAGAAGCGCGGGCACCCCCGGGAGATCCTGGACGTGCCCTTCGATCCCGAGTTCGTCGTCCGCGGCCTCGTGATCGACCGGCGCCGGGGCAACATCCTCAAGATGGACTACCACAACTACGTGGTGCGCGCGTTCCACGGCCGCAAGTCGCTGACCTCCGCGGAACGAAAGCGGATCTACCGCATGCGCCGGATCCGCACCTCGGCGGAGGCGTACGTGTCGGTGGACACGCTCTTCCACCTTCCCGAGGTCTACCTGTACCTGTCGCTGGTGGACTTCTACGAGGAGCGCGGCCGGCGGCCGGACTACGGCGCGCTCTTCGACGACGTCCGCGCGATGATCGACGAGGCGCACGGCGACGGCTCGATCAAGAGCGAGATCCAGGCCGATCCGGCTCGCTTCGTATCCCTCGACCCGCGCCTCGGGTCGTTCCTGGACGCAATGCGCCGCACGGGCAAGCGGGTCTTCCTGCTGACCAACTCGGAGTACTACTACACCGACGTTCTGCTCTCGTACCTGCTGGGCGGTTCGCGGCCATGGCGCACGTACTTCGACCTCGTGGCGGTGGATGCGCGCAAGCCGAGCTTCTTCCTGCGCCGGTCCAAGCCGCAGCCCGTCGCGATCGACGGCCCCGGGGCAGAGGTCTGGTCCGGAGGCGACGTCTGGAACTTCGAGAAGAACCTCGGATTCGCCGGCGACGGCATCCTGTACTGGGGCGATCACACGTACGGCGACATCCTCCGCTCCAAGAAGAGCGTGGGATGGCGCACCGCCATGATCATTCCCGAGCTCGAGACCGAGCTGCTCACCACGGAACGCATCGCCGGGCAGCTCGCCCGGCTCGACGAGGCCGTGAAGCAGCGCGATCGCTTGGCGCACGAGGAGCAGATGACCCGCGTGGAGCTGCTGCGGCTGGAGACGTTGTTAGAGCGCTCCGCGGGGAGCGCCGACGAGGTCCGGGGCCAGCTTGCCCGCAAGGTGGCCGACCACCGCGAGCGCCGCGCCGGGCTCGAGGTCGAGGCCGGCCGCCAGCACGAGCTGGTCGTGAAGCTGGACGACGCGGTGAGCGGCTCCTTCAACCGGCACTGGGGCATGCTGTTCCGGGAGGCCAACGAGATCACGCGCTTCGGACACCAGGTCCGGGACTTCGCCTGCATCTACACCAGCCGCGTGTCCAACTTCCTGCACTACCCGGTGGACACGTACTTCCGCGCCCCGGTCGATCGCCTCCCGCACGAGCTGTGACAGCGGCGCCTCAGTAGTCCGGGAAGCGCGCGTCCACGAAGGACGGCGTCTCCCCGTCGCCCTCCCAGTTCGCGAAGCGGTCGTTCTTGCGCAGGCGCAGCCACTCCAGCTCGCGGTTCTGCAGCCCCCGCGTGGCGTCGACGGTGAGCACCGGCTCCGGGAAGTCGAACCGGCGCAGATCGTGGAAGCCGAGCGCGGGCAGGAAGAGCGGCAGGTCGAGCTCGAGGCGCGGGAAGTAGATCGCCGACCCGAGGAACCGTCCGTCGGCGGGCGGCGGATCGAGCTCGCCCGGCCCCGGCGACTTCCACAGCACGATCGCGTGCGGCTTGTGGAAGCCGAACTTGCGCACGTACTGACCTTCCAGCTCTTCCATCGTGTAGACGCGCACGGGGCGCTCCCCCACCGTCGCGTCGAAGGTCCGGAAGCGGCCGCAGGAGTACTGCTCGTAGACCACGTGCACGCGATCGTTGGAGAACGTCTTCATGTCGATGTTGACGACGCGGCGGGGCGTGCCGTCGATGTCGATGCTCTCGGTCCAGGCGCGCATCTTCTCCCCGGAGACCTCGATCTCGCGCTCACCCTCCTCGTCCACCTCGAACTTCATGCAGAAACGTCCGAAGCCAGCGCGGGCGTCGATCAGGTTCATGATCGGATAGATGCCGGGGTTGCGGAAGCTGCGGGTGAAGGCGTCCCGCAGGTCGGCCTCCGACGTCGAGTAGATGCACTCCTCCTGCTCGGCGATGGCCTGCACGAAGTCGAAGGCCACCTTCGCGTGGTAGATGAGCGCAGCGAGCGCGTCCGCCTTGGCCTGATCGCTTCCGGGCTCGCCGTAGCGGCCGCCGCGGTACAGCTCGTCGATGCTCTCGATCAGGGCGACGTTCGTGTCGGACAGGGACCGTCCGATCGAGTCGATCGCCGCCGCGTCGAGGTGCACGACGGGATACCCCGGCTCGTTGGAGAACAGCAGGCAGTCCTGCGTGCAGGCCTGCGCCGCGGCGAACCACGTCGAGCAGGCGACGACAACGCCGGCCGCGCGCTCCCCGATCACGGCGCGCCGACTCCCGATCGCCCCA
>JBQTGV010000121.1:0-42967 GCA_052390515.1 Candidatus Eiseniibacteriota bacterium | reverse complement strand
GCTCCACGAAGGGAGTCGGGCTGTAGCCGAGGCTGATCACCCCTGCCCCGAAGTCGACCTTCTCGGTCTGGCCTCTCGGGGACTGCGTGAAGGAATAGAACTTCTGCGAGTACAGTCCATACATGGTCCCGGACACGTAGCCCGGGACGGCGGGATCGGCGGAGTGAACGCGGAGAACACCGCGCACACCGTCCAGCGCGTTTCCGCCCGCGAGCGCGGGACGGGACGCGACCGGCGAGGCGGCCGCCACGGCCGCGAGCATCGCCGCGAGTTTCACGAGGGAGCGCATTCGTCGACCTCCTGACAGGCGCAACTTGCCCTTGCGCCCCGGGAATCGGCCGTCGCGCGCCGCGACTTGATCCTTCTTGCGGATTCTGGCTCGGCCTCGAGGAATCGGGCCGCACCGCCCCCAGGGGCGGTCAGGTCCCCCTGCGAACGCGGATCCGGGCTTCCCGGCCCTTCCTGGCCACGTCCACGACCTCGTGGCGGTGCCCGCGGCACCACAGGCGGACGTCCTCTTCGGCCGCGGGATCGTCGGCCACGAGGAGCACGCGCCCCCCCGGAGGGATGGTGCGCATGCGCTCCTCGAGGCGAATGACCGGAAGGGGGCAGAGCAGCCCCCGAGCGTCGACCAGGGGGTCTTCGGTCTCCCGGGGCGGCCCGGCAGGCGTCACGGGGACTCCGGGACCGGCAGAGGCTCCACCGCGGGCTTGCCCCGGAACGGTCGGGCCTCCTCGAGCTGCTTCTCCGTCCCCAGGAAGCGCATCTCCATCCAGGCGATGCGATCGTCCACCACCACCTCGGCCCAGCCCTCGTGGAAACGCACGACCGGCACGCCCGTTCCGAAGTCCATGCGTCGGATCGCCGTGGCGGCGGCGAGCGGCCGCTCCCGCAAATCGCCTCCCTCCTTCACCACCCAGAAGACCTCGGGCTCCAGGGTCAGCAGGAGATCGCGGCGCTGGGTGCGGGACGAAGTGAACGTCTCGTGGTGGTTCCAGCCGGCGTCCGAAACCGCCAGGAACGAAACCGGCCCGCGCTGGATGAGGCGAAGATCCCCGAACGGATGACGCGACTCGTACGTCGCGTCGGCGTCCAGGCAGGGCACCGACACCGAGTACTCGCCGACCGCGTCCAGGGAGTCCCGCGCGACGAACGCGAAGCAGGTGTCGAAGTCCAGCGACCAGAACCGGGCGCCGGGCTCGCGGCTCTCGACGCAGATCTCGCTCTTGATCTCGATGGCGATGGACTCGGGCAGGAGCAGGCCGTCCTCGGTCTTGACCGCCCCGGAGACCGCGAAGGACCCGACCGACTCGAGCAGCTTCGCGATGGCGGCGGCACGGGCATCCGACCCGGGAGCCGCACGCGACTCGGCAAGAGCGTCCGGCGTGGTCCCGGCTACGGCGAGGCCGCCGATCGCCCCCGCGAACCACCCGAAACGGCGCCGTCGGGCCACGGGAAGGCCTCCTTGCCGATGACTCCGGGATTCGTTACGCTCCGGGGTCGTCCGCGGTTGCAGGATAAGTTCGCCCCGCCCGGGACGCAACCGCCCCGCCGAGTGGTCTCCGTGTCGCTTTCGCCCGAGAAAACGGCCCTCCGCGCCCTCTCCCTGGAGGAGCTTCGCTCCGTCGTGCTGGGCCGAGGTCTGCCCGAGTACCGCTTCCGCCAGATCGCCCGGTGGCTGTGGGACAAGGGCGTCGAGGACATCGAGGAGATGACCGACCTCGGCAAGGAGCTTCGCCGGGACCTCGCCAGGGACTTCGTCGCCGGAGGGCTCCCCGTGGCGGCTCGCCGGGACAGCGCCGTCGACGAGTCGAGCAAGTACCTCTTCCGCTTGGCCGACGGAGGCGCGGTCGAAGCCGTGCTCATGCCCACCGAACGGCGGGTCACGCTGTGCATCTCTTCCCAGGTCGGCTGCACGCTGGACTGCGTCTTCTGCCAGACGGGGCGCATGGGGTTCTTCCGCAATCTCGCCGCCCACGAGATCGCCGGGCAGGTCGTGCCTCTGTGGAGGCGCATCCGCGACCGTCGCACGCGCACCAACATCGTGTTCATGGGCATGGGCGAGCCGCTGCACAACGTCCCCGCGGTCACCGACGCCTGCCGCATCCTGATGGATCCGCTCGGCTTCAACCTGGGTCCCGCCCGGATCACCGTGTCCACGGCCGGCGTGGTCCCCGGGATCAAGAGGCTCCAGCAGTCGGGCCTCGGCGTGCGTCTGGCCGTCTCTCTCAACGCGCCGACCCAGTCGCTGCGGGAGCGTCTGATGCCCCGCGCGGCGAAGACGCCCCTCCCGGAGCTCATGGCGGCGGCCCGCGGATACGCCGAAGCGACCGGTAACCGGGTCACCCTCGAGTACGTGTTGATGAAGGGTGTGAACGACACCGACACCGACGCCGACCGCCTGGGGTCGCTGGTGCGCGGCGGGCCGTTCAAGATCAACGTGATCCCGTACAACCCCGGCGCTTCGCCCGAGCTGGAGCGTCCGGACCGCGAACGCGTGGACGCCTTTGCCCGCCGGCTGTGGCCCGTGGCCCCGGTCGTGACGGTCCGCTGGAGCATGGGACCGGACATCGCCGCAGCCTGTGGGCAGCTTCGCACCGAGGTGGACGGAGCGCAGCGGAGAGGCCCGCGGGGCGCGGCCGCCTGACCTCGCGAAACCGCGAAAAACGAATCGGCCGGGCCCCTGCGGAGGAGCCCGGCCGTCGAGCCGGCGCGGCGCGCCGGGTGCGTCCCCTGCGCGGGGTGCTAGATATCCGATCCCTTGACCGTCTTTCGCCCGTTGGACTTCGTCCGTTCCACGGCGCGGTTGATGATCCGGGTCACCTCGGCCGAGAGGGCGTCGATGGCGTCCGCGCTCGTGGAGCACCCCTTGCCCTTGATCATGTCCCGGATCTTCGACTGCACCACGATAATCTCCGACACGTCCGATCCTCCTGGAGAGCGGGTCCCTGAACGCCTGAAAGCCGCTTCCGGCCTTCTCGCGGCGGATCATGAGACCCCCCCGGAGGGGGCGTCAACCCGGAAATCCCTCAGCAGGAGCGCCCGACGAGGGCCAGGACCAGCACGGCCGCGACCACCGCGGCGGCGGCCAGGCCTGCCGCCTCCGGTACCCGGCGGCGGCGCGGCGGGCTCGTCGAACCCCAGGAAGCGCGGATCACGGCGAGGTCGCCGGCGAGCTCCTCGGCGCGCCGCATGCGGAGAGCCGGATCGGCGTGCAGCGCCCGCGCGAGAAGGCGCCGGAGCCCCTGCGGCAGGTGCGCGGGCAGCGTCTGCTCGGTGGGGTGAGGCCGTGTCTCGGACCCCGTGAGGCAGCGGTTCAGCACACCGGCCAGGGCGACTACGTCCCCGGCTTCGGTCGGCGGCGTCGGGAGCCCGGAGCGTGTGTCGCCCACGAACGGGGAGAGGCCGAGATGCAGGAGCAGGGTGCGGCCGTCGTCGGCCAGGAGGATCTCGCCGGCGGTGATCGAGCCGTGGGTCACGCCGGCCCGGTGCGCCTTCACCAGCGCCGCCGCCACGCCGCGGACGCGGTCGATCGCCTCGAGCGGCTCCAGCGGCGCGGATCGGAGCCGCTCCGCGAGCGTTTCGCCGCGGTACGGCTGGACGACGAGCACGGCGCGTCCCTGAACGATCTCCGCGCCGAGCACCCGGGGCAGGCCCGCCTGATAGACGCCGGCGAGCGTCTCGCGGATGCGGTCGGGGGTGGGCCTCCCGGGATCCGGTGCACCGCTCCCCGAGCACCCCACCCACAGGCGCACGTCGCGCCCGTCCGCGCCCCGAGCGAGCGCGTCGAAGCCGCCGCCGCCGATGTCCGATCGCTCCAGGATCTCGTAGCCGCCGAACCGCTCCGCGGTCACCGGAGATGCGCCACCCGTCCGGTCGCGACGTGTCCGCCCTGTTCCACGCGCACCACGTAGATCCCGGGCGCGACGGCGTGTCCATCGTGGTCACGCCCGCCCCACGTCTCCGTGTGCTCGCCCGGCGCGCGGTCGGCGTCGCGCAGCACAGCGACCGCTCGTCCGGCCGCGTCGTGCACGGTGATGCGCACGCGTCCGCTGGCGGGCACGGTGTAGGTCACGCGGACCTCGTCGGAGAACGGCGAAGGGAACACGCTCGTCACCGCGAGCGAGAACTCCTCCGTGGCATGGAGCGACTTGGGCTCGCTGCCGTCCGGTAGATCCTGGTGGGCGAGGTCCACGGTGGTGTGCACGAGGCGGCGCCACTCCGGCATCGGCGCGTTGGAGCATCCGCTCTTCGCCTCCACCGTCCACCACACTTCGGGCGCGAGCGCGTACCCGACGGAGTACAGCCGCACCCTGGTGTGGTTGGCGGTCACGGGAATGACGGTCCACTCCGAGGGGGGTAGGTCGGGATCCGAGGTCAGCCGCAGCTCGTAGCTTGCCTCCGGACCGGCTCCCGGCGCGAAGGACTGCTCCCAGCGGAACGGGACGAAACGCCGCCCGTCGATGTCCGCGTCCTGCACCGGCTCCTGCAGAGCGAACGGAGTGGGATTGGCCGGGGCCGGAGAGACGTTGCGCAGGAAGTTGAGCCCTCCGCCGCTCTCTCCCACGGCGAGATCCAGGTCTCCGTCCGCGTCCTGATCGACGAGGAACGGGATCGAGCGCGCGCCCACGTCGAGCACGTTCGCCTGTTCGAGGAAGTAGGCCGGGTGCTTCCGTGTCCCCACGTTGCGCAGCAGCGACAGCAGCCCGTCGTCCCGCCCGACCACGAGGTCGAGGTCGCCGTCTCCGTCGAGATCTCCGAAGGTCGGCGCGGTACCCTGCCCCAGCTCCCCGAGTCCGCGGTAGTCATCCGACGCCAGCACGAAGTCGTGCGCCGTGGGTGTGCCGTCGTTCCGGAAGTGCAGCAGCGTCGCCTCCCGCAGCGAGACGCCGTTGAAGTACCCGACGACGATGTCGAGGTCCCCATCGGCGTCGGTGTCGACGAACCGCGGGACGGACTGCTGATCGATCGTGATGCGGAACGTCCGGTCCGGCGGCAGCCCGAAGTCCGGATCGCCCAGGACCTCCACGAAGTCGCTGGGCAGCGGCCCGTCGCCGTCGTTCCGGAACCAGCGGATCTCGCCGAACGTGCCTCCCACCATGTAGTCCTCGTCGCCGTCGGCGTCGATGTCGGCGAAGTCCGCCGCCACCCAATCCGTGTTGGGAATCGCGAGCCAGACGGAATCGACCACGGCGAGCTGCGGCGCGGCCGCCGTTCCGATGTTCTCCCACCGGGAGGCGAGCTGCCGCGAGGGGGAGCCGAGGAACATGTCGCGGTCCCCGTCCCGATCCAGGTCGGCGAAGGCGGGCGCGCTGTTCCAGCCCCAATCGAACTCGGGAAGCCAGTTCGTCGATTCGAGAACGTGGAAGGGGAACTGGGACGTCCCGATGTTGCGGAAGAACTGGAGGCCCAGCGTGCTGGAGAAGCCCGAGCCGGCCACCGCGTCTGCGTCGCCGTCCGCGTCGAGGTCCCCGAACGCCGAGAGGAGGCGCGGTCCGAAGCCCTGCGGCGGCTGGTTCGGGTCCGGATAGTAAGTCTCGGTCTGGCAGGAGAAGTCCGGGCTCGCGCCGGCACCCCCGACGTTCAGCCAGAAGTAGGAGTTGAAGTTGAACTCGTCGCCGACGAACAGGTCGGGCCGCGAGTCGGCATTGATGTCGTAGAAGGAGAACAGCATGAACCCGTGGCGAAGGTCCGGCGGCTGCGGCCCGCGCAGCGACGTGCACGTACCCGCAACGATCCGCATGTCCTGGTAGGTGTCGGTCTCGAAATGGAAGACCGGATTCCCCGGCCCGCCGACGTTACGGTAGAGGATGACGTTGCCCGACACCTCGCCGAGGAGGAGATCCTGGTCCCCGTCCCCCTCCAGATCCACGAACTCCGGCGTGGTCGTGGTGAAGGGGATGGGCTCGCCGGTGTCGTCCGTGAAGTAGCCGTCCGGACGCGGAGAGAGATTCTGGAACTGCGCGGACTGAGGCGTGCCGACGTTCGTCCACAGGGCCGCCACGGTGAACTGCACCAGCACCCCGCCGATGTCCTTGATGTAGGGATCGGCCTCGGCCAACACGTCGTAGTCGCCGTCGGAGTCCACGTCGACGAAGCGGGCGAAGTAGTACTCGTGCACGCCTCCGAAGTCGTCGGTCTCCAGCACCCAGCTCGCAGCCGCCGGAGTCCCGGCGTTCCGATAGAGGCGGAGCTGCCCGTTCTCCTCCTGGACGAAGAGGTCGAGGTCGCCGTCGGCGTCGATGTCCACGAGCTGAGGGCGGGCGTTGTGCAGGCCACCGTTCCAGGCCCCCGCGACCGGCCCCTGCCCGTCGTAGAGCGGGAAGGGATCCAGCTCCCGGACGAACTGCGGCGTGCACGGGCCGGCGGCGAGCGGAGCGGCCGGGCCGGCGAAGAGGACCACGGCGATTCCCGCGGCGAGCGTCACGAAAGGAGCCACGGTTTCCTCAGAGAGCGAAGCGGGCGTTCATCGTCAGATTCTAGCGCAATTTGACGACGCGCACCGTCCCAGCCCGCTCGGCCCCGCTGAGCCGGAGGTAGTAGACCCCGGCCGCGGCGATCGTCCCGCCGGCATCCCGCCCGTCCCAGAGGATCTCCCCCGCCCCCGGACGCTCCAGCACGAGCTCGCGGAGCCGGCGGCCGGTCACGTCGAGCACTTCCACGCGAGGCACGCGCCCCGTCGGCCGGCCGTACACAGGGACGCGGATCGCGTCGCGGAAGGGATTGGGGCGGGGCGCCCCGAACGACAGCGCGCCCGCGACATCCGACCCCGCCGCGCCGGTCGGCACCGCCCCGGCCAGACCCAGATCCTGCGCATCGCGGAGCGTCAGGCGGTATCCCGAGAAGAACGGCTGCGAGAAGTCGCGCTGGGTCACGAGCGCGGTGAAGGCGAAGTCGACCAGGCTCCCCGCTTCGGGCGGGACCACCACGCCGCGCGGCACGACCAGGCTGACGGTGCCGCTCCCGTCGCTGAGCGTCACGGCTCCCTCCGCGCCACCCGAGGGCCACGTGCCGCCGGTCACGTTCGCCCCGGAGATGCGCACCGCACGGCCCTCCAGGGGCTCGACGCCGGCCGCGGCAGCGACGGCTCCCGTCGTCGTCGGGGCGGGAACCGCGCAGGAGGCGGGGTCGTTGCCGAGGACCTGAACGACGCACTCGGTGAGGAGCGTCTCTCCCAGCGTCTGCGCGACGTACCCGCCGGCCCACACGCGGTCTCCGCGGCGCACCTCGGTCATGGAGCCGACCGCCTCACGCACCTGCACGCCGCCGGTGCCGTCGTCCACGTAGAACGTGCCCAGGCTCGGGTCGCCGAAACGCGTGTCGGTGAGCGCGCAGCCCGTCACCGAGACCCAGCCTCCCAGCCGCGTCGGAACGCCGGCGGCGTCCACCTCGTCCAGCTCGGCCACGGTCACGGCGTCGGCCACGTTGCCGGGCGGGTCGAAGCCGCCGTCGCCGTCCACGTCGACCCAGACCGGGTTGGTGAAGGCGAGCGGCCGGAACGACTGCCCGCGCCGAACCGGGGCGAGGTCCCCGGACCCTTCCACGTAGAGCAGGTACCAGGTGTCGACGGAAGGGCGATCCTCCGCCCGGAACACGAGCTCGACCGGACCCGGTCCTCCGCGCACCAGAGGCTGCTCCGCCAGGAGCTTCCCGTTCGCGTAGACGCGCACCAGGTTCACGTCGAGCCAGGACGCGCACTGTACTCTCGCTTCGAGGCGGACGATCCCGTCCGGCGCCGCGGCGAGATCCCCGAGGCCGACCCCGTTCACGCGAAGGTCGATCAGCGGTCCGTAGCTGACGAACACGCGCCCGCCGAGAACCGCCGCCACGAGGTCCTCTTCCGATGCGCTGCCCGGGCCGTCCGCCGCCGAGGCCACGTAGTTCCGCGGGTATCCCGGCTCGCGGAACACGAGGTGATGCGAGTCGGAGTTCCCGGTGGCGGTGATGCGGTGTCCGTTGTTGAGCTGCCGCATCCAGATCTCGAAGTTGGCGAGACCTTCCGCCACGAACTGCCCGTTGAAGACCTCCAGCGCGTCGAAATCGAACGAGAACTCCGCATCGGCGGGCTCGCCGGTGAACGTGCTCACCCCGTAGATCTGGTAGTACTGGTTTCCCCAGGACACCACGATGGGGTGGTTCACCTGTACGACATCCAGGCCGGGGTCGGAGCGCGCGGCGGCGAAGAGCGCGGCCGGCGAAAGCCCCTCGAACGGCGAGGGCTGGCTGCCGGCGCGCAGCGGCCACGCGTTGAAGTGCCCGTACGACGGCGAGCGCGTGGTGATCTCGTCGCCGATCGAGCTCGTGATCCACTCCTCGATGCCCAGCTCCCGGATCACGGGATCGTAGTCGGTGACCATGTTGTGATCGGTCGCCACGGCCCATTCCACGCCTTCGCCGGCGAGGCTCATGATCCGCCCCGGAACCGGGAGCGGCGTGTCCGAGCTGGGCGCCGAGTGCAGGTGGAAGTCACCGGAGATCCAGCCGCGGGTGTCGACCTCGCGGGTGAGCACGGCGTGGATGCGCGCCTCGCCGCCGGCGGCCACGGTGACGCGCTCCTCGTGGATCCCGTACTCGATCCCTCGCGAGACGACCACGTCGTACGTGCCCGACGGCACCGCGACCCGCTGCTCGGGACGGTGGATGTACGCCACGTCCTCGCTTCCTTCGGCGCGGTCGCCCGGCCCGATGTGCAGCGCCGAACCGCTCTCGGCGAATAGCGTCACCCGCGCCGGGAGCAGCCGGCCCTCGCGGTCGCGGACGTCGACGACCAGGGTGGCGTCGTTGGGCCGGGCGGAGCGGAAGCCGGCGAAGTCCTCGTCCGTGCGCGGCTCGAGGTGGAAGTCGCCGAATCCCCACGCGACGATCCCCTCGATCGAAGCGAACGTGTCTCCGGGATCGGCGATGTACGAGTAGAAGAACTCGTCGTCGACCTCGCCGCCGGATCCGGTGGCGTCGCGGAAGCCGAACTCGCCGAAGTCGCTGGTGAAGCCCTCGACGGTCACGTCCTCGACGCGAGTCAGGACTCCCTCCCAGGGCTCCCCGTTCCCGACGAGGTCCGCCACCCCGATGCGCGTGGGCCGCGGAAGGCGTCCCTTCCCGCGCGACCTGACCGAGATCTCCTGCAACCGCGTCTCCCCCGACGCCTCGGCCACGACGCCTTCGATGAGCACGCGCTCGCCCACGTGGCGCTCGAGGGCGGCGCCCTCGACCTTGAGCCCACTCCAGGGGCCGCCGGCGGGCTGCGCCACGTAATAGAAGAGGCCGTGGGGCTGGACGGCGAGGACGACGCCCTCCACTTCGACAGTCTGACCCAGCCAGGGGGAGTCTCCGGTGGGGTTCGAGGTCTCCTGGATGTCGCGCGGCGAAAGCCCGAGGCCCCGCTCGGAGCGGGAGGCGAGCAGAAGCGAGACGGCGATGCCGACCGGGACTGCGGAGACAAGGAAGCGGAGCGCGGGTCTCGACATCACGAACATGCTACAGGGGGGAGACGGCTGCCGCCAGGGCGGTCTTCCCCGGCTCCGTCAGACCCGGAGCGGCTCGATCTCCTCGATCCGGGCCGGCGCGACCTCCACGTCCTCCACCGCGCGGCCCTCCACCATGGGGAAGGTCTCGTCCGGGCCGGCCGGCGCGCGCCATTCCACGGTGACCCGCTCGGCGTCCTTGCCGTGGCCGTACCGTGCGGTGATGGCCGCGACCGACTCGATCTCCTCCCAGCGCAGGTCGCGGGCGCACTCCACCAGGACGGTCGGTCCGGTGAAGTCGCGCGCCTGGAATTCCCAGCGGCCGCGCCGGTAGCCCGCCAGGAACGCGTTCTCCCCCTCGTCGCGGGAGACGATGATCTTCACCTCGTCGTTGAGGCGAAGATGGCGGCCGACCTTCAGCAGCACGAAGGCCTCCGCGTCGTGCCGCGGCTCCTCCTGGTGATCCAGCCAGTCGCGGAGCTTCCGCGCATAGGCCTCGTCGGTCAGGAAGCAGCAGCCGCCCGCCGGCTGCGGGATGTCGTTCACGTCCAGCCCGCGGCGCCCGGCCTCCTCGATCTGCACCTTGCGGCTCCGGCCGGAGATGCCCAGCAGCCTCTCGCGGTCGATCCAGCCCTCGCGCTCCGGCAGCGTGAGCGGGAGCAGCTTCGCCGAGAGCGGCCGCAGCAGGCGGTCACCGAGTCCCGACTCCTTCGCCACGGTGGCGAGCGCGCGGCGAAGCTGGCTCTTGGGACGCTGCCCCAGGACTTCGCCGGTGAACACGAAGTCCGCCCCGACCTTCTCCATGTGCTCGCGCGCACGGGCCAGCATGTACGCGCGGCAGTCGAGGCACGGATTCATGTTCGCGCCGTAGCCGTGCTTCGGTGCGATGAGCACGTCGTCGAAGTACTTCGCGGAGATGTCGACGATGGTCACCGGCACTTCGAGATCCGCGCCGGCGCGCAGCGCCTCGTTGCGCAGCTTGTGCTTGGGCGTGCGCATCGCGCGGTGGTGGTCGGTGAAGCAGAAGCCGGTGGAGAAGTTGATCCCCTCCACCTCGATGCCCTGCTCCTTGACGAGCGCGAGCGCGAGCGTGCTGTCCAGGCCGCCGGAGACGAGCGCCAGAGCCTTGATTCGCCGGATCATCATGGGGGCAGCATAGGGGCGTGCCCTCCTCGGGGCAAGCCGGCGGATCAGCGGGCAGCCGGGACCTCCGCGGAGACAGCGGCGGCGTCCACCTCCGCGGGGAGAAGCTCCATGCGGTCGCGGAAGAGTCGGCGCGCGTACGCCCAGAGCTCGAGATCCAGCACGTTCCGCTCCTGGACGAGCTCCAGCTCGCGCTGGCCGAGGCGAAGGCGATGGTTCACGGCGCCCGACGGGTTCAGCACCGGCGGCCTCCGGAACGGCGCCCAGCAGAACGTGTGCGCGAGCAGGCGCAGCGAGTCCTCGTAGCGCTCGCGAAGGCCGACGAAGGCGAAGTCCGAGAGGCACTCCCGCGCCAAGTCGAGGAGCGACGCCCCGCTCGGCAGGTTTCGCCCGGCGGGCGCGTCCATCGCCCCGGCGATCTGGCGGGTCTGGCGGTTCGCCTCTGCAGCGGCTTCCGGAGTGCGCAGAAAATCCAGGAACGTCATCGTGCAAGCCGCTCGGTGCAGGGCGTGCTCCGGCATCCTCTTCAGGATCGCGTACCACGACATCGTCCGCGCGATCGGTTCGCGCAGCAAGGTGACGAAGATCGGGCGGCGGCCGAGCAGAGTGGTCACGTTCGTGTCGTGGTGGCCGCTCAGCAGGCGGAGCCCGGCCAGTTCGCCCGGTTGCGCGCGGCGAAGGTCGAGCGCCACGTCCTGGCGGCTTCCACCCTTCCGGGAGCGGTCCGCCGGGAACTTCGAGGCGAGCAGCTCGTGCAGCGTGGTCCCGCCGGTGCGCGGGATGTGGACGAAATACACCATGTCGGATTCGGTGAGGCGGTGTCGAGTCAGTTCCATGCATCCTCCTTGGCGCCAGCATCGGCCAAGGAGCCGCCGGACTTGATCACTTCCTGCAAGGACCGGCGCGAGGGGTCTGTTCGCTTGGGGCGCCGCCCCCGGAGATCTACTTGATCGGCTCGAGACGAAGAAGCAGGTTCTCGCAGGGGAACGTCCAGCAGAACAACTGCTCGTATCGCGCCGGCCATCGATTCGCCAGCGCGCTCACTCCGCCGAGCCGATGTGCGCGGGAGAAGAGCAGGCTACGTTCGACGTAGCGGAAGAGCGCCCCCCCCCCCGGAGCTGAGCGTCGCATCGTCGTGGGTGAAGTGGTCGAAGAAGAAGTAGCCGAACGCGTGGAGGTGCGTCGGATCGTTGTAGGCGTACCGGCTGGTGAAGTGGGGCGTGCGGATCTCGACGATCGAGTGAGGCGCGCACACCCGATGGAGCTCGCGCACGAAGGGGCTGACGTCTGCCACGTGCTCGATGATGTCGTGGCAGATCACCCGCGAGTAGTGGTCCGCGGGGATCGGCCAGGGAACGACGCGCAGATCGTGCACGAGATCGGCCTGCGTGTCCGGCCGCACGTCGATGCCGAACGCGCCCTCGTGCTTCGCCGACCCGCAGCCGACGTCCAGGACAGTCGAGGCGGAAGCGCCCACTCCCCGGTCCTCCCCCCAATCGCCACCGCGATGCAGTATAGGAGGGTCCGATGGGAGCCGCTATAATCCCGATCCGCCGCGCCGAGGAGGGCCACGAGCCATGAGCACGACCGCGCACGCCCGGACCCGGACCGAGACCGACACGCTCGGCCCGGTCGAGGTGCCCGCGGACCGCTACTGGGGTGCGCAGACGGAACGCTCGCGCCGGAACTTCCGCATCGGCGGGGAGCGCTTCCCCCGGGAGATGATCCGCGCCTTCGGCATCGTGAAGAAGGCGGCGGCCCTGGTGAACGCGGACCTCGGTCTTCTTCCGAAGGACAAGGCGAAGCTCATCATGGAAGCGGCCGGCGAGGTCATCGAGGGCAAGCTCGACGACCACTTCCCGCTCGTCGTGTGGCAGACGGGCTCCGGCACGCAGTCCAACATGAACGCCAACGAGGTGATCGCCAACCGGGCCATCGAGATGGCGGGCGGCGTGATCGGCAGCAAGAAGCCGATCCACCCCAACGACGACGTGAACATGAGCCAGTCGTCGAACGACGTATTCCCAACGGCGATGCACGTCGCCGCGGCCGCGCAGGCCGAGGAGCGCCTTCTGCCGGCGTTGAAGGCCCTGCACAAGACGCTGGCGGAGAAGGCGAAGGTCAACGCCGGCGTCACCAAGATCGGCCGCACGCACCTCATGGACGCCACGCCCCTGACGCTGGGCCAGGAGATCTCCGGCTGGGCGCAGCAGCTCGCCAACGGCATCGAGCGGATCGAGCAGGCGCTGCCGCGGGTGCGGGAGCTCGCGCTAGGCGGGACCGCGGTCGGAACCGGACTCAACACGCATCCGGAGTGGGCGAAGCGCGTGGCGGCGAAGATCGCCGAGCTCGGCGGCATCGCCTTCACCACCGCGCCGAACAAGTTCGAGGCGCTCGCCGCGCACGACGCACTCGTGCAGCTGTCCGGCTCGATGCGCACCGTCGCCGTCTCCCTCACCAAGATCGCGAACGACGTGCGCTGGCTCGCCTCAGGTCCGCGCTGCGGCATCGGCGAGATCACCCTTCCCGAGAACGAGCCCGGCAGCTCGATCATGCCGGGCAAGGTCAACCCCACCCAGTGCGAGGCCATGACCATGGTCTGCGCGCAGGTGATGGGGAACGACACTGCGGTGGCCGTGGGCGGCGCCTCGGGGAACTTCGAGCTCAACGTCTACAAGCCGCTCATCATCCACAACGTGCTCGGGTCGCTTCGGCTGCTGAGCGACGCCTGCGACTCGTTCCGCACGAACTGCGCCGAGGGGATCGAGGCGAACGAGCCGCGCATCGCCGAGCTGCTGGAGCGCTCCCTGATGCTGGTGACCGCGCTCAACCCGCACATCGGCTACGACGCCGCGGCGAAGATCGCGAAGAAGGCGCATGCCGAGGGCATCACGCTCAAGGAGGCCGCGCTGGCCCTCGGGCTCCTCTCCGCCGAGCAGTTCGACCGCTGGGTCCGGCCCGAGGACATGACCGGGCCGAAGGGCTGAGCCGCCGCTCCTCCTCTAGAACCGCGGACCGATGATCCAGAAGTGGAAGCCGCTGTCCACGTAGTTGCCGCTGCCGTCCTTGATCGAGACGTAGGTCTGGCCGGCGGTGGAGCCGGCAGCGATGTGGCAGATCCGCGAGCCGCTGGACGGCGTGCTGGCGGTCGCGGTCGACGCCGGCAGGTCCGTGAACGAGCTGTGGAAGGTGATCAGGTAGATGCCGACGTTCGTACGGGTCGCGCTGAAGCCCGACCCCTCCAGGATGTTGCCGAGCGCATCGACCGTGCCACGGAGGATCCGCAGGTTCTCCTCGGTTCCGGGAACGAAGTACTGCCCGCTCGGGCCGTGCTTCACCGTTCCACGAACGTCGAGCTTCGCCGCAGGAGTGCTCGTGCCGGCGCCCACGTTGCCGGCCCCCGTGATGGTGAAGATCTCACTGCCGGAAGGAGCGTTCAGGAACGAGAAGCGATTCGTCGGCAGGTCGAGGTGGATCCGGAACTGAGCCGGACCTACACCGAATCCCAGTCCGGTGCCCGGACCGCCGTCCCAAACCAGTAGCTTGCTGTTCGCATTCGAGCTACCCAACGACAGCGTCGTGGTGGGCGCCGTCGTGCCGATCCCGACATTCCCGCTACTGTACGAGAGTGTCGTGCCCGTGATCGTCCACGGCCCCGCAGCATGTCGCGCGTACGGCGCAGCGGTAACCGGTTGGCGGGGAGAGAGAACCGCCGAGCTGCCGCAGGCCGGATCGGTGCACACCTCGACCTCGAGCCAGCGCGCGTCTCCGTTCCACGCGTTGGGGCCGAACTCGCCAGCGCCGTTCAGCGCGACGGTGAAGAGCCCGTCCGCAAGGAGTACGCTGGGGACGAGCTGGCTCACGCCGACCTGCGCTCCACCGCTCGCCGCGTCCCACAAGCGGAAGCGAAGGTGCGCCGTCCCGTCGAGCGGCGCGCCGTTCTGGTCGAGCCGACCCTGGTAGGTGAACGCCGTGCCCAGGGGAGCGGAGGCCGCAGGGTCCGCCGCCAGCATCCCGAGGAGGGTCGAGAAACCTGCCATCATCGGTGCTTTCATGGTCGTCTGCCTCCGATCGGGGTGGCCCACCGCCGGGCCGTCGCGGGTGACACGAGATCGTGCCGTCGCCCTTCGAAATGGAGCTCTAGCGGACGACGGCGACCCTCTGCCGGGCGCGCTCCGCGCCGGCGTCAAGCACCACGAAGTAGATGCCGGCCGACACGCGCCGACCGCTCTCGTTCGTGGCGTCCCACACGCGCACGTGCTGCCCCGCGGGGAGGGTCCCGTCGACGAGCGTCCGCGTCAGCCGCCCGGCGACGTCGAAGACGCGCGCGCTGACGCGCCGTGTCTCGGGAATTTCGAACGCGACCGTGGTTTCCCGGACGACCGGATTCGGCGCCGGGGCGTGGATCCGAAACGCGGATGGACGATCCGCCGCCGCCTCTGCATCGCCCTCCGACACGCCGACGACGGTCGAGCCGCCCCCGGTCCAGAACCCGCCGGCCAGCATGTACACGTCACCGGACAGGGCTCCGGCATCCGCCTGCCCGATCGTGCCGCCGAGCGTGTAGGTCCCGCCCGTAGATTGCATGACGCCACCGCTGTCGATCGTCTGCCAACTCAGGGCGTACTGGGCGGATGCATGCTCCGCCACCCCGGCCACGAGAGCGGCGAGTATCGGCACGACGCGCAGACCGGACGATTCGCGAAGCTTCATCTCGATTCCTCCTCTGGCCATTCGCGTGGGCCCTGTCCGAACATGACTCTCGAACCGCTCAGCGCGGCCCGATGGCGGTGAAGTAGAAGGGCCAGTCCGTGTAGTTCCCCTGGAAGGTCACGTACACATCGACCTTCGTCGTCGTGGGAGCGGTCCCCAGGTGCGCGACCGTCAAGCCCCCGCCGCTGACGGTAACGGTCGGCGCGCTCGCGAAGGCAGGGCTGAAGTAGACGGTGTACCAACCGACACCCACGTGTCCCACGGTGAATCCCGATCCCGCGACGACGCCGCCGTTAGTGTTGATGCTGCCGCGCAGGATGCGCAGGTTCTCCTGGCCGGACGGGGCGAAGTATTGCCCCGAGGGCCCCAGCTTCACGTCGCCGCGGACGTCGAGCTTCGCCGCGGGAGCGCTCGTGCCGGCGCCCACGTTGCCGGCCCCCGTGATGGTGAAGATCTCACTGCCGGAAGGAGCGTTCAGGAACGAGAAGCGATTCGTCGGCAAGTCGAGGTGGATCCGGAACTGAGCCGGACCTACACCGAATCCCAGTCCGGTGCCCGGACCGCCGTCCCAAACCAGGAGCTTGCTGTTTGCATTCGCACTGCCCAGCGACAGCATTGTGTTGGGCGTCGTCGTGCCGATCCCGACGTTCCCGCCGCCGTACGACAGGGTCGTCCCGTTCGTCACCCAAGGTCCTGCGGCGTGCCGCGCGTAGGGGGCGGCGGTGACCGACTGCCGCGGCGAGAGAATCGTGGACGTGGCGCACGCCGGATCGTTGCAGACCTCGATCTGCAGCCAGCGCGCATCGCCGCTCCAGGCGGTGGAGCCGAACTGCCCCGCGCCGTCGAGCTGGACGGTGAAGCGACCATCCACGACCGGGACGTTGCTCAGCATCTGCGTGGTCCCGATCTGGGCACCGCCGGTCGCCGCGTCCCACAGACCGAAGCGAAGATGGGCCGTGCCGTTCATCGGGGTGCCGCTCTGCTCGAGCCGGCCCTGGTAGGTGAACTCCTTGCCCAGAGGAGCCGCCGCGGCGGGGGCGGCCGCGATCCACAACAATGCCGTCCCCCAGGCGATATCGGTGAGAGATCTCATGATCGCTGCCTCCCCGGCTCGCGCCGGCCCGACCGGATTCGCCGCGCTCGGCTCGCCGTGTCGGTCCTCGGTGGCCGCTCCGCTAGCTGCGGAGGATGGTCTGGCTGTGGTTGAGCGACCGGCCGGCCTCGCTCGCTCCGGGCAGGAATGCTCCGAGAGCCGCGGCGAGCGCGAAGACCCCCGCGCGAAGCAGGATCTGGTTGTGATTCAGGGACTTTCCCGCCTCGCTGGCGGAGGGCAGCAGCGCCCCCAGGGCGGCGGCCATTCCCAGGACTCGCGCGACGAGCTTCGCCATGACTCCTTCTCCTTCGGTTCGAGGGTGCGGGGCCGGGCCCGCCTCCGGCCTCTCGGGTCCCGGCCGGCTGCCGCTACGGGCGACGAAGCCGGCTCCAGGGTGACACTGGATCGGCCGCGCTGGGCCGGTTGAGGCCGCCGTCCGGGGCGGCTACCATCCGGGCCATGAGCGAGGACCAGTCAGGGGCGGGCGGCGAGGCAGCGGGACGCGCGGCCTCGGACGCCTTCTTCGCCCAGGTCTACGACGAGCTGAAGGCGATCGCGCACGCCCGCATGCTGGACGAGCGAACCGGTCACACGCTGCAGTCCACCGAGCTGGTGCACGAGGCATTCCTGCGCATGCGCCCCGACGACGGAGGCCAGTGGCGGAGCCGCGGGCAGTTCTTCGCCGCCGCGGCGCTGGCCATGCGGCGGATCCTGGTCGAGCACGCACGCGCACGGGGTCGGATCAAGCGGGGCGGAGACTCGGAAGGAAAGCCCGCGGCGAAGGTCACGCTGGAGCTCGAGGATGCCGCGGTCCTCGCCGACACCGGGGATCCGGAGACGATCCTCGCGCTGGACGACGCGATCGAGACGCTGGGCCGCCAGGACGCCCGCGCCGCACAGGTCGTGCGGCTGCGCTTCTACGGAGGCCTGAGCGTGGAGGAGGTCGCGGAGACGCTGGAGACCTCCGAGCGCACCATCCTCCGCGACTGGGCCTTCGCCCGCGCCTGGCTCTACGACGAGCTGTCGAAGGGATAGCCCGCGACCGAGCGGAGCCGCGCGAGCTCCGGGTACTTGCCGACGTCTCCCGGCGTGGCGCCGCACCGTGCCGCCTCGCGGAGCTTCTCGACCGCCCCGTCGTCGTCCCCGGCTTGCGCGCGCGCCGCGGCCCAGGTGACAAAGGCCCAGCAGTCGCCGTCCAGCCCGTCCTCCGACAGGAGCCCGACGGCTTCCCGAAGTAAAGAGTCCGCCTCGGCGTGCCGGCCCTGCAGCGAGCGCAGGTAGGCGCAGTCGACGCGGCACTCGGCGAAGTAGGGCCGCACGCCGACGTCCGCCGAATCCAGGTTCGCCTCCGCGTGCCGGTAGAGATCATCGGCACGCGCGTGCTGTCCCAGGTCACGGGCGACGTTGGCGTGGCCCATGTACGCGTACGCGGTGAAGAACCCCTGCGGGTCGAGCCGGTCGAGCACGGGCAAGGCGGCTCGGAACGTCGAGTCCGCGCGCTGCTTCTGCCCCCCGTCCGCGTACCAGCGCGCCAGGTTCGTCGCCTCCTGCGCCGTGCGGACGTTCTCCGCGCCGTAGAGTTCGTGGTACGCGGCCCAGGCCTCCTCGCTGCGCCGCATCGCCCGCTCGGGATCGCCGGACTGGAGGTAGGTGACGGCCGCCCGGCTCAGCTCCGCGGCGAGCATCTGCTGCGGGCCGGCCGCCCGCAGGATCGCGATCGCTTCCTCGCGCGCCGCCGCCGCCTGCTCGTGCTCCCCCCGGCTCGCCAGCGCATCGGCGTGGGCGCTCAGGGCGTCGGCCAGGAAGGGGTGCTCCGGCGGATAGACCTGCCGCGCGAGGCGCACCGCCTCCTCCGCATGGTGCACCGCCTTGGCGCGATCCTCCAGGGCACTGTACAGCGAGGCGAGATGCCGGTGGATCGCGTCCGGCGGATCCGCGCCCTCCGTCCCGGAGAGCTCGAGCGCGCGCAGGTAATGGCGCTCCGCGGTCTCGAGGTCGTAGCGGCGGAACGCGATCGTCGCCTTCAGCCGGTGGAGCCGGAGGAACACGTTCACGTCCGGGTCGGTGCTCCCTTCGCACAGCCGGATTCCCTCGGTGACGAGCGAGTCCGCCGCTGCCTCGTCGCCGCGGTCCACGAGCCACGCTCCCTTCACCCAGAGGCAGCGGGCGAGCAGGGGCGAAGCCTCCCCTCCGGACGTCCGCGCCGCCAGGACGGCCCGCTCGAGCAGGGCTTCGATCTCCGCCGGCTGTCCGGCCAGGCGCAGCCCGGCGGCGAGGTCGATGAGCCGCTCGGCCGTCTCCATCCGCTCCGGCGGCTGCGCGGACTCGCTCGTGGCGAGCGCCTCGCGCGAGAGAGCCAGCCCCTCGTCGACCAGCCCGAGGCTCAGATGCGCCTGCCCGAGCGCGCCGAGCAGACGCGCGCGCACGTGTGGATCCTCGTGCAGCGACGCACGGATTCGGCGGGAACCCTGGTCCAGCAGCGTGCGGGCGGTGACCGTCTCACCCCGGGAGCGGCTGGGGCTCGCCGTGCGGAACAGCTCGGCCAGGAAATCGGCCACACGACGAGCCGACTCCGCCTCGCGGTGCGCCGTGCGCTCCGCGCGAACCGCGCGGCTCAGGGCGATGCCGGTCGAGATCCCTCCGGCCACGATCGCCCCGAGGACGAGCGCGGCGGCCAGGACGCCGGCGCGGTGCCTCCGGGCGAACTTCCGCACGACGTAGAACGTGCTCGGGGGACCCGCCGCCACGGGCTCGTTCGCCTGGTGGCGGCGCACGTCGGCGGCCAGCTCGGAAGCGGACGCGTAGCGCCGCTCCGGATCCCGCTCCAGCGCGCGCTGCGTGATCCATTCGAGCTCGCCGCGTAGCTCGCGGAGCAACGTGCGGCGATCGACGGCACGCGCCCCGGCGACCTGCTCCGCCGACTCCGTTGCTGCGACCCGCGCGCTCAGGAGCGGAGGATCCTCCTCGCGAATCACGCGAGCCGCCTCGGTCCGGGACGCGCGGCGCAGGCGCGCCCGGTCGAACGGCAGCACCCCGGCGAGCATCTCGTACAGGAGCACGCCCAGCGAGTAGATGTCCGAACGGACGTCGACGACAGCCTCGACGGCGCCGATCTGCTCCGGGCTCATGTAACCGAGGGTCCCGAGGATCAGTCCCTGCTGGGTCATGGCGGTGGCCTCGTCCTCCGCACCGGTCGTCGCCTTGAGGATGCCGAAGTCGATGACCTTCGCGCCGGCCGTTCCGTCCCGGCGCGCGACGAGCACGTTGGACGGCTTGAGATCGCGGTGGATCACGCCGCGCTGATGCGCGTGCTGCACGGCGTCGCACACGGAGAGGAACAGCTCGAGCCTCCGCCGGATCCGCAGCCGCTCTCCGTCGCAGAACGCGGTGATCGGAACTCCCGGCACGTACTCCATCACGAAGTACGGATGTCCCCGGTCCGTCTCCCCCGCCTCGAAGACCTGGGCGATGCCCGGGTGATCCATGCGTGCGAGAGCCTGCCGCTCCGCCTCGAAGCGCGCGATGACCTGCCGCGTGTCCATGCCCGGCTTGATCAGCTTGAGGGCCACGCGCCTCTGGATCGGGCGAAGCTGCTCGGCGAGATAGACGACGCCGAAGCCGCCTTCGCCGAGCTTCTCGAGCAGCCGGTACGGGCCGACGGTGGACCCGAGCTCGTCCGCGCGGCGAGAGGAGAGGAAAGGACCTGCGCCCGCCCCCGCGGCGAGCAGTACTTCGAGCCTCTCGCGGATCTCCGCGTCACCGGCCGCCTCGCGGTCCACGAACGCGGCCCGCTCCGCCTCGGGCATCTCCTGGACCCGGGCGAACAGCTCGCGCAGGCGCCGCCAGCGCTCCTCGTTCACACCGACTCCTTCCTTGCTCGGGTCGGCTACGCGCGGCCCTCCAGGAGATCCAGGTCCACTCGATCCTTGGACCGATCCACGGCGCGCTTGCTCTGAATCAGGGACTCGCGGCCCAGAAACTGCACAACCATCTGCCCGACGCGGTGCACCGCACGCTTCGTCCAGGCGTCCTCGAACTCGACGGCGGTGAGCACGGGCAGCTTCGAGCGAGGCAAGGCCGGTTCGAGGCGGCCGGCGAGGCTCCACGCTTCCATGGCGAGGGGCCACATCATCGCGAGCCGTTCCTCGGCTGTCGTGCTCTCGAGCAGGCTCTCCGAAGGCTCCTCGCCCAGGCGATGGACTCGCACCGGCCAGTGGAGTCGGTCCTTCGCCCGTGCCGCGGCGTCGCGTTCGCTGTTCATCGCCGGATTCTAACCCAGGAGCACGCTTCGAGAAACGCTGGCGCACGAAGGCAGCCCCTCGCTACTCTCGCCTGCATGAACGAGCGCGACGACCCCGGCGACCTTCGCTCCGCCTCCATCGAGGTCGGACCCGCCGCCGGCTCCGGTTCACCACAGCAGATCGGCCCGTACCGGATCCTCGAGAAGATCGGCGAGGGCGGCTTCGGCGAGATCTACGCCGCCCAGCAGACCGAGCCGGTCAAGCGGCGCGTGGCGCTCAAGGTACTGAAGGCCGGCATGGACACGAAGGCGGTGCTGGCCCGCTTCGAGGCCGAGCGGCAGGCGCTCGCCATGATGGATCACCCCAGCATCGCCAAGGTGCTCGACGCCGGCGA
Source organism: Candidatus Eiseniibacteriota bacterium (assembly GCA_052390515.1). Lineage (GTDB taxonomy): Bacteria > ARS69 > ARS69 > ARS69 > ARS69 > JBQTGV01. The sequence continues at coordinate 21,922 of JBQTGV010000121.1, read as the reverse complement.
GACGGACCGCGGGCGCCCGTTCTTCGTCATGGACCTCGTGCAGGGAGTGCCCATCACCGAGTACTGCGAGAAGCATTCGCTCTCCATCCGGGCACGCCTGGAGCTCTTCATCACCGTGTGCCAGGCCGTGCAGCACGCGCACCAGAAAGGCATCATCCACCGGGACCTGAAGCCCTCGAACATCCTGGTGACGCTCGCCGACGGGACTCCCCGGGCGAAGGTCATCGACTTCGGCATCGCCAAGGCGACGACGGGGAGCCTCTCCGAGCGCACCGTGTACACGCAGATGGGCCAGCTCATCGGCACGCCGGCGTACATGAGCCCCGAGCAGGCGGAGATGGGCGCGCTCGATATCGACACGCGCGCCGACGTGTATTCGCTCGGGGTGGTGCTCTACGAGCTGCTCACCGGCATACTGCCGTTCGACCCGGAGGCGCTGGCGAAGATGGGATACGTCGAGCTCCGCCGCGTCCTCCGCGAGGAGGAGCCGGCGCGGCCGAGCGCCATGGCCGGCACGAGGAGCGCCGTGGCGAAGGAGGCGGCGAGCCGTCCCGAAGGCGACATCCGCACGCTGACGCGCCGGCTCAAGGGCGAGCTCGATTGGATCGTGCTCAAGGCCATGGAGAAGGACCGTACGCGCCGCTACGAGACGGCCAACGGCTTCGCCATGGACATCCGGCGCTACCTCAAGGACGAGCCGGTCATCGCCGGGCCGCCCAGCGCCGCGTATCGATTCCGGAAGTTCGCCAAACGCAACAAGCTCGTGCTCGGCGTGGTGGCGGCGGTGCTGGTCACCGTTACCGCGGCGCTGATCGAGTCCAACAGGCAGCGCGCTCGCGTTCAGGCCGCGCGGGACGAGTCCGACGCGGTCACGGGATTCCTGGAGAACATGCTGACGTCGGTGAGCCCCGGGGAGCTGGGTCGCGACGTGACCGTCCGCGAGGTCCTCGACGGGGCGGCGAAGACCATCGGGGACGGCTTCCAGGATCAGCCGCTGATCCAGGCGCGGCTCCGCCTCACCATCGGCAACACGTACCGCAGGCTCGGCGAGTATGCGCCCGCGGAGTCCCTGGTGGAGGAGGCGCTCGCCGCGCGCGCCGCCCGGCTCTCCGCCGGCGATCCGGGCCTGCTCGACGCCATGGCGACGCTCGGCGAACTGTATCGCGCGCAGGGGCGCTTCGACAAAGCCGAGGCGATCCTGGCCGAGGCCCTGGCCTCCTCGCCCGACATCAACGGCGACAACGCGGAGCAGGTCGTGCCGGCCATGACCACCTTGAGCGGTGCCTACCTCGGTCAGGGGAAGGTCGCGGCCGCGGAGTCGCTGGCCAAGGTGGTGCTCGACGAGGGCCTTCCGCTCCTGGGTGAAGAGCACCCGGAGATCCGCAAGGCGATGAACAACCTGGCGACGATGTACGTGGATCAACGCCGCTACGAGGAGGCGGTGAAGATGCTGCAGCGCGTGCTGGCCGTCGACTCCCGTACGCTCGGCCCCGAGCATCCCGACGTGCTGCTGCGCATGAGCAATCTCGCGGTCGCGCAGAAGAAGCAGGGCGACGTGGCCGCGGCGGAGTCGCTCTACGTGCGAGTCCTCGAGGTGCGGAGGCGCAAGCTCGGCGAGACGCACCCGAACGTGCTCACCAGCAAGAGCAACCTGGCCGCGCTGTGGATCGAGCAGGGGCGCTTCGCCGAGGCGGAGCCGATGATAGAAGACGTGGTCACGGTGACTCGGGCCACGCTTCCCGACTACAAGGGCCAGCTGGGCAACGCTCTCGCATGGCAGGGCGAATGCCTACGAGGACTCGGCCGGCACGATGCTGCGGAGCGTGCCCTGCTCGAAGCGCATCCGCTGCTGGTCGAGGCGTACGGGCCGACGCAGGAGCGAACGGTTCGAGCGGTGAGCTTCCTGATCAAGCTGTACGAGTCCCGGGGCGATCCGGCGCGCGCGGCATCGTGGCGCGGCCAACTGGCGGAGTGAGTCCCTTCGGACGGATCGGCCGCTTCCTGATCGTGGCGCTCCCGCTGTACGCGGGATGCCTGCTCCTGTGGACGCCGATCGCGGCAACGTGGGGCGACGGCTACCGCTTCGCATCCGAGGCCGTGCTCGGGCGGTTCGGTCCCGGCGTCCGCGTGCGCTTCGCGCCGCACCCGCACCCGACGAAGTATGTCGACACCGAGCTGGTGATCACGTCCGAGCGGGCGCCGGACGTCGAGGCGGTGGGCGAGTCGGGAAGCCTGTCGGGCACCTACCTTCCGTCCGCGCTGCTCGTGTCGCTCGTGGCCGGCACGCGGATGCCGGCGCGGCGCCGCCTCGTGGGCCTCGCCGCCGGCATCGTGCTCGTCCACATCGCGGCGTTGGCGATCACCGCGCTGGCGCTGCTGGACCAGCTTGCCGATGAGCCGCAGTTCCGTCCCTTCGCCGTTCCGGGGAGCCTGCGTCCCGCGCTCGCCACGGTGGCCGCGGCCGTTCGCGGACACTTCTACCCGATGCTGGCCGTGACCTGCGGGATCTGGGCGGCGGTCACGTTCGGCTCGCCGCCCTCCGCTCGACCCACTCCAGCCAGAGCAGCCAGACGCCGAGCACGATGATCACGAACACGACCTGGCCGATCTCGACGTGGAAGAGATCGAAGAGGTCGGGGGAGCGCGCGCCGATCAGCCAGAGCGAAACGAGGCGGGCGACGTTCAGGATCTGGATCAGCAGGGTGCCGAGCACGATCCCCACGATCCGCTCCCCCGCGGTCGCCGGGAACGCGATCGTCGCCGCCCAGAACAGCTCCGACGGCTCGATGGCGTCGCAGCCGCGCTTGACCTGCATGGACATGGCGTCGGAGAGGACGCTCGAACCCACCACCGTCGTCGAGTGACCCAGGCGCTCGAGCACGGCGCCCGTCGCCTTCGCCATCACCGCGAGGTGCGGGTCCCACAGGCGCGCGCGCGCCGGCGGCGTCAACGTCAGCGCATAGAGGACCGCCGCCACGCCGACGAAGCGCAGCGCGAAGCCCGTTCCGGAGCCGCTCCCCACGGATGGGTTCAGCGGACGGCGAACCGGCGACGGCGCGACGCGATCACTCCGGTGGCCAGCACCGCGACCGCCAGAACGAGCAGCGCCCACTCCGACATCGTGGGTGTTCCCGGAAGCGGCGGCGAGGCGCCGTTCAGGAACCCGAAGCTCTCCGCCACGACGAACACGTTCGTGCCACCGCCGCTCGTCGCGAAGGTGAACCCGTCGTTCGGACCCGCTCCATCCGGGAAGCGCTGCCAGCTCACCGACGCCGACGCGAGGCTCGTGCCGGAGAACCCCCACTGATCGACGCGACGACCGAGGCCGTCGAACAGGTACAGCACCTGCGTCTCCTCGAAGCAGAAGTTCACCGGGAACCCGGAGATCACCTTGACCGCGCCGGGTCCGATCGAGCCGAAAGAGGTGAGGCTCATCACGTCCCGGCCGTCGGTCAGCCACCACCCCGAGAGGCTCACCGTGCCGCTGCTGTTGTACAGCTCCACCAGATACGAGGAGCTGCACACCATGGCCCGGTCCGACGGCGACGGGCCGGACTTGCCGGCCTCGTTGTTCTTCACCGTCAGACCACCGAGCATCGGCGTGCCCGGGTTGTTGCTGGCCTGGAAGGTGCTCGTCGCATCGAGCGTGAAATCCGTCGCCAGGTTGCCGGTGTCGAGCCCATTGGTGACGCGCGCACAGGAGTAGCCGGCATTCAGTGGCGGGAGCGGGGCCGCGCCCTGGTCGCCGTAGGACACCTGGTCCATCTGGAAGAGCGTGCCGTCGAGCAGCTCAATCTGCCCTCCCTCTGGCACGAAGGACGCCTTCGCCTGGGTGACGAACCCGCCCGGAGCGATCACGCCCGAAAGCACGATGGTGTCGGCCAGGTTGTTCCGGAGCGTCCAACCCGTGAGCGTCACCATGCCGGGCCCGCTGTTGAAGATCTCCACGCTGTCGGTGGCGGCCCCGCGGTCGAACTCGTTGATGGTCACCGCGGCGCCTGCGGGACGGCCCAGGAGCAGCACTGCGAAGAGGGAGAGCCGAACGGTGCTCGCCGCGCGGTTGCGGCGGCGGCGGTGCGAGAGGGCGGGCAGGAACATGATCTACTCTCCTTTGGCGGAAGCCGGCTCACCGCGTGCGGACGATCGCCCTCGCCTCGACGCGGTCCAGGTATTCCAGCCGGACGAAATACACTCCGCTCGGCGCCGGCCTGCGATCCCGCGTCGAGCCGTCCCAGATCACCGCGTGGCGGCCAGCGGCGGCCTCGCCCGTGGCGAGCGTCGCCACGTTCCGGCCCGCGGCGTCGTGGATGCTGATCCGGTGCCGACCCTGCCCGGGCAGGTCGTAAAGCACCGTCGATTCCGTCCGGAAAGGGTTCGGTGCCGCTGACAGCAGGAGTGTCGCCGCCGCCGGCGCCGCGCCGATGTCCCCTGCGGCGACGACCGGCGGAGGATTGAAACCCCCGAAGGTGTGATCGAGGACGAACATCGTCGAGTCCCCGCCGCTCGTCGCGTAGTTCCAGCCGTCGAACGGTCCCGAACCGTCCGGGACGCGCTGCCAACTGTGCGTGGCGCCCGGCAGCGTCGTCCCGGCGATGCCCCACTGGTCGACGCGCCGGTCCATCTCGTCGAACAGGTAGATCACGTGGGTCTGCTCGAAGCAGAAGTTCCCGGGGAACGCGGAGAAGACCAGGACGCTTTCGGGAGCGATCGTCCCGGAGAGCGTCAGCGTGTCCCGGCCGTCGGTCAGGAACCATCCGGTGACCGACTCGGTCGTGTCCGCGCGATTGTAGAGCTCGACTCGCGGGAAGGCGATGCACGTGGCAGAACGGCTCGGACCGCCGCCGAGCCGGCCCAGCTCGTTCATGACGCCTGACCTCGCTCCGAGCGTGGGCGAGGGAACGGTGTTGCTCGCGCCGAGCGTCTTGGTACGGTCCAGCGTCCAGTCCGTGGCGTGGTTTCCGGTGTCGGCGCCGTCGGCGTGCCGCGCGCAGGAGAAGCTCCCGACCGGCGGCGGCAGGGGCGCCCCGCCCTGATCGCCGTACGCGACCTCGTCCCGCTTCGCCGCGGTGCCGTCCAGGAGCTCGATCTGCCCACCCTCGGGAACGAAGGCCGCCTTGCCGAAGCTGCGGAACCCACCGGTGCCGATCATGCCGTCGAGGTCGATCGTGTCGCCGATGCCGTTCTCGAGCTGCCAGCCGGTGAGGTCCTGCGGCGGCCCGCTGTTGTACAGCTCAACGTTGTCCAGCGCCCCGCCTCGATCGAACTCGTTGATGACGACTTCGGCGCGGGCGGTGGCCGCGAAGAGGAGGGCACCGAGCGGCACGAAGAGGGGGATGGCTCGCATGCGCTTCCTCGACCGTGAAACCAAGGGCGGCCGAAGGACATTCTACTCATTCGCGGGCGCCGCCGCTACGAGACGTCGAACTTCACGCCCTGCGCCAGCGGGAGGTCCCCGGACCAGTTGATGGTGCAGGTCTGGCGCCTCATGTAGACCTTCCACGAGTCGGAACCGGCCTCCCGTCCTCCCCCGGTCTCCTTCTCGCCACCGAAAGCCCCGCCGATCTCCGCGCCGGAGGTCCCGATGTTCACGTTGGCGATGCCGCAGTCCGAGCCCCGCGGCGAGAGGAACGTCTCCGCCGCCACCACGCTGGAAGTGAAGATGGCGCTGGAGAGCCCCTGGGATACGTCGTTCTGCCAGCGGACGGCATCGTCCAGGTTCTCGTACTCGAAGAGGTAGAGGATCGGAGCGAAGGTCTCTTGCTTCACGATGGCCATGTCCGGCCGCGCGCGCACCAGCGTCGGCTCGACGAAGAAGCCCGGCCGGTCGATTCGCCTTCCGCCGCGCTCGATCTCGCCACCCTCGGCGCGGATCCGGGCCACCGCTGCCTCGAACCCCTCCACCGCGGACGCGTCGACCAGCGGGCCCATGAGCACGCCCTCCTCCAGCGGATTGCCGATGCGCACCGACGCGTAGGCCCGCTCCAGCCGTTTCGTGAACTCGGCGGCGATGGAGCGGTGCAGGAACACGCGGCGCGTCGAGGTGCAACGCTGGCCGGCGGTGCCGACCGCCCCGAACACGATGCCGCGCAGCGCGAGGTCCAGGTCCGCGTCCGCGGTCACGATGATGGCGTTGTTGCCGCCCAGCTCGAGGAGGCAGCGGCCCATGCGGCGGGCCACGACCTCGCCGACGCGTTGACCCATGCGGCAGCTCCCCGTCGCCGAGACGAGCGGGATGCGCCCATCGGCGATCAGCGTCTCGCCGATCTCGGTGTCGGAGCCGATCACGAGGTCGAACACGCCGTCGCAGTCCTGCTGTCTCATCACCCGATGACAGAGGCTCTGGATGGCCACGGCGGTGAGCGGCGTCTTCCAGGACGGCTTCCACAGGCACACGTCGCCGCACACCGCGGCGATCATGGCGTTCCACGCCCACACCGCACCGGGGAAGTTGAAGGCGGTGATGATGCCCACCACGCCGAGCGGATGCCACTGCTCGTACATGCGGTGCCCCGGCCGCTCGGAGTGCATGGTCTTACCGTAGAGCTGCCGCGAAAGGCCAACGGCGAAGTCGGCGATGTCGATCATCTCCTGCACTTCGCCTTCGCCCTCGGAGCGGATCTTGCCCATCTCCCAGCTGATCAGGGCGCCGAGCGGCTTCTTGACGCGGCGGAACTCTTCGCCGAGCAGGCGCACCACCTCGCCGCGCCGGGGCGCGGGCCGCAAGCGCCAGCGGTCGAACGCCGCGCACGCCTTCGCTATGACCGCTTCGTAGTCGGCCTTCGTCGCCTGCCGCACGCGGCCGATCTCGGAGTCGTCGAAGGGCGCCCGACTCACGAGCTCCGCGCCCTTCGTGTCGATCCAGGCTCCGTGCGAGGCACCGGCGGACACCGGGCCGACGCCGAGCTCGGCGAGGAATCCCAGGTCGGTCCGCACCACCGTGCCGCTCACTTCGCCTCTCCGGCTTCCTGCAGCGCCGGGAACATCATCGCGTCGAGCGCCGGCCAGTCGACGGCCGACTGCGCGGCGAAGCTCTTGACCAGGACCGAGCGGATCAGCGGCTTCTCGCCGCCCAGGAACTTCTTCACGACCGTATCGAGCTTCTTCTTCGCCGGTTGAGGCGGAGCCGCCTGCTTCAGCGCCCCCTCTTCGTGCTCCACTCCCAGCGCGTCGAGCAGCTCGGCCACTTCCTGGGAGTACTGCTCCAGGAAGAACGCCGCGAGCACGTCCCCGGCCGCCTCCGAGTTGGACTTGAGCGCCATCGCCTTCTTGATCATCTGGCAGCGCTTGGGGAAGGGCTGCTTGCCCAGGAACACCGGGCGAACGCGGAACGTGGCCGCCGTGACGGTCTCCAGCTGCTTGTAGATCGGCCGGACCGACTCCCTCATCTCCCCGATCAGCGCCTCGCACTCCTCGTCGGTCAGGTGCTTGAAGACATCGCTGGACTGGCTCACGCTCTCCCCCCTCCCGGAAACGCCGGATTCTGCATCACGCGCTCGGCTTGTTGCAAATGGCGATCGCTGTGCGCCACGATGATCTGGAAGGCCGTGCCGAGCTGCCACCGGATCAGCGGCGAGACCGGCGATGCCACCTTCACCCGCGCGAGATCGACGCCCTTCGCCGCGTGCATTGCGGCGACGGCCCGTTGCAGGAGCCGCCCGAGCTCGGCGATGTCGGAGGCCCCGGCCCGGCGAGGCTGGGGCCGGAAGATCCGCGGAGCTCTCACACGGCGCCGCACCGGGGGCTCCAGCTCCCGAACGAACCAGCGGTCCAGCCATCCGTAGCGGAAGGGCCCTTCCCGCAGTAGACCGCGCTCCCGCGCCACCTGAATCCGTCTCTCGATGGCGTCGAGGAACAGGCGGTTCGACAGGTTCACATGCAGTACGCACTCCCCGGGCGACCAGGAGCCGGGCTCGGTTCGCCAGTTGAGCTGTTCCTCGGTGAGGCGGCCGAGGCCCGTCAGCGCGCCATTGCGCAGCCGGGCGGCCCGCTCGGCGTTCCGATCCAGATCGTCGATGCCGCCTCGGGCCGCGCCACCCACCTCGCCCTACTTCCCGCGCTCCGACGGCGCGTCCGCCGCGAGGAACGGATAGGCGAAGTGCCTCGGCGGGACGAACGTCTCCTTGATGGAGCGCGGCGTCACCCACCGCGAGAGGTTCAGCTTGCTGCCGGCCTTGTCGTTCGTGCCGGACGCGCGGCCGCCACCGAAGGGCTGCTGGTTCACGACCGCCCCGGTCGGCTTGTCGTTGATGTAGAAGTTGCCGGCGGCATGACGCAGGCGGTCCGCCATCATCGCCACGGCCTGCCGGTCCTGCGCGAAGACCGCCCCGGTGAGCGCGTAGGCCGACCCGCGGTCGCAGAGGCCGAGCGCTTTGTCGAGCTGCCCGTCGGGATACACGTACACGGTGAGCACCGGACCGAAGATCTCCTCGCGCATCAGCTTGAAGTCCGGATCGGTGGCGAGGACGACGGTCGGCTCGATGAACCACCCCTTCTTCGGGTCGCAGCCGCCGCCATGCAGGATCTCGGCGTCGTCCGACTTCCTCGCGTACTCGATGTAGCGCTGGATCGTCTCGAAGGCGCCCTTGTCGATGACCGCTCCCAGGAAGTTCTCGTACTCCGTCGGATCGCCCATGCGCACCTCGGAGAGCTGGCCGAGGAGTGCGTCCTTCGTCCGGCGCCACAGGCTCTCAGGGATGTACGCGCGCGAGGACGCGCTGCACTTCTGACCCTGGTACTCGAACGAGCCGCGCACGAGCGCCGTGGCCAGCGCGTCGACGTCGGCGCTCGGATGGGCGAAGACGAAGTCCTTGCCGCCGGTTTCGCCCACGAGGCGCGGGTAGTTCGCGTAGCGCGCGATGTTCGCGCCGATCGTCCCCCAGATGCCGTGGAACACCTCGGTCGATCCGGTGAAGTGCACGCCCGCGAAGGCCGGGCTGGCCAGCACGGGATCTCCGACTTCACCGCCGGAGCCGGGGACGAAGTTGATGACGCCGGGCGGCAACCCCGCCTCGATCAGCACTTCCATGAGATAGTGCGCGGAATACACCGCAGACGAGGCGGGCTTCCACAACACCGTGTTGCCCATGAGCGCCGGCGAGGTCGGCAGGTTCCCGGCGATGGACGTGAAGTTGAAGGGCGTCACCGCGAAGACGAAACCCTCGAGCGGGCGGTACTCGGTGCGGTTCCACACGCCCGGCGAATTCTCCGGCTGCTCCTCGTAGATCTGCTGCATGTAGAACGGATTGAAGCGCCAGAAGTCGATCAGCTCGCAGGCCGAGTCGATCTCCGCCTGATGGCAGGTCTTGGACTGTCCCAGCATGGTGGCCGCGTTGGCCGTCTGGCGGTGCGGGCCGGCCAGCAGCTCCGCCGCCTTCAGGAAGATGGCGGCGCGCTCGTGCCACGCCGTCCGCGACCACTCCGGCCAGGCCTTGGCCGCCGCTTCCACGGCCTGGTCCACTTCCTTCGCGCCGGCCTTGTGCCAGCGGGCCAGGAGGTGCTGGTGATCGTGCGGGCAGCGGCACTCGCCCATCCGCCCGGTCTCGACCTTTTTTCCGCCGATGACGAGGGGGATCTCGATCTGTCGCGAGCCGAGACGGCGCACGGCCTCACGCAGCTCGGCCCGCTCCGGCGTCCCCGGCGCGTAGGAAAGCACCGGCTCGTTCGCCGGCATTCTCGTTCGAAAGTGGCCGTTGGACATGGTGAGACCTCGAGGGTGGTTTCGCCGGTGGAAAGAGCCGGCGGTCCGCCCGAAGGATACCGGGCGAGGAGCCGCCGGTCGACCCTCGGGCCGCGGGCGCGGGGGCGCTTCGATTCGCGGTCGGGCCGGCCGGCTTCCTAGCCCCCGCCCGGACCAGGCGCCTTCGCGATCATCGCCTCGGGCACCACGTTCTCGATCGGCGGGATGCTCTGCAGGTAGGCCCACATGGCGCGAAGATCCTCGTCCGGCATCTCGGAGTACGAAGCCCACGGCATCGGGGGAAGGATCGGGCGCCCGACACCCATGTGCTTGCCGCGGCGCATGGCCTGCACGAAGAGGTCCTCGCTCCAGACGCCGAGTCCCGTGTCGTGCGGCGTGAGGTTCATCGCGTAGCTCACGCCCCACGGTCCGGCGAAGGCGGTGCCGGTGGCGGAGGTGAGCATCATCCAACCGTCGGGAACCTTCGCCGGAGGGTGTGCCTCCTTCTCCGGATGTCCGGAGAGCAGCCGCGATGCGTCCGTCGCGGGGCCGCTGGGCCCGAGGATCCACGGCGTGTGGCACTCTCCGCACGAGGCCACCTCGACCAGATACTTCCCGCGCGCGACGGGATCGGCGGGGGCGGCGGCATCGGCCGGCGCGGGTGGAACCGACCGGGAAGTCGATCCCGAGTCCGCGCAACTGCTCAGCGCGAGGAGAAGCGCTCCCAGGGGGACCCACTCGGCAGCCTTGATCACCATACGCGGCAACCTAGCGCGAGGGCGATCGCGCCGTCTAGACATCATGAGTCTGAGGGCGGGTCGAAGATGTCGCGGCCCGAACGCTCGAACTCTTCCCGAACTACGGCGATGGCCGCTGCGCGCACTCGCTCGGGGTTCTGCTCGAGCTCGGCGTGGGCTGTCTCGCCGAGGTGGCGGCCCCGACGGAAGGCGACGGTCCAGACGCACGGTGACATCGTCGGTACGGCAGATGCCGTCGCTCGCCAGCGTGAGCGTCAGCCGATCCGGCTCGGAGGTTCCGTTCCGTGCTTCCAGCACGATCTCCAAGGGTTCCGCCGTATCAAAAGCCTGTCGCATACTCCAAGTTCCCCGAGTGCGCGAGCTACAGACCAGCCTCTTCGAAGATCCGCTTCGCGCGCGCCCTGAGGTCCGCGTCCGATACGTGAGGCTTGCGCTTCACTCGCTTCAATTCTCGATAGACACGTTCTTCCAAATCTTGTCCCTTCGCTCGCCCTTGCGAACGCACCAGGTGCCGGACGAAGGCTACGATCGGCTCGCTGACCAACGCATACGCGACACCTCCCACAATGCCGGCGGCGACCCACTCCGCCATCTTGTCGAGCATTGCCGGGTCCAAAGCAAGATGACTTTCGCCCTCCCGGAGCGCCGGCGTCGTGGCTTCGAGCTTCATCAGGGCGACTTCCGGGCGAAGGCGCGGTACCCAGATCTCGACGACCTGTCAAATCGTGTCGAGATCGACGCCGAGGTAGTCGTGCACGACGACGTTTCGGAACCCCGCGATGTCCCGCCAAGGCACCTCGGGGTGGCGCTCGCGGAGCGGCGCGCCGACCCGCTTCGCCGACTCCGCCAGCGTCTGCAGGTTTCGCAGCACCGCGTCCTGGATCAGAGTGGAGCCGAGGAACGCTTGACGCCCCTCAGCGGTGTACTCCTCGATCCGGCCGAGGCACTCCTCCATGTGCGTCAGGTAAAGGCCGTCGTCCTTGGTCACAACGGCTGGGCCTCGCGCAGGACTCGCTCGCGGATGTACCAGTGCAACCCCTGTTCCGTGACGAGGTCGACGCGGCGGCCGAGCAGGTCCTCGAGATCGAGGAGAAGCCCGCCGAGGTCGAACGCGGTGCGCCCAGGCTCCAAGTCGATCAGGAGATCGACGTCGCTGTCGTCACGAGCGCCGCCGCGGGCCGCGGAACCGAAGAGCCGCACGTTGCGAGCGCCTCGGCGTTCTGCAAGCGCGAGGATCTCCGAGCGCCTCATGCGCACTTCGTCGGACAGTTCCATGGCGTCGCAGAATACTACACTGGGCACGGCTTGGGGCGCCGCGCCCAGCTCTCTCCCGGCTGCGCCGCTGCCGGTACATCGGCGGGCCATGCCCGCCCGCTCAGTACTGCACCAGATACCGCTCCAGCTCCCACGAGTGGACGACCTGGCGGTACTCGTCGATCTCGGTGCGCTTGGAGTCGAGATAGTGATCCAGGATGTGCGCCGAGAAGACCGCGCGGATCACCGTATCCTTCTCCAGCGCGTCGAGCGCCTCCTCGAGACTGCCCGGGAGCTCCTTGATATTGCGCTCGCGGCGCCACTCCGCGGACTCCAAATACACGTTGGTCGTGACCGGCTCGGGCGCGGAGAGCTCCTTGAGGACGCCGTCCGCCCCCGCCGCCACCAGCGCGGCGAAGAGCAGGTACGGGTTCGTGGACGGATCCGGGGAACGCACCTCGATGCGTTTGGAGTTCCCGGTGGCCTTGGGCAGCCGGATCATGGGGCTGCGATTCGCCAGGCTGTAGGCGACGACCGTGGGCGCCTCGTAGCCCGGGATGAGCCGCTTGTAGCTGTTGACGAGCGGATTCGCCAGCGCGGTGATGGCCGCGGCGTGCTCCATGATCCCGGCGATGAAGTGCAGGCACGTCTGTGACAGCCCGTACCGCTGCGACTTGTCGTCGCGGAAGATGTTCGCCCCGTCCTTCCAGATGGACATGTGCGTGTGCATGCCGTTGCCGTTGATGCCCTGCTTCGGCTTGGGCATGAACGTGGCCTGCAGCCCGTAGTCCCGCGCGACGCTCTTGATCAGCGCCTTGAACTTCATCAGGTTGTCGGCGGTGTGCAGGGCGCCCGCGTACTTGAAGTCGATCTCGTGCTGTCCGGCGGCCACCTCGTGGTGCAGCGCCTCCACCTCGAAGCCCATGGCGTGGAGCTGGTTCGTGATCTCGCGCTTCACGACGATGGCACGGTCCACCGGATCCACGTCGAAGTAGCCGCCCTCGTCGTGGGTGACGAGCCGGCCTTCCTCGAGCGCCTCGGCGTCGAACAGGAAGAACTCCGCCTCGCAGCCGGTCATGTAGTCCCAGCCAAGCTCCGACTTGATCTTCGCCAGGCAGTTCTTGAGATTGACCCGCGGGTCGCCCTCATAAGGGCGCGCGCCCTCGGCCCCCATCTTGTCGGTGTACACGTCGCAGATGACGCGAAGCAGGCCGCCGGCACCGTCCGGCGAGCGCTCGAACACCCGCGAGCTCCAGTCCGGGTACAGCGCCATGTCGCTCTCGTTGATCCGCGCGAAGCCGTGGATCGACGAGCCGTCGAACATGATCTCGTTGTTGTACGCCTTCTCCAGCTGGAGAAGAGGGATCTCCACGCACTTGGGAATGCCGAGGATGTCGACGAACTGCAGCTGCACGTACTTGACGTCATTCGCCTCGCACTCGGTGCGAACCTGGTCGAGGCTCAGCTTTCCCGGATCGGACATGCGGTCGTTCGCTCCTCTGTTCCTCGTCGTGGTCACGGATTCGTCCATGGTGGGCCTCCCTGGCACGGGGGGACGCGGCAGGAAAGGGGATGGTTACCATGCCGGACCGCGCGCGGGAAGACCCTGTTTCCCCGCGCCGGGCGTGGCGCCGCCTCTCGCCGCCCCACCGGGCCGGGCGGCGCCGCCCCTCGCCCCCCTTGTCCCTCGGCGCGCGGCGCGGTTCAATGGCGCTGCCATGTACATCCCGCTGGACCGCGATTCCCGGGAGCCGCTTCCCCGCCAGATCGCCGGCTACCTCGAGGAGCTCATCCGCCGCGGGCACGTCACCGCAGGTGGCCGGCTCCCTGCGACGCGCGCGCTCGCCGCCGATCTCGGCGTGAGCAAGCAGACGGTGGAGACGGCGTACGAGGAGCTCGCCGCACGCGAGCTCGTGAAGATCCGCCCCGGATCCGGCGCGACCGTGCGGCGCCAGATTCCCGAGGACCCGAAGCTCCCGCTCGGGCTGCCCGAGCCGCGCCAGCGGGATCCGTTGCCACGCTCGGCGTGGCTCGATCCCGGCACCGAGACGGAGCAGCTCATCGACCTCGCCGGCGTGGGCGCGCGGACCGCGAACCTCTCCAGCCATCAACTGCGCCTGTTCCACGAGGGAGCGCTCGCGAAGGGGAGCGGTCCGCTGTTCTCCGCGCCGCCGCCGCTCGGCGAGGCGTCCTTGCGCGCCGCGGCCGCGCGTCACTTCGCCCGGTGCGGTGTGCTGCTCGGAAGCGACGACGTGGCCATCGTACCGGGGCGTGCGGCGGCGATGGCTCGGATCCTCCGCGTCTTCGTCCCGCGCCGCGGAACCGTGCTCGCGGACTCCCTGCTGGATCCGGATCTCGCCGTTCCGGTCGAGGAGCGCAGAGCGCGGCTCGTCGTCCTCCCGGGCGAAGACTCCGAGCGCGACCTCGGAGACGCCGTCCGGCGCGCAACGCCACGGCTGCTCCTCGTCACGACGGGTTCGTCCCGGCTGCCCGGGCGGCCGCCGGGACCGGCGCGCCGAAGAGCGCTGCTGGACCTCGCGCGGGACGCGGGGATTCCCGTCGTCGAGGACGTCACGCACACGGAGTGGCTCGACGGTCCGCCAGCGCCGCCCCCGCTCGCCGTGCTGGAGCCGACCGGCCGGGTGATCTCGCTCAGCGACCTCTCGGACGAGGCCGGCGGAGGATTCGTTGCCGCGGCGGTGGGCGGAACCGCGAAGGTGCTGGAGCGCCTCCGGCTCTGCGCCGACCCCACGGAGAAGACGCTCGACCGATTGTCCCAGCGCGCGCTGGCCCTCGCGCTGGACGCGCCGTCGCGGGTTCGGACCCTGCGTACGCTGCGCGAGCGGCGGAAGCTGCGCGCCGCGTCGGTGTCGCGCGCGCTCGCGCGCCGGATCCCCGCATCGCCCTCGCACGCGTTCTCGGACGGCGCCGACGCGGTGCGCGTCGACCTGCCCGACGGAGTCAACGGCGAAGCGCTCCGCGAGGCGGCCCGCGACCGCGGCGTGCTGGTCCGCGGCGCCCGGGACTGCGGCGCTGCGGAGTCCGCCGACCGTTTCGTACTGCTCGACCTCTCCCGGCACGACGAGGGCGACATCCTGGAGGGCATCCGGCGGCTGGGCGAGGCGCTGGACGCGCTGGGTGCGGGAGTGGCGAAGCAGACCGAAAGCGAAAGGCCCCTCGCTTAAGCTCGCTCGCCGTCCTGGCTCGCTCGCATCGTGGCCGCCGGCCTGCGCCGTCCGTGGCTCCGGACACGGCGGCGACGACGCGAGGGGCCTTTCGCCTCCGGTTGCTTCGGCAACTCCGCGAGGGACCTCTGCGCTCTCGTCTCCTTCGCCGTCACTCCACGTAGCCCAGCGCGCGCAGCCGCTCTCTCGTCACCGGATCGAACTCCGCCGTCGTGCCGGCGCCGGCGCCCGCCTTCGCGGCCGCCGCCAGTTCCTCGATGCGCGCGACCATGGCCGCCGCGCGGTCCCCGAGCGAGTCGGAGAGATCTCGCAGCTCTCCCGGATCGGCGGCGAGGTCGAAGAGCTGCACGCGGGCGTCCTCGCCCAGCCGCGCGACGATCGCCTTCCACGGGCCGGCGCGAAGCGAGCGGGCCCAGTACGTGTCGCCGTAGACGATCTCGGCGAAGTGCTCCCGGTCGGCTTCCGTGCCCGCCGTGTCGCCGGCTGCGGCTGCCGTCATTGCCGGCACGAGGGACCGGCCGGCCAGTCCGACCGGCACGGGGATTCCGCAGAGATCGAGCAGCGTCGGCGCCACGTCGACGAGCTGTGCCGGACCCCGCGGTACGACTCCCTGCGGTACGCCCCGTCCCGCGATCACGAACGGCACGCGCAGCAGCTCTTCGTGCAGCGACTGGCCGTGCCCCCAACCGCCGTGCTCGTAGAACTCCTCGCCGTGGTCGGAGGTCACCGCCACGATCACCGGCCGGCCGCTCGAAGCGAGACGAGCGAAGAAACCGCCGAGCGTCTCGTCGAGCCCGGCCACCTCCGCGTCGTAGGCGCGCACCAGGCCGAGCCGGCGCGACGCGGGCAGCTCCGCGGCCCGGGCGAAGGGCAGGAAGAGCCCGGTCGTCGGCGGGTGCTCGGCCTCGAGCGCGGCACCCTCGAAGCGGGAGGCGACGTCCGCCAGCGGCCGGTACGGCGCGTGCGGCTCCATGAAGTGCAGGTAGGCGAACGCGGGACCTTCGCCGACGGACCTTCGCCACTTCTCGTACTCGGCCACGATCGCGGGGGCCGGCAGCGACAGCGTCTCGGCGCCCGGAGCGCCGGTGACGGTTCGCTCGGCGGCCGCGAGCGCGCGCGCGAGCAGGGCGCGCCCCGGAACCTCGCGTCCACCCTCCCCGAGGCGGAAGAGCGCGTAGCCCAGTCGGGTGCGCGGCACGAGCTCGACCGGAAGGGTGGAGAAGCGCTCCGTTCCCTGGGCGAACCCGAACTCCGCTCCGAGGATCGTGTTGGAGACGAACTTCGCCGTTCGCCAGCCGGCCGCGTGGAAGATCTCGGCGAGCGTGAGCCGATCCTCGCCCAGCACCGTGCGAAGGTGGCCGACTCCGTGTCCCGAGGGGTAGAGCGAGGTGAGCAGGGAGGCGACCGCGGGCTTCGTGTAACAGCTCTGGCTGGCGAACTCGGGGAAGCGCGCGCCGCGCGCGGCGAGCTCGTCGAGCGCCGGCGTCGTGCGACGCTCGTAACCCTCGGCGGAGAGGTGGTCACGGCGCAGCGTATCGATGAGCACGAGCACGACGTCCGGCGCTCCGGCGGGCGCAGCCGCCGGCGGCGGTCCGGCACCTTCGAGTCCCCCCCGCCACGGGACTGCGGCCAGAACGAGGATCGCGGCGGCGGCGAGCAACGGTCCGGCGGCACCGGCGAGCAGGCGGCGGAGCGGATGGCCGGGCCGCTCGAACGCCGGCCCGAGGAGACGGGCGGTCGACCACGCGGCCGCCAGCGCCGCCAGCGCCGTGCCAGCGTCGAAGAGCAGCGCCTGCCGGCCGGTGTCCGAGCCCAGCCAGACCACGTTCGCGTGAACGACGAGGAGGAACCACGCCGCGGCGACTGCCGAGGAGGCGGTGATCCAGGCGGCGAGCGAGTGCGGCGCGCGCGCGCCACCGCCGCCCGCGCGGCGGCAGAGAAGCGCCGCGAACAGACCGAGAGCGAGGCCGCCCGCCGCCCCGCAGATCACCCAGGCCAGCACGGCGACACCCAGGAACTGCCGGCCGAGGAAGGCGTGCGGAGTGGTCCAGGCGTCCACGGCGCCGCCCGCGACGCCGACGAGCACGCCGGTGAGCAGCCCGTGCGCGACGAGTCGGAGACGGCTCATGCGGGAAGTCTTCGCGAGCGAGCGGGTGGCGTCAACCTCGGGGTGCTCCGCCGTCGCCTCCGCTTGACGCCCGTCCTCGACGGCGCGCTCCTCCGCGGCGGCGTGGGCGACCGGGCGCGGCATGCGTCTTGCGGAGGCGAACCATCGGGACCACGATCGCTCGCTTCCCGCTCGAGTCGTTCACCTCGAACTCGCTCGCGGAGCGGCGCGGGTTGTCGCCCGGTCCTCGCTTCGCGCGCTCCCGACCCCTCGCGCCGGAGGGCGTGCGAAGCGGTCCCTTCCCCTTGGAGGAGGCCGCATGCAGCTCCCGGCAACGCTCCGCGCGGACGTGGCGGCGACCTGGAACGTGCTGATCCGGCCGGTCGGCACCTTCCGTGCCTTCGGGGAGCGGCACCCGATCGTCGCGCCGTGGGTCGTCGCCTCGCTCTTCTCCGTCCTGGTGACGCTCCTGATGGTCTCCGTCTCGCAGCGGGCGTCCGCGCACCTCCTGGCGACCATGGACTCCCCCGAGACCGTGGAACAGGTTCGCCGCGGCCTCACGCGAATGAAGGTGGTCTCGGTCGCAGCGGCTCCGCTCGCCCTGGGGATCCGCTGGGCGGCCGCGGCCACGGTGCTGTGGGCCGCTTCCGTGGTCGTCACCGGCCGGTCGAGCTTCCGCGCGGTGCTCTGCGTCGTCGCTTACTCGGCGCTGCCGGGAATTCTCGGCAAGGGCATCGATCTCGGCGTGACGTGGATCGATGGTCCGGAGTTCGATCCAGGTCTCGTCCCGCGGCTGTCGTCGGCCACCAGCCTCGGCGTACTCCTCCCGGCGGTGCAGTCGCCGTGGCCGCGGGCACTGCTGGATCACCTGAGCCTCTTCGGCGTGTGGGGAATCGTACTGACCGCCGTGGGCTTGCGGGAACGGTTCGCCCTGGGGTGGGGCCGCGCCGCGGCAGCGGTGGTTCCGGTGTGGATGCTCTTCTGGGCGTTCGCCGCGGCCGCGGACGTCGTGGGCCGCTCGCTCGCCGGCGAAGTACGAGGATTTGGCTAGCGTTCCGTCTCGAACGAAGTGATCCCGATGACGAGCGTCGCCTGCCCGGGAACGGCGCGGCTACTGCGACCCGGAGGGGATGATCAGCTCCTGGCCCACGGAGATGACGTTCGCGTCCGACAGACCGTTCGCCGCGACGATGTCGTCGGCGGTCACACCGTAACGCGCGGCGATTCCGGCGACGCTCTCGCCGGGCTGCACGCGGTGCACCTTTCCGAACGTGAGCGCGCTGCTCTCCAGCTTCTCCACGCGGCCGGCGAGCCGCTCGTTCTCCTTGAGCACTTCCTCCAGGATCACGTTCATGCGCTCGAGCATCTCCTCGCGGTCTCGCTGGCGTTTCGTCTCCAGGTCCGTGGCGCTCTGACTGGCCATGCGCGCCTGCTCGGCCACGTCCTGGTCGCTCTGCACGAGCTCGGAGAGGCGGGTCGACACCTCCCCGCCGAGGTTCGCCATCTGGTCCGAGAGGTCGTCGATGCGCAGCCGCAGCGCCTCGTTCTCCGAGCGCAGAGCCTCCAGGTCGGACTCGACCCGCTGGATGCGCTCGTCCGTCCACGCGGACTTCTGCGTGAGATCGGTTTCGATCATCTCGACGTGCTTCTCGGTGGCGAAGCACCCCGACAGGAGGAACCCGGCCCCGAGAGCGAGCAGCCCGCTGCGGCTCATCCGGGCGGTGCCGCCGGCCGCCGCTCGTCTCGGAACCGGTCTCGTCACGACCGCGGCGCCTCGACCCGGAACTGGCAGCGCCGGTTCTTGGACCACGCGGCCTCGGTCTGGGCGGTGTCGAGCGGACGCTCTTCACCGTAGGAGATCGTCGTGAAGCGGCTTCCGTCCACGCCGAGAGAGGCGAGGTAGTTCTTCGTCGCCATGGCCCGCTGCTCGCCGAGGCCCATGTTGTACTCGTTCGTGCCGCGGTCGTCGCAGTGCCCCTCGATGAGCAGCTTCCAGTCGGGATTGTCCTGCAGGAGCGCGGCGATCGCCTCGAGCTTGGGCTTGTCCTGCTCCTGGATCCGGTACTTGTTGAACTCGAAATGGATGTTCACCAGGATGTGACGGTTCGCGTCGTTCGGATCCGTCCACTGCGGCTTGTCATCCCGCGCCGTGGGGAACTCACCGGACGCATCGGACGTCTGTTCTCCGGCCGGCGTCTCCGTCATGTCGGCTTCGGCTGGCGGCTTCGACCCACAACCCGCCACCAGAAGCACCGCTCCCAGCGCGACGGCCACCTGCGCCGTCCAGGCAAATCGTCCGATCTGCATCGTTTCCTCCTCCGTTCGCTCAGCGGTACGGTGACCAGTCCGGTGTCGTGAAGCTACCCGACCCCTTCGTCACCCGCAGTGCCTTCCTCTCGTCGAGATTCGTGATGTACAGGTCCGTGCGGCCCCCTGCCCTCCTGCTGTACAGAATGCTGCGGCCGTCCGGAGACCAACTGGGGTCCTCGCAGCCTCCACCCTCCGTCACCGTGGTCACTTCACGAGTGCCCAGGTCGATCACCTGGATCTGGAACCCGTCGGGACGAAGCGCGCAGTACGCGATCTTCTTCCCGTCCGGTGACCACTCCGGCGCGGTGTTGTAGCTCCCGCGAACCGTGATCCGCTCCAGGCCACCGCCATCCGCGCCGACGATCCAGACCTGCGGACTGCCCGTTCGATCCGAGACGAACGCGACCCGCCTGCCGTCCGGCGACCAGCACGGTGACGCATCGGTGGCCGCATGATTCGTCAACCGCCGGATTCTACCCGAGGAAAGTTCCTTTGAACAGATTTCGGGGTTCCCGGAGTAGGACAGCGTCACCACCAGACGCGAGCCGTCGGGACTCAGGTCTCCCTGAGCGTTCAGCCCTTCGTAGTGCGCCACCTTGGTCCGGTTGCCGACCCGCAGATCGTGCACGTAGACGTCGGGGTAGCCGCTCGCGTAGGAGGTGTACACCACGCTGGAGCCGTTCGGAGCCCACCTCGGACTCAGCTCGAGCTCCGAATCGCCGGTCAGGCTCTTCATGTTGAAGCCGTCGATGTCCATCGACACGATGCGCTTGCCCTGGCCGGTATTCCACTCGCACACGAGCCGCGTGCGCGCGACCCCCTTCTCGCCGGTGAGCGCCTGCACGACGTCGTCGGCGAAGCGATGGATCCTCTCCCGCGGGCCGCCGCTGGCGTAGGCCCGCTGGAAGAGCACCTCGCCGGTGCCCACGTCGCGGACCGTCCCCCGGAGATCGTTCCCCGCCATCTCCATCTCGGCGAGCACCTCCGCGCCGCGCTTTCCCCAGTCGTTCAACGACGCCGGGGGCAGCACGCCGGGACGCTTCGCCTCGAACCACCCGGATATCTCCAGGTCGAAGGCGAGCACGTCGCCGGGCGGAGAGCCGACCCGGTCCGCCGGGATCGAGTCGTAGCGCCCTATGCCGACGGCGATGCGCACGTCGGGGTCCTTCGTCACGTCGACTATCGGGCCCTCCGCCGTGGCGGCCCCGGCGAAGAGCGGCACGGCCGCGACGATGATCCCCTGCACGATTCGAAGCGTTCGCCCGGCACGTCCCATCATCTCCCATCCTCCCTCACGCTAAATCGGACGCCGACGTCCAGCCACTCACCGGTGTAGGTCTCGGGCAGGGGCGGATAGGGCCCCCCTTGCTGGATGGCCCGCTCGGCGCTGACGTCGAGCCCCGGAGTCCCCGACGCGCTGTCGACCCGGACGTCGATGATCCGGCCGTCGCGCAGGATGCGGAAGCGCACCACCACGTGCCGCGAGCGTCCCGCCAGCAGGCGTTCGCCCGGCGGATCCCAGGCCGCGGTGACCTTCCCGCGCAGCAGGTTCAAGTACCACGCGTACGGGAAGTCGACGGCCTCGACGACCGCGCTCGACGAGGGTGCCGGTGCCGCCGCGGGCGCCTCCTCGACCGGCGCCGGCTCGGTCTCGTCCAACCGCTCGCGGAGCCGCTCGGCGAGGGAGGGCTCGCTCGGATCGCGGGCCGGCGCGTACGGCTTGATCACGCGCCGGGGCTTCGGGCGAACCGCGGGCTCGTCGGCCTTCGCCTCCTTGGACTTC
This sequence comes from Candidatus Eiseniibacteriota bacterium, assembly GCA_052390515.1. Taxonomy (GTDB): domain Bacteria; phylum ARS69; class ARS69; order ARS69; family ARS69; genus JBQTGV01. The sequence goes on along the minus strand of JBQTGV010000121.1, from coordinate 849 downwards.
GCGGGAGACGCCTCGGCCGGCTCGACTTCCCTGACCGGAGCCGGGGCCGGCTCGGGCGGGGGCGCGACCATCGCCGCCGGCTCCTCGGCATGGGGCAGCGCCACGAGATCGACCGGGACCGCGTCGACCCGGTCCCACTCGAACGACTTCGGTCGCGGCCCGAGCAGGCAGACCGACAGGAACACGGTGTGCAGCGAGAGCGAGAGGAGGAGGCCGCGGTTCACGGCTGCTCCCGTCGCGGCTCGGTGGCGAGGCTGACGCGGGTCAGCCCGGCGAGGCGCGCGCGGTCGAGGACGTCCAGCACCGACCCGTAGGCGAGCCGCTGGTCCCCCTCCAGGAGCACCGGCAGCGCGGGATCCGTCGAAGCGCGGCGGCGCAGCTCGTCGTCCAGCGCCTGCGGCAGGATCGGCTTGCCGTCGAAGAAGATCTCGCCCTCGGGACCGACGGAGATGCGCAGCCCTTCTTCGGGCTCGGCCTCGGAGGTGCTCGCCTCCGGCAGCTTGAGCTCGATGCCCTGGTTCAGGATCGGAGCCACCAGGATGAAGATGATGAGCAGCAGCATCATCACGTCGACGAGCGACGTGACGTTGATGTCGGTCACCAGGTTCGGCCGGGTCCTCTTCCGGGGCACGGCAGTTGCTCAGCCCGAGCGGCGGGCGAAGACGGGAGGCCGGCTCGCGCTGCCCACGTCGGACGGCGGAGGGGCGGTCGGCGCGCCGCCGCCGCGGTGCGACCCGTGCTGCGCGCCGCGGAGGAACTCGGCGACGAACCGCTCCAGCAGCGTCGTGAGGACGGTGAGACGACGGTTGAACAGGTTGTAGGCGATCACCGACGGGATGGCGACGGCCA